>JBELAE010000022.1:0-23974 GCA_049509155.1 Candidatus Sulfotelmatobacter sp.
GTTCTGGGTGAAACCCGCGCCGCTATCTGCAGTCACGATCGCGCCCGCCACGCCAGTCCCCGTCTGATCACTCACAGTCCCAGTGAGCGCTGCCTTGCCGCCAGGCTGTCCAGCCGTTCCCGTGGCAGCTTGAGCAACTACACTGACCGCCGAACTTAAAATCAGCACCCATAAACTCAGCAGTGCGGGTCGAAACCTCACAAACGTACCTCCCTGCGAAAAGACAAGTGTTCTCCCCCAAGCTGATCGAGCGAAATTATTCATAGTGCCGGATGTCCAAGAATTTGGGAGTCTTCCAACGACGCACGAAGCAAGAGCAGCATAGTCTAAGGGATGAAGTGTTACGAAAGGATGACTACCAGATTAAAATCGGGTTACAAAGCCGCTCACGAGTCGGAATCGCCTGCCCCCGATGACCCGCGCCGCGTCGAGCGTTGCCACGCTCCGTTGCTGTCTTATCGATCTTGACAATTCAAAAGTTTCATCCTGTTTTCCACAGGCCGCACCGTTTCGTAGCCAAAAATTCACGCGCGTTTAATACTGCGGTCATCCTGCGATCACACGCTTAGTGGATAGTTACCTCGGTAATGTCACCCCAGTCCGCTATGTTCCTGGCCTGCAGGGTTTCGGTCGCTGCAGTGCCCCACGGGGATCAACCCCAACCAACGTACGATCCTGACTTCCGAAAAGGAGATTTACAGATGACAAGGATTAAGCTGCTCTTCGTAGCCTTGGTCATGGCTGCGGCGGTCGCTGCCATTCCGGCGGCGAATGCTCAAGAAACCCTGCATTATGCGGCCTCGGGCTCCTCGGCCATGTACCAACAATTCGCTCTCACGGTGGTAAATGACGTCGCAGGAAATACCACAACTTGCGGGGGCGTTGGCAACATCGGAACAACCTGTAATGTCCACCACTTCACCATCAAAGGCTCCTGCGCTGACAGCGTCGAACCCGGAACGCCCTGCGTTGGGGTGGTCGATGGCCGTAATCACGCGATCCCGGTCGAAGCCGCTACCTATTGGGTAGCATGGGTTTGCCCGCTGCCAGGCGACTGCAATGGCGCCAATGCTTCCGATATCTGGTACTACAACCAAGTGGACTCCACCGTTGGTGTCCGCACCTACCTCGCCGGGGCTTCAACTGTTGTCGCAACCGGCGTGCAGACCGGAGTCGACGCGGCTGGCAACCTGATCAAGCCAGTACTGTTCCTGCACGGTGACGCCACCGCGGCAGCAAGCTGCGGCGGAGCGACGACCTGCGATGCCACTGAGATCCCGGCCGACGTCTACAACAAGATCAACAAGTCCGTCCTCAACACCGGCATGACGGACATCCGTCCTGAAGATGCCCTGTTTGCCACCGAGCGCGCCAACTCCACGTCCACCCTGTCTCCCTGGTCGGGTTTGGGCTACAACACCTCCCCGACCGCGTTGATCGGCGCTTCCATTGCCAGCGCTTTCACTCAAACCTTCGCCACCCCAGTTGCTTTCGGACTGCCGGGCGGAACCGATCCTTTCACCAACGCTCCGATTTCCAAGACCATCACGGTCTTCGCGGTCGGCGAAGAGCCGATCGTATTCCTCGCGAACCGTACCAACGCCGCTGGCTTGGGCAGCGTGGTCTCAGGTTCGACTTGGTACAACAACGTCGAGGACAACGCCGGCATCACCCCCTACACTCCGAGCCCCATTGGTCAGTTGTTCGGCGGCGTGGATTGCAGTGGATCGAGCAATGCGATTGGTAACTTTGCCGGCGGCGTATTCACGCCAGGGCTGCCGCCATCCACTTCGGATTTCGGAGTTAACCCCATCCTCCGTGAAGCGCTTTCCGGTACCATGAACACGGTTGAGTTCAGTTCGTTCCGCTCCTACGGCGGGAATTTAGGTGGCGCGGCTGGAGGCTCTTCGGTAAGCAACTCTAACGTAGCCATCACCACCTCGCAAGAATCGAACCTGGTTGCCGTCGCGGGCAACGCCCCTATCAACCCCCTGGGCGGTCCGCAAGCTGCGGTTCCTCCCGGCACTCCCTGCACCAATTTCGGGGGATCTGGCTTGGGAAAACGGTATCGTGCGGTCGGCACCGGTGAAGAAGTCGGAAAGCCTGGTGGAACCGGCGTCGGATTGATCGCGGACAGCATCGGTTACACCTTCTTCAGCTTCGGCAACGTTGCCAATCTGGCCATTCCGGGCTACGGCTACCTCCAGTTGGATGGAGTCGACCCGATCTTTGCCAACTACGCGGGTGGTTCGCTGCCAACCTGCAACCCTGCTCTTAACGGTGGTGCTGGTGGTTGCTTGAGAGGCGATGTCTGGCCTGCTGGCGCCTACTTCCCGAACCTGGTCAACGGCACCTATCGTGCATGGTCGCTTCTGCGAGCCATTTGCGATACGGCCTCTGCGACTTGTCTCAAGAGCGTGGATCCAGTGGGAACGGAAGCGATTATCGCTTTCGCTCAGGATGACATCCACGGTACCGGCCTGAACCCAGGCAAAGCCGTCGCTGACTTCCTGCCCTTCAGCGACGACGGCTCCTTCGGCCCCGTCGGCGGCTTCGGCGACGCCGAATTCGTCCGTTCGCACTACGCCTTCAATTCCGGCGTAGGCATTGCCAACAACCAGTATCCCAATGCTCACATCACACCTTCGTTCTCCATTCTCCCGAACGGTCTGAACGCCGACCAGGCGAATGGAACCGGTGGCAATCCGGAAGCGGGCGGCGATGCTGGCGGTTGCATCATCCCGGCCCAAGTGCCCCAAGTGCTCGCGGTTACGGGCGCTTTCGGTACGAACCCACAGACCGGAGGCGGCACCAACTACGAAAAGATGAAGTTGAACTACACCGCGCTCGCCCCTGGACAGAAAGCACTCACCGGAGTGTGCGGTCCTGGTAGTGGCGCTGGTTTCACGGGGCAACCGTGCGTCTCCAGTTTCCTGAACGCGGAGAACTCGGGTGCAACGATCGCTGCCACGCCCGGCGTGAACTGCGGGAATACGGTTGGAACCTGCAACGCGCCTGCGAGCGGCTTGTCGCTGGCCGTAACTGGCTTCACGGGCGCCAACAACAACGATAACGGAGTATTCCAAGTCACCCGCATCCTGTACGACGGCCAGGTCAAGGTGAGGTATGAACCGGTAGCGACGGGTCTGGTCAAGACTGTTACTGCCTCGGCTCAGGCAACCGCCAACACTGGTTGTGCGCAGTAAGGCAGTTGCGATTTAACCACGGACCGTTGTAAAAACTATGAGAGGCGGGTCGCCAGTTCGGGACCTGCCTCTTTTTAAATTCGGAGCAAGTGCAACAAAGTATTCGTCCTCGCAATTGTTCAGGGTGATTCAATTCGCCGTAATTCGATTCGCAGTCATTCCATCATGGAGAAGAGATTCGTTCGTATGAACCCGTTCAGTGCATTCAGCAAGGCCCTCGCCTTCGTAGTCTTCCTAGGTCTGTACTCTGTAGGCGCATGGGGACAATCCTCTCCGTCGTCCAGTGCCGCACCTGCGGCCGGTGCTCCCAATCAGGGCTATGCCAACTCAAAGCCCGACACCAAAGACACCAAGGCTTCCGCGGGCTTGTTCGAGGACTGGGACACGCTGAAAATTCCCGACAACATCGTTTATGCCGATCCCATGCCGCCCTTGGTATCCCAGTTTCCGGGGTTCACCCGCGAATTTGTGCAAGTCACCTGGCGCCCCTGGGACATCATTGACCTCTACGTGGTAAAGCCAAAAGGAGTGAAGAACCCGCCGGTGATTTTGTACCTTTATAGCTTTCCTTCCGACACTGATCGCTTTCGCGGAGATGAGTTCGCCGAGGCGGCAACCAGGAACGGATTCGCCGCCGTAGGGTTCGTTTCGGCTCTGACGGGACACCGTTTTCATGACCGGCCCATGAAGCAATGGTTCGTCAGCGAGTTGCAGGAGGCGCTGGGCACTTCCGTGCACGATGTGCAATTGATTCTCAACTATCTCGATAAGCGCGGCGATCTCGACATGACACGCGTCGGAATGTTTGCGGATGGATCCGGGGCGAGCATCGCGATCATGGCTGCGTCCGTCGATCCGCGGATTAAGGCGCTGGACCTGTTCGATCCCTGGGGAGACTGGCCCGACTGGATCGCTTATTCGAAGTTCATACAAATCGAAGATGAGCGAACCGAATATCTGAAACCGGAATTCTTGAAGAAAGTCGAAAACCTCGACCCCGTTAAATACTTGCCTGAGCTAAAGACCCAGCGCGTGAGAGTGCAATATTTGGATACGGATACGGTTACTCCTAAGCCTGCGCGGTTACGCATGGAAGCGGCCGCGGCCGCGCATGCGAAACTCGTTCATTACGCAAACCCTAAAGAGTTTATGAAGACCGTGGGACAAAATGGAGAGATGTTCGACTGGCTCAAACAACAACTGGTTCCGGCGCTTGCGACCCAGGGCACTGGAGCGGGCAATGCGGCGCAAGCGGCGCCCCTGGATAAGGCTTCGCAGCATTGAGGCGACAGTTTCGCTCCGTCGAATCGCGGAGCCCACCACTATGACCACCATCGTAGGTCAGACTGTGTCTCCGGCTTCCAGCTTTGATCGGTTTGTCCACGCCCACATCGATCGCATCGTTGTCGTGCTTGTCATTTTTGCAGCGATTCGCGTTTTAGTTTTTGCCACTGCGTTCCCCCTGACCAACAGCCTCGACGAACGATTTCACTTGATGACGATCCTGATGTACGCTGACGGCCACTCGCCAGGAAAGGAACTCCCCCGAATCGACCCTGAGTTTGAACGAACCCTTCTTCTCTACTGGTCGCCGGAGTACGGCCACTCCGAGGAGGCGCTGGATCGCAACGGAATCACCGGACCCCTTTACGGACTTCCTCCCCAAGCGAGGGATTCGGCCTTGGCGGGCGAGTTTTATGCCGACAAGCTTGAACAGTGGGCGCGAAGGCCGAACTATGAAGCGCAGTCGGCCCCCTTCTATTATTTGGTCGCTGCAGCGTGGTGCAAGGCAGGCGAAGCCTTTGGAATGAAGGATTGGAGGCTGGACTATTGGCTTAGACTTCTCAACCCGATTGCGTATGCCTTGCTGACCTGGTTTTCTTACAAGTTTGTCCGCGAAGTATACCCCGAACGCACATTCCTGCACCTTGCAGTGCCGGCGCTGATCGCCGTCTTTCCGCTGGACGTATTCTTCGGAATGAATCGAGACGTGTTTTCTGCGCCCCTAAGCGCCGCCGCACTCCTCCTGATGATGCGAGCCCTGCACAAGAACGCGGGCCAGTATGGAGACCTCGTGCTTGCTTCCTTCCTGGTGGGACTGGCGTTCTTGTCGAGTGTGTCCAACTTCGTCTTGTATGGCGCGCTCGCATCCACTCTTTGGGTCTGGATACGCCGCCAGTCCGCAGCGAGTCTCAGTAACACGTGGATTGCTTTCGCGTGCGCATTGGCCGCTGGGGGGCTTCCATCACTTTGGATGTTGCGAAACTACCTGGTTATCGGGGATGCGACTGGCGGAAAAGCGAAAACCCACGATTTTGGCTGGACTGTGAAGCCCTTTGCGGAGATGTTTCACCACCCACTGTTCTCGTTCCAGGGCGCGGGGTATTTCCTTGCGGAGCTGACACGAACCTTTTGGCGTGGAGAATACGTATGGCACGGGCTGCCGATGCGATCCCTGGTGGCGGATCGGTTTTATGTGATCTCGTCCGCCGTCTTGCTAGCCCTTTTCACTGTTGGTTTTTTAGCGCGACAGAAGTCGATCTCGCCGCTTCAAAGGCTGATTGGTTTTCAAGCACTTTTCCTGGTGGCCAGCTCTGTTTTGTTCCTGGCTGCGATCTCGCTACCGTTTGATTTCCACGATTGCCAGTATCCGTCTCGACTTTATCCATACTTTGTTTCCGGACGTATCATTTCCGGTGCACTCTTGCCTTTCGTGCTTCTCTACGCAATCGGTTTGGAACGACTCACAAGCGGACTTCAGAAGTGGATTTCACCCGTAGCTGTGCTGGCTTGCATCATGCTTTTCATCACAATTTCAGAGATTCGGGTGAGAAGCGTAGTCTTCTCGAGTCCTTACAATTTTTTCGCGCTTTCCGGCTGGCGTTACTAAGGCCTGGTTGCGCCGCGTGGAAAAACGCCAACGCCGCATCGGCGTCTTAGGGGAAGGTTAGCGTCACTGTCCCTGAAAGCGGGCCACAGGCGCCTGAAAGTTGATTGAGCGTAACACCGCCGTTGCTGGCCAGCGATGTTGCGTTGGGAGCGACGGTCGCGGAGGCAATTTGCCCAATCGGGGAGCCGTCAAAACCGTACAAAGTAAAGTTGGCCGTAGTGCCGCTGATCAGGCCGGTGATCGTCGCGCTGTTCAGATACTGGCAGAATGCATTCGTCGCAGTCTCGTTGATGGTCCCGGAGAGGCTCGCGTTGCTGGCGCCAATATTTGACCCTTGCGTCAGCGTTCCGGTGACCGCGATTGTAGTGGCCGTTGTGCCTGTCCCGAAAGAAAAGCTGCCGTGAAACGGCCCCGTCAGGGGCAGGACGCGGACCGCCGTCCACGTACCGGTTGATGCGAAGCCTGCACACCCACCGGCTAAAGTGGAGAACTGGCCCGCGATGGACGTGTCGGAGGCGCTCCCCGATGGCAAGCTCGCGCTAAGGCTGTAGTCCTGTCCGAATTCACCAACAGTAAGTTGAAGATTCTGTCCGTCAAAGGTTCCCGTTACCGACCCAACTCCCGGACAACCAATTATCAGTCCACCCGTACTCAGAATGAAACTTCCGGTGACAGTACTGCCTGACTGCAGCAAGAATCCGGTAAACGTGAACTGGTCAGTGTTGTTGTGCCGGACCAGGGTGATCTCCCAGTTGCCGGATAGTGGCGCGGCGGCCGATACAGGAGATTTACTACTACCGCCACATGACAGATTGGCGAGTCCCAGGCATAACAGCAACGTTAGCGTCAACAATCTCAAAGCTTTCTCCGAATATTCCCTAATTCGCCGTAGACGATTGAACAGTAAACGTTGCGTTACCCTGATCGCCGCCCCCACATCCCGCCAGTAAACTAGTGTCAGCGGCGTTCGAAAAAGTATAGCCGCCGGTTATGGAGCTGGCATCTGTTGTGACTGTTCCGGAATATTTACCTAGCGCTTCCCCTTGCGGGTTCAGCACATTGAAAACCAACGATGTCCCGCTGATTGCCCCAGCAATCGACGCGGTCTGGAAGCACGGTGAATTAGTCGACGTCATGGTCCCGGACAGTGTCGCGGTGCTTGCGCCTGTGTTCGGCCCTTGAGCAATCGTGCCGGTAAACTGAAACACCAGGCCGCCAGTCACGTTGGAACTGAAAGTAGCCTGAAAACTGCCGTTCAGCGTGTCCACTTGATTTGCCGTCCACGTCCCTACATCTGTTTGCCCGCAGCCGGCAGCCAGAATCGAGTAATCTCCGCTCATGGACGTGAAGTTGTTTGCGGGAGTCCCTGTAAGATTCACCGTTTGTCCGGCCGGGCTCTCCGTCAGGGCCAGATTGGAGCCAGCCATTTGGCCCAGAGCAGAGCCAACTCCGGCACAACTCGTGAGGCCAGAAACGGTTTGGCCAGAAAGCAGAAGGCTCCCCGTCACAGTGTTTCCCGATTGAAGAAGAAAACCGGACTGCATCTCTGTGGAACCGAAAGTTGTGCTTTGCAGCGTCATTTGCCAATTTCCAGAAAGATCCGCCGTCTGCTTGGTTGGATCACTCCCGCCCCCACACGCGGTCAGCATCATCACACACATCAGCAAAACCGCTCCCAGTGCTTTCATGAGTTCTTAGGATCTCTCTTGGGACAAAGTCCGAGTCAGCGAACAAGTCTAGGGCAGACTCCGTTAACGAAATGCGACAGAATGATGAATTTTTCGTGAATATTAAATCCGGAGTTTCCGGCGGAGGGTCCGTGGTGTGCTGGGCTCCATTTCGCCGCTCCACCATGAACTCATCGGGCCGAAATTTGAAATCCAAACATGACTCTGGCCGCCGTAATCGAAACAACTAGTGTCGATTTCCAACGACTGATCAGATTCGATTTGTGCGAGATCGGCGGCGGAAGAATTTAACACGAATTTCATTCTCGTGTCATACGTTTATACTTCCCACACCCGTAGAATCGCGGGTTTCGGACTCGTTTCAGGTTGCAGGGCGGTGCAAGTTGGCGCGTCGGTCGGTATCGAATCAACCTTGAAAAAGATCCGGCGCGCAAGTTCGTTTCATCTCGCATGCGCATCGTCCTAGACTCCGCTGTTGATGATCATGTCGCACGAAGGGCTCCGAAATCCAATCTCGCGCGCCCCTTCGAAACTTGCCGCAGGTTTCGTCCGAGCCGCTGGTATATAAGAGCTGATAGAGGTGAGATTCTGGTTCGCAGATCCATACCCGGCGTAATTCCCAGCATGGCGGTTGCACTATTTATTCTGGTGGCGATCGTGCGGATTCTCGTCGTCGACGAAACTGTACCGCAGGGTTTCGATGAGCCTTGCCATATAGCCGCAGGGATCAAGTGGCTGGATCAACACGATTACACTTTGGATGCTATCCATCCACCCCTTGCTCGTTACGCTGTCGCCCTTCCCCTCTTCATTTCCGGAGAGCGCTCTCCCAAATTGCTGGCGCAAGAGGCCAGCCTGCAGGGCTATTGCACCGAACTTGGGAATGCGACCTTGTCTCACGGCGGACACTACACGCGAAATCTTTTTCTTGCCCGCATCGGCGTTCTCCCGTTCCTTTGCCTGGCTGCGCTCCTGGTCTTTTTCTGGGCCACTCAGGAGTTTGGGAAGTTGGCGGGATGCATGGCTACGTTCTTATTCCTATCCCTTCCCAGCGTTTTGGCATTTTCCAGCCTCGCTTACACAGACTCTCCGACCATGTGCACACAGTTTGCCTGTATTCTTGCGTTTGCCGTCTGGCTGAAAAAACCAACCGCGGGGCCCACCGTTCTTCTGGGAATCGGCGCTGGGCTGGCGCTCTCCTCAAAATTCACATCGTTCCTTTTCCTCCCGCTCGCGTGCGCGGCCATGCTGGTCGTCAGGCTTTTGTTCTTGCGCTATCAGCTGGCAGATCGTGCGCGCGAAAAGTTTGGAATAAAGCAAGCCGTGCCCTTGGTTGCGGCAGCCTGTATCGCCCTGGTTTTGCTTTGGGCCAGCTACGCGTTTTCTATTGGACATCTCACAGAAGCCCTCGCCGAGTCGCCGACTTCCGCACTTTCCATCCGGCATTCTTTTGCTCGAGATGGGGGCATCTTCCAGAGAATTCTTTCGGCGGATCCTGTCATCCCGGCCCCCGATCTGCTCCGAGGCATGGAAATAGCCCGTCTTAAGAACAAGCGCGAACCCGAGAGCTATCTATTGGGGCAGGCAAGATCGGGAGGCTGGTGGTATTTTTTTCCTTTGGCGGTGGCGTTGAAAACCCCTCTTCCGTTCTCGATATTGTCCATCGTGGGCCTGGTGTACACCATCCGATTGGGTCGCCTAGGCCGCTGGTCAAGCTTGATGCCGGCAGTGGCCGTAGCCGCGATTTTCATTGCTACAGTGTTTGTGACGCTTCGAGTTGGAACCCGCCACGTGCTCGTCGTGTTACCGCTTCTCTCCGTGCTGGCGGGCTGCGGCGCTGCATGGCTGTGGCAGGTCCCCGGCGTAAAACCACTCTGGGGGCGGCTGGCACTCTGTTTGCTGCTGACATGGCAAGTCACGGCCAGCGTCCGAGCGCAGAATGACTTTCTCGCCTATTTCAATGAACTCGCGCCCGCCGACCCGAGCGAGGCGCTGGTTAAGGGTTGTGATTTGGATTGCGGACAAGATGTCTTCCGATTAAGCCGAGAGTTGCGCGCCCGTGGGGTCACTCGCGTCGGCATCGGTGTCTGCACCAGCGCGGACCTGGCGCTGATCGATCTCCCCACGCTTGATATCCTGCCATCTCGTAAGCCGGTTGCCGGATGGGTTGCGGTCAGCCTCCGTGCGTTAAAGACGGGGTCATTTAGGATTTATCAAAATGGACGAGGTTCGCCGAATGAAGACTATCCTCCCGATGCTCTTTCGTGGCTAGAGAAGTATCGTCCGGTCGCTCATGTCGGCAAGACAATTCTTCTGTATCACATTCCAGAAAATGGCTTAGAAGATTCGACGCAGCGAAGTCAATAAACCAGAGAGGATGTGTGCGATTGCTTGGAAAGGACTCGGATGTGGATTGCAAGGGCGACGAAAGCTCGCAGCCTTCGTCGAGTTTTCTGCAACCGACTTCCAGCCTGAAGAGCGCGGAAGCGGCCGGCGACTGCGCCGTTTTATTCGCCGCGACTCTGTTGCCCGTCGTTCTGAACATTCGCCGTCTGGGGCTCTACGCCGACGATTTGGGCAACATGGGGCGTTTTCAAAGCAATCACGATACTACGATTGCAGATTACTTCCACAGGCTATACAAGCTGCCCGGTACTCGTGGCCGCCCCGCAGGGGATCTTTACCTGGCGGTGCTGTATAGGCTGTTTGGCGTCCACCACCTCGGTTATCAGGTTGTGAATGTAGCTGTGATCTTCGCTTCGGTTCTACTTTTTTACTTCTCGTTGCGCCTGGTGTTGCGACAACGCTTCGTCGCCCTGACGGTTCCCCTCATCTTTGTGCTGCTTCCAAACTACTCGTCCGCCAGATTGGTTCCTTGTACCTTTATGGCAGCGCTCAGCATGGCATTCTTCTTTCTCAATCTTTATGCGCTGCTCAAAGCCACGTCGAAAGAAAATCTCGCGATGGGCTGGACGTGCGCCAGCGTGGTTGCAATCCTCGTTAGCGTCCTGCTTTACGAGATACTCCTGCCGTTGTTTGCCCTGAACCTTTTGGTAGTGTGGACCCTGCAGCGCCGCAAGCCTGTCGGTGAAAGACTTCGGGTTCGCTCCCTTGCGCTCCTGTTCGTAACGAATGCGGCCGCGCTGTTTGCGGTGGTTCTGTTCAAGATGCGAACCGCGACCCGACTTCATGAAGTGGCAAGCCTTCGGTACGTCGTGACCCAAGCGGTTCTCGTCCATTTCTACAAACTCGGACTCCGGCTGCCGGTCGTTGCGGCGAAGGTCATCTTCGTCTATCGGGATCCGATGCTGAGCCTCATGGCATTGGTGTTTGGAGTATTTGTCTTCTACTACTTCTTGCGACTTCAGCGCAGCATAGGCAGTGCGGAGACGAGCCCAAGCGTCGCGCTTCGCCTGGTTGCGTTCGGCATCCTGATTTTCGCCTTTGCCCTGACAATTTTCATTGCGACCAAAGGAACCACGGGATTCACGGCGACTGGGTTCGAGAATCGGACAGCAATCGGAGCCTCGCTGGGAATGGCGTTCATCTTTTCCGGAGTGTCCATCTGGTTAGGCGGCCGGGTTAAAGTTCGAGGTTCGTTCATGGTGTCGTTGTTGATCGCCTTGCTGTGCAGCGGCGAATTGCTGGCCTCAAGCACCATTGCATCTTATTGGGCGGCAGCGGCGGATCGGCAAGAGTTGGTCTTAAATTCCATACAGCAAGACATTCCGACTCTGTCACCCAATAGCGTGCTGCTTGTGGACGGAGTCTGTCCTTATATCGGTCCCGGGATTGTGTTTGAGGGTCATCAAGACATGGGTGGTGCTGTGCAAATGCTCTACCGCGACCCCAGCTTGAGCGGTGATGTCGTCAATTCTCGACTGCTGGTGCACGACTACGGCATTGAAACCAGCATCTACGGACGCTACAGGTTTTACACATATGGACATGTGAAAGTTTACGATTTTCGCCGACGGAAAGTTTGGGATCTAGGGGACTTCAGTGCCGCTCTCGATTACTTCGGAAGAATGGGTCCGGCGCACAGCTTCTGCCCCGAGGGCAGCGAGGGCGAGGGAGTGCCTATCTTTTGATCTTCAATTGATCTTCTAGTCATAGTCATAGTGATCCTCGTCTCGATAATCTGGAGGCAGCAAATGGAAAGTAAGACTGTCGGCAAGGCAACGTGGCTGGTTGCAGCAGCAAGCTTTGCCCTTTGCGTCGCGCCGACCTTTATCAGTTATAAGCCATACGAATTTAGCTGGGACGATTCGGACTACCTGTTACGAGCAATCGCGGTCAACCGGGCCTTTTGGTCCGCAGATGTGCATGGACTCGGCGCAGCCATGGTGAGCTGGCATACTCCCGCCATGACCTTCATGGGCTTGCCTTGGGGACATTTGGCATCCAGCGATGCTCCAGGCGATTGCTTTGTCACACTTGCTACGGTGATCGCGCTCTTGGCCGCCCTGTGTTTCTATCTGTTGCTGCGTATCGGCGTGAAACCGGTCTTCCTGGTTGTTGCCGGCGTTTGTGTGGGTGCCTCGCTCGGCCCTTACCAGGCCGGAGCGCATGCCAACCATGTGCATGATCTCGCGACCCGATTCTTATCGGATAACCTTTTTGCGTGGGTGACTTTGGCGGCGGTGCTGCTCATTCCCTATGAAGCGCGGACGCCCTGTCCCTCAATCAGAAGTGCCGTGGTGCGCGGCATCCTATGCGCTGCAATCTTTTCTCTAGGGGCGCTAACGAAAGTGAGTTTCTTTTACTTCATGGGGCTTATTGTTCCCTTACTGCTTTTCATAAGGTTTCACTACAGCGGAATTCGCAGCGCGATGGCATGGCTGATCGCGTTTGTCTGCGGGATAGCGTCAACAGCAGTTTATTTTCTCCGATACGGGCATTCTGCCTTCGCCGAGGGGAGAGCAGCATCCTTCGGAGGACTTGCAGACTTCTACCATGTTCCCCTGCGGCAATTCCTTGCAGATAACATTCTCGAATCACCGGGCTTAGTGGTTTCCCTAGCGCTGCTGGCCGCCGCAGGCATCTATCTTGCGCTGAAAAAGCGGCCCAGCCCGCTTCACCCGGATTTCATCGCGGTGCTAATCATGATTGGTTACGGCGTAATTGTGTTCGCCTCCGCTAACAAGGAAATTCGGTTTGCATTCCCGGTAATTGTGGGGCTGCCGTTCTTAGTATCGATACTCCTGTCCAACAAAGAGGACTCGGCCCCTGCTCCAATGGCTGGGCTGGTCGCCGGTCTCGTCCTTCTAGGTCTCGCCGCGGCTGCGTTGCCGACGCGAAGTCGGCCTTATCAGCAGAGCCTTGCCAGCGCCCAGGCGGTCCTCGCCCAAGCTGCTCAATGCAACGCGAACAACGTCCTACTTGCCACCGACAGCCCATCGCTCAATATATTTCTGATGAATCTGACTTCTGAGTTGTCGTCGTCTCAAACTTCAATTCGCACTTTGGCGTACCAGGCTATGTCGGGCGCACCCATCCAGGACGACTTCGCCGAGATAAGCAATTCCGATATGGTCGTCTTCCAGGACGCGGCCCGGTTACGTCCCAAATTCACCAATCAGCGAGTGCCGGAATACCAGCAATATATCCAGCGAGTGGATCCTGTCCCGATCAGGGTGGGAGATGACACTAACGTCTACGCGACTCGCTGCAATCCTTAGGCTTCAACCGCATTCCGCTGACTGCGCCGACTCGCGAGTGGTTTATCCGCGTACCGGCTGGGAAACTTTTTTTTCGCGGCCACGGAAGAAAAGTAATCCCACAACTACTATGGAAATGAAACTCAGCCCAGCGCCCCAAATCTCCGACCGTCCAAACGGCAGTTCCAGCTCGACGACGTGAGCGCCCGGACCCAGTGTCAACTCGGTGAGCCCCGCACGCTCGGAAGGCTGCAACGCAACCGGCTGGTTCGAGGCTTCGTGGGCCCGCCAAAAGGGATAGTAGACCAGCTTCACAAGGAACGTGCAGTCGCCGGGACACTCGGCATCGAGTCGAAGATACCGTGGGCTAAGGGTCTCGAGCCTGGCAGTTCCCTCGCCCGCCAGCAACAGCACCTTGTCAGCCAACCCATCGCTTGGACCCAACTCGTCCAGTGTTGGCAGCCGGGAGATGCTCGCGTAAACAGGATATGGTGTTTCAAGTCTCAGTTTGACCTCTGTGGAAAATGGTTGAGCAAGATAACCGCGGATATCCAGCGCAATGTAACTGCTGACCCCGATAGCGAGCCACAGTCCGGCGCACACCACTAACATTTTCTTGCGGCGCGAGGGGAAACCCCACACGTCGCCAAGCGCCAAAGCGAACAGGCCTAAAGCGAATACTGAGAGCAGCCCGCTGAGGCGCCAGGGAAACTGAATACTCCACAAAAACGACGCGTGCTGCCAGATCTCTTCACTCCAGCGCGTCGACAGAAAACAGCACGCGAGAGAAGCGGCTAGGAGAAACTTCGGCAGCGGCTTCGCATAGGTCCGCAAACTGGCGTAAGCCAGCATCGCCGCTTCTAAGGTGAGAAGGGTAATAAGAAATACCCGGCAGCGCATGTCGATGACGCGAAGGATGGCCTCGTCCGGATGCGGTGAGAACCCAACCAGATGAAACCATGGAGCAACGCATGTCAACAAGACGCAAACGATCGCGACAGCGGCAAGCATCTTGGACGTTTGCGACTGGCGCACACGAACAACGAAGATAGCGGCCGTCGCTAACCCAAGCCCCCCGCTAATCAAATCAACGATGCGCAAGGAGAATGACGAACCCGGAAAAAGTGTTTCGCCGAACGGGAACAAATGATCTCTGTAAAAAAAAATGCCCGGTCCCAGCTTGTCCAAGTTGGCCGCACTGAAGAAGGCACGGTGCGCATTCATGGGCACGAAATACGCACCTGAGATGCCCACTCCCAGCGCCAGCGCGGAGATCACAAAAACCGCGGCCATCCACGTCTCACTCCCAGGGCGAGGTGCCCGGCATATCGCGTAAAGAACCAGAAATGGCGCGAAGAGAAGTGCGGTGAAAAGATTGGACAAGATGACGGCGGCAAAAGCTGACGCCATCCCAGCAACCGCAAGCCGCGGCCGCGTATCAATTTGGTGGGCAAAGAATAACGCCAGTGGGACCCACGCCAGCGCGCTGTATTCTCCAATAGCCGCTCGGTGATAAACATCGCACCCGTAGACATACGGCATCGTCAGGTAAACGACGGACGCCAGTACAGCCGCAAAGGGATTCGCCAGCGTACGGCACCACAGCCAGGAAGACACGCCCGCAACGATCCCGGTAAAGAACACGAACAGTCCCAGGGCGTGCGCCTCGCCAACCGGGGTCGCCGAAATGTGAAACAGCCACCGCAGGCCGGCCGCAGCATAATAAGGTAATGGATACTGCACGAAGAAGATCGGACTGCCGGCACCGAAGTTTAGTCCACTAAGCCAACGCGGATAGAGTTCGCCGGCCCGAAGTTGTGCGTCGAAGAAATGAAGATAGGTAACATGCAGGTTGTGATCGTCGCCAAACTGCAAACCCCAAATCAAGCAGGGAAAGTTCACGACGGCGGCGGACAAAATGACAACTACCAATGGCCAGAGGGCTGAGCTTTGCTTCGGATCACTCATCTTAGCTCGGGCTCGAGTGGCCATGGAAGGGCAAGTAGATTATTGAATGATAATCTCTGGCCAAGACAGGAGGCCTGGCGATGGGCCAACTGTAACCTCCTAGGCGCGCCTCGGTTGTAAAGTACTGACCAAAAGCGCCGCCAAACCATACGCTACGGCACCGCAACCGAGCGTGATGCTCAATCCAAAGCGCATCGCCAGCACTATCGCTAGAGCAGAGCCCAAAACACTCGCGGCGGCATTCATCGCCCAGGCCCACTCGACCGAATTCTCCTGCAACGATCTTCCAACCGCCATGCCACTGGATGATCCCTCGGCTAATGCTCGCAATCCAGCGGGGAACGGCATACCCATGGCAAACCCCAAGGGTATCAGCAACACTCCGCTGATCGCGAGCTTGAGATTGAAGTCCTGGCCCACCAGGGCCGGCAAGAACGCCGGGAGCAGAAAAACATATCCGAAAATGCACGCCACAATCGCCAGCAGCGGCCACCGGACTGAGCCGGTCCGTGGCAGCCACCGCCGGGAGGCCAGACTGCCCGCTCCGCTGGACAGCATCATTAGAAATACAACCACAGTGAGCGCGTAGGTGGGATTCCCGAGAAATAAAACAAACCGCTGAACGAAATTGATCTCAACGAGAATATATCCCAGCCCAAGGGTAACGAAATAGAGTAGCGGCACAATCTTGTGTTGCGGTCCCCGAGTGCCCACCGCGAGCGGGACAATGAGAAAAGCGAGAACTGCAAGAATCGAAAGCAGAAGAACGATTCCGAGTACGGCAATCCCCATGTTTACTTTCCAGTCGACGCCTTCGGCTACGCTTCTATGCAGCAGTTGCCCCAGGTTGAGGTTGAAGAAAAAGAACGGTGCATCGTCATAAACCGGGGACACGTTGAACTTGTATTGGCGCGCGAAGGCCACCGGGTCATTGCTGGCAATCAACTGCGAGAATGGGTTGCTTCCCGCCTGATCCGGCCGGTATAGCGCCACCAAATTGGGATATGCCGCGAAATGGCTTGAGGCGAGATTCTCTTCTTCTTGAGTAAAAGCGCTTCGTTTAGCGAGAACGAGAGCGTAGCGTCCGTAATCGGCCAGCGGTCCATCGGAAACGACCATCAAGTTCTGGGAGGGGTTAGCGACGCCCAACCGATGCAGCGCCTCCATCGCTACTGAGACTACCCGCAGCGCCTCTCTCGGTTCTCTAAATTCCCAGCGCGTGATGGCGATCATGCCATCTGGTTTGAGGTGCTGGAAGTACTCTTCGAACGCCTCCACGGTGTATAAGCTGTTCTCGCTAAGGGCGAACGCGCCAGCGGAGGTCGAAGCCCACGTATCCACGACCGTCATCTGCAAAACGTCGTAAGTCTCATGTGAGCTCCGGATGAACGAGCGGCCGTCACTTACGTGGACTTCGACGCCGGGCATGTCGTACAGGTGATGGGCGTAGTCGGCGTACCGGCCCCGCATTATGTTATTTACGATGATCGGGTTGATTTCAATTCCGGTGACTTTGGGGCTGCCGTTGGCCACCGCCCGCGCCACGTCAACCCCGCCGCCAGGCCCGATTATGGCAAATTCGCCATGGGGACGCAGCACATTGGCCATCGAAGGCGCTCTACTCATCAGAGTGTTCTTCCATTCTGCCGTCAGGTTATGCGGATCGACATTCATGAGGATCGTCCCAGCATCGGCATCAATGACAATGTGCTTCGAGCCGTCGTCAGAGCGCCGCTTAACCTCTATCCGAGAAATCGCGTTCCAACGAGAATATTCAATCGACGCGGGGTCTCGATACTTCCCTTTGGCGTACACAATATCGAAGATGGGATGGAAGCTGTTCACTACAATGAGTCCGCAAAGCACGGCCCCGAGGCCCAAAACTGCCAGCCGCCAACGGCGATCGGTCGTCCAGATGGCAGCGGCCGCAGTCATGGCAACTGCTGCGAAAAGTACAGTGTTAGGGCCCCCGAGGTAGTTGAGCAGAGGTACGGTCGCGAGGCAAGCCAGCGCACCGCCCGCGAGGTCAGCGCCATAGAGCCGGGAAATGCGCTCCGGATAACGGGCAAATACCACCGAGAACAATAATCCGGCAAAGACAAACGGGATCATCGAGGCGATATATAGAACAGTCATCCCGCGAAAGCTGACCGAGCTCAACTCGAGGCTCACCGATGTATGTAAGATAACTTCCAGTAGCACGCAAATCGCAACCGCGCAAAGGCCGCACAAGGCGCCTCCCAGCAGACGAGGATCCCGTCGCTTCAGACGTTCGCGCTGAAGGTGTGCCAACACGCCGCCCGCTCCGAGCCCCAGCAACGCAACCGAAATGGCCAGGAAAGCGAAGTGATAGAACAGCACCACCGAAAATAACCGCGTAAGCGACAATTCCAACAGGAGTACGCCAAAACTTGTTAAGCACACTCCCGCAAGCAGCGGGTTCTCATCTGCCGCTCTCGTCTCCATCGTTTGATAGGGCAAAACAGCTGTTTGAGTCATCATTCTCCCGTGGCCGATCCTGACCTGCCAGCGTCGCAATGCAGAAAGGGCAAAGAAATTGTAAGGACTGGAAAAAACAGGCACATTGGAACTCGACGCGCCGAGCTGTCCTCGCGCCTCACGCGGTGCAGCCGCCGCGGAATGTTTTCGTCGCAGTCGACCAGAACGCAGTCGCCCCGCAGCCTGCCCTGCTAAAGCAGGTATCTCACAATGAAATAAGCACTCAAGCTAAGGATTGCTGCCACCACGATGAGGCCGATAATACCAACTACGTCCCCGTCCGGTGCGCTGGAGCTTGGACTGGTTTGGGCTGGAACGGAACCACGCCTCTCCAGATTAAGGCGAACATCAAGACCAACGCCTTCTTCTTCTTTCCCAGGAGCAATCGGATTTGCAGACACCACGGGCGTTGCACCCCCCTCAAAGTGCGCTTTCCGCGGCCGATCTGGGCAAGTGAGGACTACTCCCGAAAGGGCCTTGGTTCAGTGAATTAAATCCTAATCCTTGGGCCTGTGTGCTGCATCGACTGGAGGTTAATTTTCGATGAATTTCATGCCTGGCCAAGCTTTTTCTTGCCCGCAACACGCCACAATGAATAGTCTGAACAAAGCTTAGCTGGGGTGGAGTCGTTTTCCGGTGCACCATGAAAAAGGGGATGAAACGAAAGTGCATCTGGACGGGTATGGTCCTGGCGATCACGTTTATGACAGGTTGTTCGCAGATAAGGAACGGATGGCCGCCTCCCGATTCCAGTGAGCCAGACCAATCCACCTCCCTCTCTGATCAGGGGATCGATCCTCGAACGGAAGATACACAGCAGCCGACCGATGCCTGGGAGCAAGGCCAATCGACATCCGTAACCGATCAGCAGATCGACCCTCAGAAAGCAACTGGGCAGCAGCCGCCCGATGCCGGGGAGCAAGGCCAAACCACACCAAAGAATAATCAGCAGCTCGATCCTGATTCGGCGACCGGGCGTCCCCCGAACGAGACCGGAGAGCGTGGCGAAACCACACCCATGGCTGATCAGCAGATCAATGCTCAGACCGACGCCGGGCAGCAACCGTCCGACGCTGGAGAGCAAGGCAAAGCAATGCCCATGGCTGATCAGCAGGCCGACCCTCAGAACGACGCCGGGCAGCAACCGTCCAATGCCGGGGAGCAAGGCCAAGCCACGCCCATGGCCGATCAGCAGGCCGACTCTCAGAACGACGCCGGGCAGCAGCCGTCCAATGCCGGGGAGCAGAACCAGCCGACCCCTACGGCTGATCAGCAGATCGCGTCGCAGACGATGACCAGCAACCCGATGTGGGTGACGGGGCCTTCGCCCTACGAACTGCAGCCGAACGAACGCAGCTACCTGATTGCAGGCCTCAACCTCGGCGAAAGCGCGGAAGTCATTCCCGCAAGCACTCCCAACCCGTTTCAGGCTTATTCCATAACTCGTCTTTACGGCATTCTTGATCTAGTGAAAAAAATCCGTCGTTTCAACACCAGCATCAACTACAAGGGCGGCGCTTATTTTTACGGCGAGTCCGGCACTCCTTGGTCCGCCAGGTCAGTGCAACAGCTGACGTTCTCGGAAACCATTTCCTGGCCGAGAACGAAACTAAACTTGCAGGATTCACCCAGCTATTTTCCCGGAGCAAGTTTTGGTTCCTACGCCTTCGGCGGAGCCGGCTCATACACTCTAGGACTGGGTGGGTCTTCCACCACGAACGACTATTTCGGGTTTAACGATTTTTCGGGAATCGGCGGAGTAGAGCACTTCACTAATGTCGCGCTAGCCCAGGTTACTCACTCTTTAACCGAACGTTCCTCAATTATGGTGGCGGGGGCGGACGCAATAACTGACTACTTTGGTGGCGGCTCGATCAACAGCCAGCAAATCTCGGCATTGGTTGGTTACACCTATGCGGCCTCGGCGCGTACCAACCTCTCTGCATCCTACGGCTACCAGGCATTGAGGTTTCTCGGTGGCGAGACCGCCGACGCGAGTATGGTGCAGGTGAACTATGGGCGTTCGCTCTCCCCGCGGGTGACGTTCTCACTCAGTGGCGGCCCACAATTCATAACTTCCTATAACCCCTATGCCATTGCAATTGGCCCGGTTTACATTGGGGTAACCTCGCACCAAACCGGCTTCATCGCAGAGGCATCTCTGGGCTACGGTCTGCGAAACGGCAACCTCGGTCTCAATTACGAACACTTGCTCACCAGCGGCTCAGGTCTGTTTGCAGGAGCTACCAGCGATATTTTATCGGCGTCCATGACGCGTAGGATATGGCGGGCGTGGGCAACCAATTTTTCAGCAGGGTTCGCCAGACTCAGCAACAACATTACAAATCAATCGTCGGGGATACTCGGGAACTCTTACCAGTATTGGTTTGCCGGCTTCGGTGTTCAACATAGGCTCGGGCGGCATTTGAATTTCTTGGCGAGTTACCAGTTCGACGACAATGGCGCGACCTCTGCCTGTTCTCCCTCCTCGGGCTGCGCAAGGAACGTGCACACGGCTCTGATCAGTATTACGTGGCGTGCGCTGCCGATTTCCTTGGACAGGGGGAATGTGCGGGATTGGGACAACGAGAGTCCGCCCATTAATGTACAGAACCCCGAAGCAGCACTACCCTGATCATCGAAGAGTGAAGACGGCTGACGGTTTCTTCGAAGACCCAGCACGACTTAAGAGCAGCACCCACCAACAAGAAGCTAAGGGACAAACTTGATTCGCCTCTTCAATGTGCATTATTCGATACGGACCCTGATCCTGGTGCTGGGAGAGGGGTTGATCGTCTGGGTCTCGTTTCTGCTGTGGACGATGCTGCGGTATCGCGAAGACAGCTACCTGGTCCTGAACTTCGAGTATGGGTATTACAAAATTGTGGCGGTTACCGTGCTCGTCCTGTTGCTCTATCATTGGCTCGACCTTTACGATCCGACCTATTTCAACTCTAGGGGAGAGTTGTATTTTCGGCTGCTGCTCGTTCCCGCTTCGTCGGCACTGGGGCTCGAAATGATAGGCTTCGTGTTTCCTCGATTCGGCTTGTACGATTCTTCTGCCCTGTTTGGTTTGAGCATCCTGACAGTGGCGCTGCTGGCCTGGCGAAGCGCGTACTTATGGCTGGCGCAGCTGCCCTATCTTCGGGATCGAGTCTACGTCCTCGGTGCGGGCGAGCGGGCGCAGAGACTTGTACGCGGTCTGAAAACTCGCCCGGAATTGGGAGTTGACGTCGTCGGCTGGACCGGAGAGATGGAAGGCGCTGTCACGCGCCAAAGCGTGGCATCGCACTTACAGGCAGCTACCCGGGGCAAAGTCGTCGATTACATTATCGTGGCCATGCAGGATCGGCGCGAGGCCATGCCGATGCAGGAGCTCTTGCGGCTCCGCTTGCAGAGTAAAGTGCTCATCGAAGAAGCCACCTCGTGGCTGGAAAAACTTACCGGCAAAATTGAGATAGAGACTCTCCATCCCAGCTGGATCATCTTTGCAGACGGGTTTCATTTCAGCGAGATTCGCTGGTTGGGAAGACGATTACTCAATTTTGCCGTGGGGCTGGTCACTTTGCTGCTGGCTACACCACTGATTCCTTTCATTGTTCTGGCAGTTAAGATCGACTCCGCCGGGCCAGTGCTTTACCGTCAGAAACGGGTCGGTCGAGCAGGAAAAGTATTCCTGTGCTACAAGTTTCGCACCATGCGCCCGGATGCGGAGGCAGATATTGGGCCGACCTGGGCTGACGATGACGACCCACGCATTACCCGAGTGGGGAAATTCCTGCGCATTACGCGCCTGGATGAAATCCCACAACTATGGTGCGTTTTGAAAGGCGACATGGCGTTTGTCGGTCCCCGGCCGGAGCGTCCGGAGTTTGTTCAATGGCTCACCGAGGAAATTCCCTACTACGGCCTTCGGGAATTGGTCCGGCCGGGAATTACAGGTTGGGCTCAGATCAAGTACAAGTATGGAAATACCGTCAAAGATGCCAGGGAAAAACTTCAGTATGACCTGTTCTACATCAAGAATGCGTCGATTGGCCTCGACCTCTTAATCATGTTTCAGACTATCAAGATCCTTGTCCTACGCAGGTATGGCCAATAGAACAGGCGACCGAAGAACTGGCAGCTAATCCGTCGCCGGAAAAATGCCGAACACGGTGTGCATTCCGTATGGCTCTAAATCAATTTCCTTTATGCATTCCTTATCCACAATGTCAAAGAGCGCGATGTGCGTGGGTTTGGCAATCGTGCCCTCCTGCAGCATAGTCTTAACCCAGCGAACATTTTCCCGCAACCGAGTTTGGCGAATGCGTGTAAATCCCACCCAAATTTTCCTCTCGTCGAGGGGGAGCAGTCCGCGGCACCAGGCCGGCAACACCTCCTGACCGCGATCCTGGATCTCTCTGAGGTCTATCGTTGAATCGATGGTGAGATCGCGACGATTCACGATCACCACTTTTCCCTCCACCCCCGTGAATAGGATTCGTTCCCCGCACACCAGGCCATCGTGTGGTCGCCAGACATTCAGTCCAATTCGCTTCCCGGACTTGTTTAGGCAAATCGCGTCGCCCTGTTCGAAACGCGTGACCCAAAGCTCGTCCCCCAACTCAAACGCAAAATTCGGATGCGCCCGGTGAGGTCGGGTAGTCACCACTCTTCGATAGTCAACGCCACGGGAAAAGCGCGACCATGGAGTTTCATCCGTCACACACCATTCTCCGACCACCTCACCCGCGGTCGTGATCTTCACGACCATGTCGAGACCCGTGCTGACCACCAGAAGATTTCCGTCCGCGGCCGGAGTCACATGATGGAGATCGTTGAAACAAGGGAGGGAAATATATCCGATCTGCTCGAAGTCAGGCACTCGATACATCAGCACCTCGGTCATCGTGCAGGTGTAAAGAGCGTCGCCGATCAAAGCCCCGCTATGAAAGTTTCCCGCTTTCTGCTCGCCCGCCCGCGCCTCTCGCGGCGTCTCATACTCGACGCAGGTCCAGGCTTCGCCGGTGTCGGTGTCAACCTTCAGAATGAGAGCAGCCTCGTACAGATACCACTCATCCTGAAAGGTTGGCGCTTTCAGGCCGACCTTGCGTTGTCGCCCTCCCAGGACGTAGAGCTTTGACACGGGTTCTCCCGATCGTGGTTTGATGTTGGCGAATCTCTGTGAAGCTCATCGGAGAGGCCGAGGTAAGGGGTTTCGCGATGCGGCCCGCTCCCGACAGAAAGAAATAAATTCCCCTGTGTTCAGGACACAAATCATATCATCGGCCCTCCCGCGGCCCTTAAATCACAAGATGAATTTTTGGTGAATTCTGAACCCGCAAATGGTTGCAACGTCGCTAAATCGCTTAACATTCTGCAGGGTTGAAGGAGCGGCGGGTGACGTCCGGGGCCAGCGACATTTCCGTTATTATCCCCTTCTTTAATCGTGAGCGTTATATCGAAGAGGCTGTGCAATCTGTACTGGCACAAACGCTTCAGCCGCTTGAGATCCTCATTGTTAACGATTGCTCACGGGAGTCCTCACGCCGATACCTCGATCGCTACGCGAACCTGTGCAGAATCGTCGACTTGCCGGTGAACGTGGGTTTAGCGGGCGCGCGGAACGCAGGAATTCGCCTAGCGCGCGGCCAATTTATCGCACTCCTGGATGACGATGACATCTGGTTGCCGCGCAAACTCGAACTGCAGCGCAAGTATATGGAGGACCATCCAGAATGCTCTGGCGTTCACTCTGCCGTGTGGGCCATGCTTCCCGACCAGCCCGATACTTTGTATCGCCGTTTTGGAACCTGGTGGAAACCGATCAGCGAGGTCAACTGGCTAGCGCCGGGCGAGCCCATGGCGGGGCCGCTGACTCTCGCCCAGGCACTCATGAATGATAACTGGGTTATTCCCTCCACCATGATGTTCCGCACCGAGGTCGTGCAGGCTCTGGGAGGATTTGATCCTCATTTCCGCCAGGTCGAAGACCGCGATTTTATCGTCCGTTTCTGCGCCGCCGGATATCAGATTGAAGGCATATACGAGCCCCTGGCGAAACTTCGGCGCGAGGGTCAC
>JBELAE010000220.1:0-8229 GCA_049509155.1 Candidatus Sulfotelmatobacter sp.
GTCACAGGTCACGGCTTCGGCAACGTCTTTTCCAACAGTGGGCCGACTGCGGTTCTGTCTCCGGTCTACGCGTATCTTCTGGCGGGAGTCTTCTGGCTGCTGGGCCCGCACACGCCCGCGTCAGTCATGACCGCGCTCGCCATCAACAGCCTGTTTTCGGCGCTGACCTGCATCCCGGTTTTTCTGCTGGCCCGCCGCTGCTTTGGCGACCGGGTCGCGAAGTGGGCGGGATGGCTCTGGGCGTTCTCGCCGTATGGAATTTATTACGGCGCCGATTGGGCCTGGACGACGTGTCTGCTCACGCTGCTGCTCTGTTGCTTGTTCCTCATCGCGTTGAAGCTCGAAGATTCAGGGCGCCTTCTCGACTGGATCGGCTTCGGTCTGCTCACTGGCTTCGCCGCTCTCACTGAACCTGTGGCGCTTTCCGTGGTGCCCTTCCTCGGAGCGTGGACGTGCTACCGGCGTCACCGTGAAACCCGCACCTGGATGCTGCCCGGCGCCGTCGCGACTCTAGCTCTACTGGCCGCGCTCTCGCCCTGGGTCGCTCGCAACTACGAAATTTTCCATCAGTTCATTCCCGTCCGCAGTGGTCTCGGGTTGGAGCTTTACATCGGCAACAACGGCTATTCCACGCGATGGGTCAACAGCGCCTTGCATCCCAATCACAGCGACGCCGAACTGGTTGAATACGAGCAGGCCGGCGAGGTTGCCTACATGGCGCACAAGCGCCAGCAGGCGGTCGATTACATCCGCGCCCATCCCGGCTGGTTCGTTCGCATGACGCTGCGCCGCGTGCTCTATATATGGACCGGCTACTGGAGCTTCGATCGCGCTTACCTTAAGGAAGAACCGCTCGATCCGCCCAATATTTTAGTCGCCACAACTTTTTCGGTGCTGGCGCTCCTCGGCCTCCGTCGCGTGTTTCAACTGGACCGGGCGCTCGCCGTTCGCTTCGCCATTGTGCTGGCGTGTTTTCCGCTGGTCTATTACGTGTCCCATCCAGAGACGTACTACTTCCGCCCCGTCGATCCGCTCATGATCGTTCTAACCGCCGTCGCTTTGTCCGGGCGCTCGCTTCGGAAGGTCGCCGCGTAGCGCTGTGGGCGCAACTCTCACCTGGGCTCGCCCTTTATTGCAGCGTCTCGCGCGTGGGGTTTAACATCTAACCTAGCGATGGCGAACGCGACCTCTTTATCCCTCGATACACCGCGCCGTTTCACGATCGGATTCAACGAAATCCTGAACTTCGCCTACGATTCGTTCTGCAGCAACAAATTGCAATTCACGCTCACGGCTTTGGCCATGGCGGTGGGCACCGCCTCGGTGATTCTGGTGGCGACTATTGGCCTGACGGGAAAGCAGTACATGCTGCGCCAGCTGCAATCCATCGGGCCGAACATGATTTATGCCGACTACCAGGGCGGAGCGCAGCGCATCGAATCGACGCCCGATCCCATCCTGGTGGAGGATGTGCAGGCGGTGCGGGAGCAGGTCTCGAGCGTCGTGGCCGCTTCCCCGACTGTGGCGTTGGGAGACCGCATCGATGTGGGCGGGGGCAAGCAGAGCGATATTCTTGTCCTCGGCGTGGATCCTGAGTATCAGCAGGTGCGCAATCTGAAGGTTCTCGCGGGACGGTTCTTCGATTCCGAAGACTCCGCGGGCCGCAATAAAGTTGGCGTGATCACCGAGAAGCTGGCGCAGCGAGTTTACGGCTCGACGCCCAGTGCTGTCGGCCAGATCATCAAGCTGAGCGGCGGTCTTCCGTTCACCATTGTGGGCGTGTTCAAGGAAAGCGTGGACACGTTCGGACAGTCGGAAATTCAGGAAGACACCATGCTGATCCCGTACACGGTCAGCCGTTTCTTTAAGCCCACATCGGCGGTGAATGAGATCTATTTTTCGGTGGCCACCGCGCAGGACGTGCTGCCCGCGACCGTCGCGATCAAACGCGTGCTGCAATCGCGGCATCGTTCCGAGTCGGTTTATAGCGTGCAGAACTTGAACCAGATTCTCACGGTCGCGGGAAAAATTGCCGATGCGATGACCCTCATTCTGATGCTCGTCTCGTTCGTCACGCTGCTGGTGAGCGGGATAGGCATCATGAACATCATGCTGGCCACGGTGACCTCGCGCATCCGCGAGATTGGAATTCGCAAGGCGATCGGCGCCACCAACCGCGCCATCCGCTTCCAGTTTCTGGCGGAAGCCATTCTGATCTCGATGATCGGAGGTATCGCCGGCATCGTTGCCGGTTTGGCCGTCCCTTACTCGGTGCGATTCCTTACCGACTACCGCATACCGATCTCGGGCTGGCCGGCGATCATTGCCATTGTGGTGTCGTCGATCGTCGGGATCATCTTCGGGACCGTGCCGGCCAACCGCGCCTCGCTGCTTGATCCGGTCGAAAGCCTGCGCTACGAGTAACTTAGGAGCTTGCGGGTAAAAATTACACAATGTTCCTGCAGGAACATTGTGATGGACAAATGTGTATGTACAGTTATGTACTTTATTGTCTAAGTGCAGCGGCGACAAGGAGTTGGGGGCGAGGCAAAACCGCCTCCTGACAGCATCGGCGGCGGTTGTGCAGGCATCGTGTCCGGCGAAGCCTTCCTCGAGGCTAAAGCCTTCACAGAAAAAGGCCTTATCGCAATGCTGGAAGCACTGCGCCACCCAAAATCGAGTTTTTCATCAAGCCGCTCACTGCGACGTGTAGGGTTTCAGTTCCAGGTTTGGGCGCAGCGTTGCGGGATCGGGGCGTGGCGGCGGACTCTTCACCTGGGTGCTGCCATTTAGGTCGTAGGCGTACAAGCTGAAGTCCTGGGAGGCGACATAGACGACTCCGTTGGCTATGGCTGGCGCGCCGGTGACGGCGCCTCCGGTTGCGGCCCTCCATCCTTCGATGGGCGATACTACGACGTAGAAGCCATAGACATAGCCGTTGGCGTTTCCAATGTAGACGATGCCGTTGGCAACCGAAGTCGGAGTGATAACCACCGCGCTGCTGAAGGTTGCCTTCACGATGTAGTCGCCACTGTAGGCATTGATCCAGGTCAGGACGCCGTCGTCCGATCCGACATAGACGGTGCCGTTGAATACCGCCGGCGATTCAAAGGCGCCTGCGCCGGCGTATTTCCATAGCTCGACTCCGGTGCGGGCGTTTAAGGCGTAGAGGTTCTCGTCCTGCGATCCGACGTAGACCACTTCTTCGGAAACCGCAGGCGAGGAAGATACTTTGCCTGCGGTCGCGAATTTCCAGACCTGGGCGCCGGTGGTGGCGTTGATGGCATAAACGTTGTCATCGTAGGAGCCCACGTAGACGATGCCGGAGTCTACCGCGGGAGAACTGGTAACCGCGCCGGCGGTGGCGAACTTCCAGACCTGAGCGCCGGTGGTGGCGTTGATGGCGTAGACGTTGTCATCGGTAGAACCGATGTAGACCGTGCCGCCAATCACGGCCGGGGAAGAATTGATGGCGCCCCCGGTGGCAAACTTCCAAATCTGCGCGCCGGTAGTGGCGTTGATGGCGTAGACATTGTCATCCGTGGAACCGATGTAAACCGTGGTGCCGACCACGGCCGGGGAAGAGTCGACGATGCTGTTTCCGGTGAGGAACTTCCATACCAGGACGCCGGTGGTGGCGTTGATGGCGTAGAGGTTGTCGTCCGCCGAGCCGACGTAGACTATGCCGCCCGAGACCGCCGGGGACGAAGTCAGCGCGCCGGTGGTGGCGTAGCTCCAGTCCAGATCAATGCTGCCGACATTGGTGGTGTTCAGGACGTTTTCATAGGGATTCCTGCCGTGGTGCACGGCTGAGTAGCGGAACTGCGCCCAGTTGGCTTGCACGGTGAACGTGGCCTGCGCAGAGGTCCCGGTGGTGCCGCGGGCCACGCCAGTAACATAGTGAGTCCCGGGTACGGCGGTAGTCGGCACGGTGACATTGATTTTGGAAAACCCCCCGGTGGCACTGGTAACCGCCAACGCCACATCGACGGTGTCGAAATAGATGTCGACTGCCGTGCTGGCGGGAAAATTTGTGGCGGAAACCTGAATGACGACGGGTGGGCCAACCGCGGGTGATGGCGGATCGAGGTTGGGTGTGAGGGTTAAGGTGGGAGTCGCCGCCACAGCCAGTGTTGCTGACAGCACGATCATTAAAATCAAGGCACAGAAATTCCTGACAGAGCGCATAGCAGCCTCCATTAGCAAGCCTCTTCAAAAAGCTTGGTCGCGAGCGAGCGCCCGAAGTATAGCGCAGCAGCGCTTGAAATCGTGGGCGAAATCGTGCCGAGTGAAGTTTGAGCTGGGGAATCCTGACCGGAAATCGGCAGTCATCGGCCGCCTTCTGAGGCCGCGACCAGCGCGGGGCGCCGGCAGGGGTCAGCTTGACTGAAGGGGATTGCTGAAAAAAATGGCGCACCGGAGGTGCGCCTCTAAGTGAAAACGAATTGAACTTTGCCTAGCCGTTGACGCCTAATCGTTGACCTGTTACACCGAAAGTCTGGAGTGCCTCGGTTTCGACGCGCCGCGGGGTCACCGGCCCGCGCCGCGTGCAACTCTTACATCACCATGGCCAGGTTTTCGAGTTCGTGCATGAGGACGGGCAGGGCGCAGCCTGCCATCTCGACGCGGCCCGCCGCGTCGAGCGCAGCCTTGGGTGATACCCCATAGCCGCGGCCCATCAAAAACACCTGGAGCAGTTCGGCGGCCTCGTAAGAGTCGATCATGCCGCCCTGCAGCAGATCGCTTCTGAGAGCTGCCAGTTCCGTTACTGTGAACCGGTCTTTGTCATTCCCGGTCTTTTCGTTGGTCGTTTTCTGGTTCGTCATTCCCTGGTTTTTCATGGCCGTCATCACCTCCGACTTCGACCTTCTACCCCATTGCCGTATTAGACTCATCGGCAGCTGTACAAGTTGCATGCAATTTTGCTGCCGTAATCGTCTGGCTCGATCCTGCTCAATCCTGTTACGGTCCCCAACCCTCTTTGGATTCATTAACCCCTGTGAATATTGAAAGTTGCGGGGAGCAGGGCGCCGGCCCTCCGGCCTGGATGAGGTTTCCTTGGTACTCAGAAGGTAATCTCAGGATTGACACAATGTGTCGATCCTGAACAGGCCGCGAACAAAGAATGTCGAGGCCAGCGGCGGCAAGGGGCGTGCGCCCGACACTATGGGGGTTGTTTCTTGGGACTGTGCGTTTTGTGGCACACACGACTGCCGGGGCTAGGGTCTAGCCGCTGCACTTTGCGCGGCTGCGACCGAGTCGTAAAACTGGAAGAACTGTTCGACGCGCGTCACTTGCATGGTGTTGCGCACCCGGACAGTGACGCCGACCAAGGCCAGGCGGCGGCCATCCTTCTGGTGGTTCACGTAGGCTCCGACCAGGGTGCCGATGCCGGCGGAATCGATGTAGGGAACCTGGGTGAGGTCCAGAATGAGGATGGGCGCACTGCTGCCCCGAACCAAGGCTTGAAACTCAAAGAAATTGGAGATGAGGATGGGACCGCTCAGGCGCAACACACGTTCGCCTGCCGGCATCCCGCTGACGTCTTCGATGTGCAAGGGCTCCTGCTGCGGCATTGGCACATCGTATTACGGGAGTGTGAATATTGTGTTAAAGCGAGCGTGAGGCTAGCGAGCTAAGGCTCGATCGTGGCCTCGTCGACCAGCATGATGGGGATGTTGTCCTTGACGGCATAGACGCGGTGGCACTGGGTGCACTTCAGACTCTCGGGGGTTTGGCGATAGTCGAGCGCCTGCTTGCACGCGGGGCAAACCAGAATCTCCAATAAATCTTTGGCAATCATGACTGGTGCATTGTACGACAACCGATTCACCACGGAGTCACAGAGGCACGGAGAAAAAAACGGGTAATAAAGTCCGAGTTGAGGAAGCCAAAATGTCCGGTGCTGTTTTTCTCTGTGCCTCCGTGACTCCGTGGTGAGCCGAAGCTGGGCTCGGCAGTGTAAGATTCTAGGGCCGGAATCCCGAAGCCGGGGAACCGGAAGCCCAAGCCCATGCCTGCCACCATCCTCGACGGAACCAGGATCGCGCAAGAGATTCGCAGCGAAGTCGCGGCCGAAGTGAAGACCATGGCGGCTGCCCGAGTGCGCCCCGGGCTGGCCGTTGTGCTGGTGGGGCACAATCCGGCATCTGAGATTTATGTGCGCGGCAAGGTGAAAGCCTGTGGAGAGGTTGACCTTTACAGCGAGCAAATCACGCCGCCGGAGTCGGCCACGACCGCCGAGTTGCTGGCTGTGATTGAGGATCTCAACCGGCGTGACGACGTGGACGGGATCCTGGTGCAGTTGCCACTGCCGGGCCATGTCGACGCGAAAAAAGTGCTGATGGCGGTCGACCCGGCCAAGGATGTCGACGGGTTCCACCCCGTCAACGTCGGTTTCCTGTCGACGCAGCGGCCGGGGCTGGTGCCGTGCACGCCGGCGGGAGTCCTCGAGATTCTGAAACGCAGCAACATTCCCATTGCTGGGCGCGAGGCCGTGGTGGTGGGGCGCAGCGATATTGTGGGTAAGCCCGCTGCCATGCTGCTGCTTAACGCCAATGCTACGGTGACCGTGTGTCACTCGAAAACCCATGATCTGCCGGGGGTGTGCCGGCGCGCGGACATTCTTGTGGCGGCGATTGGACGTGCGGGGATGATTACGCGGGATTTCGTCAAGCCGGGCGCGACGGTGATCGATGTGGGCATGAATACGGTCAGCGATGCGGCGGAATTCCGGCGTTTTTTTGCGGGAGACGCGAAAAGGGAAGAGAGCTTTCGCAAGAGAGGCTCAACGCTGATGGGCGATGTGCATCCGGAAGTGGCGGAGATTGCCGGAGCGCTTACGCCGGTGCCGGGCGGTGTCGGACCGCTGACCATTGCGATGCTGATGTTCAACACCGTCAAGGCGGCGAAGATGCGGCGGGGAAGTTGTGTGCCGGAGCCGTTGCGCGCCTAACGATTCAATGACCACTCACCACAGAGTCACAGAGACACAGAGAAACTCCTTCTTTTTCTGTTCTTGGTTGTCTCTGTGCCTCTGTGTCTCTGTGGTGAAATGCTTTCTGGAACTTGCATGCTGAAAGTTGGCCTCACCGGTGGCATCGCTGCCGGCAAGTCGGTGGTGGGAGAGATATTCGTGGGGCTGGGCGCGCATCTGGTGCAGGCCGACCGGATTGCGCATTCGCTCATGCAGCCAGGGGAAGCAGTCTACAACGAAGTGGTGCGCCATTTCGGCCGCGAGATCCTCAATCCCGACCTCAGCGTGAATCGCGGCAAACTGGCCGAGGTTGCATTCGGCTCAGCGAATGGTCTCGCGGGCCAGGGAGCTTCGGGAGCTCGGCAGGGACGCATTGAGGAATTGAACCGTATCGTGCATCCCGCGGTCATCCGAAGCCAGGAGGAGTGGATGAGTGAGATGGGCCGCCAGGACCCGCATGCGGTCGCCATTGTTGAAGCGGCGCTGATTCTTGAGGCTGGTGTGGCCAAGCGCTTTGGCCGGCTGATTGTCGTAACTTGCAGTGCTGAGCAGCGTGTGGCGCGCTTTGCCGCCAGGCAGAAGATTGATCTCGAGGGCGCGCGCAAAGAGGTCCTGCGGCGGATGGCCGCGCAGCTTCCGGACGAAGAAAAAATTAAAGCTGCCGACTACGTAATCGACAACTCAGGCGCCCTTGACTCGACGCGCGAACAGGTAGGCGCGGTATGGCAGAAGCTGCGGGTGGAAGCGGGCCAGTCTTGAAACTGGCAGGACGATCCGGAATGGACAGTCGTCGCACACTGCCGGCCTTCCTGCCTCCATGGTAGATTTTGACTGCATGCCCGCGGACTCCCCGAACAAAGACGAACAGCTATTGCGGCGCGCGCTGGAACTGGCGCGCCAGGGCATTGGCCTGGCCTCGCCCAATCCGTGCGTCGGCGCGGTGCTCGCAGATCCGCAAGGCAACGTCGTTGGAACCGGAACGTACACCTACGACGGCGTGAAGCACGCTGAAGTTCTCGCTCTGGAAGCGGGCAGCAAGGCTCGCGGCGCGACTCTTTACATCAATCTCGAACCACATGCGCATCAAGGACGCACGCCGCCGTGTACCGACGCGCTGATTGCCGCGGGAATTCGTCGCGTGGTCGCTTGCATGGCCGATCCTAATCCGAAGGTGAGCGGTCTGGGATTCGAAAAGCTGCGGGCCGCGGGAGTGCAGGTCGAAGTTGGCGGTCTGGAGGAAGAGGCGCGCCGGC
>JBELAE010000221.1:0-8194 GCA_049509155.1 Candidatus Sulfotelmatobacter sp.
ACGAGGTCTATCGTTCCCCCTGATGGGTTAGATACGGATCGTAAGAGTTCCCAATCCTTTTTTGCAGCGGGTGACTGTGCAATCGCGATTCCTGCCAGCAGGAGTACCGCTCCGAAATTCGCTCTCATGGGGAGAATGGTAGCGCAGATCGTGGTTGGCAACACGATACCGGTGCAGCAAGACGCTTTCTTGAAGACGCTTGTCCCGTCACAGAAGGCTTTCCTGAAGATTGGTCAGCTCTGGCGTCTTTATCGGAAGCTGCTAAAGGGCTTGGAAAAAGACCTCCCAGAAAAGTAAGCTCGTCGTGGCATCCTCCGCTATTGCTTCCACCACAATCTTGGCAAATTAGCGCGACAAATCGCTGCACGTCATTTTGCACGTCATTGCGCTGACAAGTGTGGCCATTTGACACCTTTTGATGCCGCGCCAGACGCGCTATCTGATTGAATCTGCTCAGAGACTTGTCAAGAAGAGAGTTTTACGAATCGGCTGCTCTACCAACTGAGCTACGTCGGCCTCTACTAGCGTGGTTTATTTTATCAAATCGCCGCGTGCAGTCGCGGGATCAGCGCGACCGGTGCAGATGCAGCTGGACCCAGTGCTGCAGGCTTCGGGGACGCTGCTCCACGGGCTCGTTGCCGTACCACAAGATGGAAGCGCCCAGGCCCAGTAGAACGAGCAGCGCGGCATCCAATATCCAACGTTTGGACGCGGCCGGAACGGGAACGACCGGCGCTTCTCCGAGTTGTGCTTCCGTGATCGCATCCGTTGTGTCCGCTGGCTCCGGCGCTGCACTGGGGACCGCGTCGCGGCTGGCTCGCAGACTCCCTACCACCACCATGAGGTTGGTTACCAGGATGACGGCGAAGGCCAGCGCGGAGAGGAAGGGGACTTCGCTGCGCGCCGCCGCAACTTGCAGTGCCAACACCACCGTGATCAGTCCGCGGGGCATGATCCATAACATCAGTTCTCGTTCTTTTGCGGATACATCCTGAAATGCCAAACGGCTGACCTGCAGGGCGAGCAAGCGAGCCACGAACAGCCCTCCGAGCGTACCCGCGATCAGGATCGTGTGTCCGCGAAAGCTTCCCAGGTCGGCAATCGCGCCAATCAAAACGAAGAAGAACGACCGCACCAGGAACGCCAGCTCCGAGTGAAAACTCAGCAACGATTCCTGCGAATGGAAGGAGAACGCCTCCTCTTCCGCGAGGCGGAGCCGGGGATCAATTCCGGGAAAGTTGGCCAGCGTGAGCCCGAACGCCAGCACTGCGATCAGCCCACTCGCGCCGACTGCCTCTGTTCCCGCATACAGCACGAGCACAATCGAGAAGGTCATCACCTGCCAGAAGCGGGCATCGGACAGCACCGGTAGCAGACGCGACCAGAGAATTCCCGTCGCGGCGGCGAACACGATGGCCACTCCCACTTGCGTGAGCACCGCTTGCAGAAGATGACGCGCCACTGCACCGCCCTGGCTCCCCACGCCCAGCAACAGACCCACAGTCAGGACCGCGAGCACGTCTCCCCAGGAAGCTTCCAGCATCAGCGTGACTTTCACCGGTTCGCGCGCCCCCAGTTGTTGCAGAACGGGCAGCACGACCGTGCTGCTCGTGCATCCCAGCACCGCTCCTACCGCCAGCGCCGTGGTGAGTGGCAGGCCCAGACCCTTGTGGACGATCAGTCCAACCAGCGCAATGCTGAAGCCGTAGGCCGCCACCGACAAAATTAAACTGCCGCCAAAATGGCGGAAGGTGCGGCGCAAGTCCAGTTCCAGCCCGCCCTCAAACAGCACCAGGATGATGGCCAGGGTGCCCAGCACGTTGGTTGTCGAGGAAAGATGAGCGGGGTTCACCAACCCCAATACCGGGCCGAGCACCAGTCCCAGCGCCATCAGCACCAGCACGTCGGGCACGCGAGTCACGCGGAAGACGCGGTTTGCAAGAAAAGCCAGCATCAGCAAACCGCCGACCAGGCCGAGAATGAGTGCGGTAGACATTACGTGGTGAAGATCAGGCGACCGAGATTCTTTATTCTTTTGAGGGCCGATTGTCGGCTGCGCGACCGCGGCCTGTCAAACCGCCATCAGAGCCTGCCGGTTACAGCCGCTCGAGCAGAGCGCAAATTCGAGAGGACGGCATTAGCGGGAGCATCAGTTTGCATATTAGTGGCCGCGCTGAATTCCTGGGCGGGCCGAATCGTGGGCCGATCGTGCAGCGCGGAAAGACCGCGAGATGCGATTCAAAAGATGATGGTCGCGCGCGCGGGATAGCCCTCCAGTCTGAAACGGTGGAGGAACCCGCGCCGGCCACTTGAGTGTGATGGCCTGATTACGACAGTTACCTACCAGGCGGGCATGAAACCATCATAATGGTAGCGTCGAACTTCTGGGGTACAAGGTGCCTTCCAGCGAGGGACTGCCGATAATGAAAACTTTTTCACACCGGTACGGACTGATTTTGGCAATTCTGTGCGGCGTCGTCTTCACAATGGGTGCGTGCAATCGGTCAGGGGATCAGGCATCCCAATCCCAGAAGCAAGTCTCTGTCCCCGATGACGGCCTTGATTGCGATTCCGCCTGCGAGGCGCAGGTAAAAGTTCAGTCGATTAGCGCCGGTCGGCTTAAAGTGACGGAGGTGCAGTGGCAGGCCGCTTTAGCGTCCGGTAGGGCCTCACTTGCTCACGACCCAGAGTGGGTTGAGTTGATTGCCGAAATGAAGGGAGTGATTTGTCAGGCCGATTCGCAGGAGTTCAGAGACTGGAACGAACGCGAGTCCAAGAAAACCAACGACGACATCTTTAAAGGCGGAAAGATTGGCAACGCGATCATGCCTGGTGACAGTCCAGAGGTGGATGAGGCGCGGGCGAAGGTCGCAAAGATCCAGATCGTCCAATACATGTACCAGCGCGATGAAAAATCCTGCCCGGCTCCTACGCCCAAACCATCTGCGAGATAGGTGTATTTCCTCGAGGTATGCGGTCTATTCCTCGCTGGCGTAACATCCCCATTACGCTCATTAACCCCTTCGCCACGCGCAAATATCTTCCCGCCGAATCCAGCCGGGCTAGGCAGCGGCTGGCTTCTCCACCAGCGCATCGTATTCCTGGTGCGACGCGGCAGGAAGCAGCACCCACATGGTGTACACGCCGATCGCGGTGCCGAACGGAATATTGAACAGTGAAATAAATGCGAGCACCAGCGCCACGACGCGCCCCCAGGTCTCGCGGTGGAGCAATCCCCAGCCCGCGATGAATCCGCACGCCGCCTTGGCCAGAATGATGATTCCGACTGTACTCGCGATCGCGGTCAGAAAGCCGGTGGGCACGTCAGCTGGCGCTCCCATTTCGTGCAGATGGGGGAACAAGGTATCGCCGACGATGACGATGATCAATCCGGCGACTGCGTTCAAGGCCGACACCGCCAGCCACAGAATGCCCAGCAGATGCATGTGCGACTGTACTCGCCCCGGGACCGGCTGCATGAACGAGACTGGACCGACGAATTGTTTGCCGCACTTACTGCAAAACGCTTGCCCCGGTTGAATTGCACCGCCGCATCCATCGCAGAACATGACGCCCTCCGCATTGACTTCCTAAAAACGGATTCCGAAAACCACGCTGGCATTCACAAAACACCGTCAACAATCCCGTCAACAAAAGATACGCAGAAAGAGCGGTCGAGGTTCCGTTTTCCGCATTCCGCTGTCGCGGCGAGTTTACTCCGCTGGCGGCGATCGAAAGAAAAAAAACGACTGCAATGAAAAAACGAAGAGGCCACCCGGCAACAGGGCAGCCTCTTCTTCAAGGGAGAATAGTTCCAACGGAGCTTTGAAATCCGTCAAAACTTTCTGCGCAAATCTTATGAGCCCAAAAACAGGGGTGTCAAGCGATTTTTGTGAAATAAATGTCTTTGTTTTCAATTAGATACAGACTTAATCAATAGAGGTGGCAAGTGTAGCAATTTGAGACAAAGGCGGCGTTTGAGGACCCTAAGCCGATCTATCTAAAGGCACTTACTCACGATTCGGAGGGCGTCAGGAGGGGTTTTGCGGCGCCGGACGACCCCCGTCCGCCCCGCCTTGGGAGGTACCCTTGACTACCGTTTCCGTGAGGCGCAGCGAGATGAATTCCATCTGTTCGGGGCGGTCAAACACCTTGTCGGGATACCAGCGCTTCATCAAAATGCGGATTCCACCAAACGCCACGCCTGCCACGACAGCAAGTCCAGAAAGAATCCCGCAGAGGACGACGATGTTGAGAATCAACATGTACAGGTCGCGCGCCTGCCCATTATCGGTCGGCGTGTTCCAGGTGACGTTGGCTTCGTAGTTCACCATGCCCAGCAGAGACTTGGCATCGCTGGCGGAAACCGGTCCAGTCGCGATGGCGACAATCGGCCCGGTGCGCTTGGCGGAAAACGAACTCAAGCTTTCAACGCTCGCCGCCCCAGTCTGCGGCTGCGCGGCCTGATGCGCGGCCTGATGGTTGGCAACGATGCGCTTCAAATGGTCCGCGGCGAGCTGCGGCGTGGGATAGGAAATCAGCATTAACGTCGCTTCCCCGCTCGCCGTGTCGTAGCGCGCCAAAGTCACTTCGGCGCTGGCATTGAAGTCCACCACGTCGACGGAAACTGGCGGCGCCAACGCGGCCAGTGCCGCTGGACCCATGGCATATTTCTGCGTGTTCGCGATGTAGTTCCGGCGGGGCATGAACTCGATAAACGTGGGCAGGTTGGCGGCATTTCCGTTGGGACGCGGCAGCGCTCCCGCCAACTCGCGCAATTGCTCACCTGACATGGCCGATTCCCGGCTGAACAGCGCGTCCACCAGCACGTGCCCGCGATAGAAGAGCGTGCGCTGACCGAGAAAGGCCGCCTGATCGCCGATCTTGTCTTCTTTTTTCGCATTTTCCGGCGTCATCTGCGGCTGCAGATAAAACGTGTAGGCACCGAACGCACCGGAGGCGTCGGCGAAGCGCGCGGCGCGAATCTTCAGGGTGCGCCCATCGTCGCGAGTGTAGGTGGCGATGGCCAGGTCAGAAAAACCGTATTCCTTGAGCGCCGCGGCATTGCTCGGATCCGCGACCGCCGGGTCGGTGCTGATCTGGGGCGAGCCCTGCATTTGCCATCCGCCAAACTGTTGCGGGAGAATCGCGGGAGCCTGCTCCCCACTTCGGTTCGCAGTTCGAGCCGCAGTCGGAGCCGTCGGCTTATCTGCTGCGACTGCCATGCCCAGCAGGCATGCCAGAGAAATGACTACACCGACAGAACGGGAAAAACTCATGAATGTCCCCGGAGCTTGCGAACTACCTTACTGTAATTAGACCACAGAGCGGGCAGAAAAGTTTCCACCACCCCGTAAGCGTCTGATTCGGCAGCGTTTCGCCTTGGCCTCGAAAGCTGGGTACCTTCGTGCCTAGCCCCTTTGTGCCTCGCCCCTACCCGTCGGAGCCATTCCCACCGAGCAAATCTGGGGGCACACTAGCTCTGGGTGTCAGTATGCCTTCAGATGTAAGCAAGAACCATCGTCGCGGGAATCGCACCAAAGCAGTCATTCCCGTAAAAGTAAAAGGCCAGGACAGCAGCGGAAAGCGCTTCGAAGAACTGGTAATCACGTTGGATGTGACCCCGGATGGAATACGCTTGGGCTCGGTGCATCACGAATTGAGCCTGCTGGAGGAGGTTACAGTTTTCTATCGTCAGCGCAAGAATCTGTTCCGCGTCATTTGGACGAAGAAGATGAAGGGAACCTCGGAGTTTCAGGTTGGGTTGCAGGCGTTGACGCAGGACAGCGAAGCCTTCGGGCTGAATTTTGCTGACTATAAACGCCAGCCTGTTCCGCAGCCGGCAGTTCCTCAGACATCAGGTGTTGTATAGGGAAAGGAAAGTAAGGGATCAAGTTTATGAACAATTCATTCCGCAATCTGTGCTTTAAGCTGTGGTCCGACGAGGCCGGTCAGGACGTCGCCGAATATTCGGTCATGCTGGCGGTGATCCTTGTTATTGTGGTGGGCACAGTGCGGCTGATCGGGTCCAACGCCGGCAACGTCTTCTCGCAAGTCGGCAGCGCCATCCAGTAGAACGCCAAACGTCCGGCAAAACAGAATCGGGCCCCACTCCTGTCGCGTCCTCTGCCGACAGAGTGGGGCTTTTGATTTCTCCCGATTCACGACTTTTGGCCCCGCGTGGGCGGACGAATTCCCGGCTGCAGTGTTTCATACTGTTCTTGGCCGCTTTGCCGCTTAACTTCTTACTTCTTAGCGTCTGGCTTGTTAGCGTCTGGCAACCGCGTGACCGCGGCCATCGCGAACTTCGTTTGCTTTAAAGTGGGAAACTCGATCAAGACGCCTTCCCGGCTCGGGTTTGTCGCCAACATTTGGCCTTGGACCGTTATAGCCGTGCTCGGGATGGTAACGGTTATTGACCTGGCCGCGAAAACCTTCACCACCATGAAACCAGGGGCCAGCGCCAATGAAAACTCCGCCGTTAAACCACTCTCGACCGTAGTAGCCGTAGGGAGCGCAATTGTACGGAGCCGCGTCATAGTAGCCGTAGGGACATCCCGGCGCGACGCCGATGGCGACGCTGACCTGAGCCTCCATTTTGGGAGCGGTCATCATGAAGCAGACTCCAGCAAGAGCAGCTAGCATAAGACACTTGAAACTGTTCATTTAAATCTCCTCGTTATTCGTGAGCATTATTCGTGAGCACCGTTCGTGAGCATGATTCGAGTGAAATTGAGCATTGAAAAGGACCTGCGCTGTCCACCCTTCTCGGCGGGACCGGCGGGGTGAGACTCAGATTGCATGGTAGGGCCCGCCGCAGTGATGTGACTGTTCAAAAGGGCTCACTTCGGGCGGTCGTCCATCGTCAACATTCCCGATATCAAAGCGGACTTGTTTCTGATCCGGTGAGGGTTACTGTCGCGAGGCGGTTCCTGGACCGTTGATGAGATACGCCTGATTTCGAAGGTGGTTACTGCCCGGCGGCTTTGTCCATCTTGCTGGCTACTTTCACTCCACTCAATCCGTCTACATATTTCGCGATCCCGCGATACAGCGATTCGGCAATGCGCTGGCGGTATTCGCTGGTCTCGAGGCGGTGCTCGTCGGTGGGATTGCTGACAAACGAAATCTCCGCCAAGATCGACGGCATATTGGCCCCGATCAGCACGATGAACGGCGCCTTCTTCACTCCCCGATCGCGGATGGCTGGGCTCTTGGCCGCTAGCCCGCTGTGCAGCGACTCCTCCACATCTCCGGCGAACTCGCGCGACTCTTCGATCTTTTCCTTGAGCGCGATTTTCTTCACCAGATCCTGCAATTCGTAGATGGATTTCTCCGAAACCGCGTTTTCTCGCGCCGCCACTTCCAGCGCTTCTGGTGAAGACGTAAAGTTCAGGTAATAGGTTTCCACACCGCGCGCGGCAGCATCATGGCTCGAGTTGGCGTGGATCGAAATAAACAGGTCGGCGCGCTGCTGGTTGGCGATCGCGGTGCGCGTCTCGAGCGGAATGAAGGTATCGTCCTTGCGCGTATAGACCACTTCGGCCCCCAGCCGCGTCTCGAGCAGCTTGCCCAGCCTACGTCCGACTTCGAGCACCAGATCTTTTTCCTGCAAGCCATCGGGACCGATCGTCCCGGTATCGTGGCCGCCGTGGCCGGGATCGATCACGATCCTGCCGATCTTCAGTCCCAGCGCTCGAATCAGCGACCGGTCGCCGCTGGCCGTAGGCCTCGCTTCGCGAATACCGGGGTCAGTCGTTTTTCGGCTGGCGCTGAGACGCGATAACGACTTGCCTCGCCCAGAGGCCGCGGTCGCGGGATCGCTTGCAACTTTGTCTTCGGGAGCAGCGGAATCGGACTCCGATGCAGTGTCGGCCTTGTGCGAGGCAGTGGCGATGCTCGGCACCGCATGAGAATGACCCGTCGGACCCTCGAGCTTCGCGACCTTCACCGGAGGCGTATCGTCGTCTTCATTATCGTTATCATCGGCATCCGCCTCCACAATGACCTTTTTCACCGTGGTCGGTGCGGTCTTGTCACCCGCGGCAACCGGCTTCAGCGGCTCTGCTGGTGGATCCGCCTTCGAGCTTTCCGGCTGATCATTCGCGACCGACGCAACGCTCCGCTCAGCATGAATCTGCTCGCTCTTGCTGACCGGTTTCCCAGCGAGTGCTTTCATGTCAGCCTTCAACTC
>JBELAE010000222.1:0-8191 GCA_049509155.1 Candidatus Sulfotelmatobacter sp.
CACGTCGTGATGTGGACGTAGTCCCATGGGTCCTGCGTCATGGCTTCGGTGTTCAGGCCCCAGGCGTCCATCTTGCCGAGGGCGAAGGCGGCGATGTTCTTGAAGCGCAGCGCGATCACGAAGGTGGGATGGCCGAGGGTCTCCATCTGGTAGATCTCGAGCGGCAGCCAGAAAGCCAGCGACGCAAGTTGAATGACCAGGCTGGCGGCGATCAGAACCAGGCCGACACGCCAGATCCAGGGACTCAGATCGGCGCGATGGCGGACGAGCAGAGGCACGGCGAGCAGCGCGACCATTTCTACCGCGGTCGAAACGTAGCGATCTCCCCAGGAGAAGTCGCCCGCCCAATAGGTGTAGCGCGCGTAGAAGGCGACATAGCCGGCGAGCAACAGTATCGACGTCAACGCGTAGGCGCGGACTTCGGGGGCCAGACGCTTCCACAAAAGAACAAGCAGCACCAGAGCCAGCGCCAGCAGAGGATCGAACAGGAAGATCGATTTCTCGGGCTTGAATAGCGGTCCGAGAACTCCCTCGTAGAACGACGTGCTCCAGGGAAAATTTGCGGGCAGAGTTGGATCCTGCAGACGCTGCTCTTTGGCGAAAAGCGAGACGTAGGTGTTGGTGAAGGAGCCGAAGCGGTAGAACTGATAGAGCCGATCGACTGCCAGAAAAAAGGCGTAAACCGGTGCGGCAATTTTGCAGTAATCGAAGAACTTCCGCGCCAGGCCGCGGCCGCGCACTTGCTCGAAATGGAGCACGGCCAGCAGGAAGACCCCTCCTGCAATCAGGTCGAGGCCGGTAGTCAGGCGGGTTAGCAGGTTGAGGCCAAGCGCGGCGGAGCCCACAAAGAGCGCCCGCCGACTGCCGTTGCGCAGCCACTCGTACTGATACGAGAATCCGATGAACGTCAGAAGCATGATGTAATTGTTCTCCATCATGTTCTGGGTGTAATGCAGATGAGTGGTGCAGAACAGCAGTGCCAACACGCCGGCCACGGATTCGTTCACGGTAAAGCGAAGCTGGCACAGCAGGCGGAACGCGATCAGCGCCGTCAGCACGTTGACCAGTATGCCTGTTGTGTAACTGACCACGATGCTGCGCACGGCGGGGTCGTCTTCATATTCGGCAAAGATTGGCCAGTGAGCGATCCAGGTGCCGGCCAAGTCGGCCGGCAGCATGAGCAGCGATTGGCCGATGCCGTACCAACTGTAGAGTTGGCCGCCGCGGCCATGCAGGCCGAATTCGGGATAGTCACCGGGAAACACCTGCGGCTGCGAAGTCCAGAGCCAGTGCGTGGCCTGCAGGCGGTGCATGGTGTCGGCGGTGCCGAGTTCGCCAGATTGCACGACAAAGGCGAGCAGTCCCGCCGTGAGGCACAAGAGAAATAGAGGATCCCGCAGGCGAAGGCCCAAGCGTGAAGTCATCGTTTTGGATGGTAATACAGAAAGGCGGCTGTCGGACCTTGGACCTTGGACCTCTGCATCGCTTAATGACTGGACCTTTCAGCCCTCGGTCTGCGGTCTGAGGTCTGAGGTAGACTGTAGCGGGAAAAATTCAATGGCCAAGTGCTTAGCTTGCGGGACTGAGTTATCGAACAACGTTCGTTTCTGTTCTTCCTGCGGAAGACCGGCTTCGAAAACGGGCACGGACGACATGGCTACGATCGACATAGAAGCTACGGCCACGTCGCCGCTGCCTCCGCGGTCGCCGTCGTCGCGGAGTTCGTCGTCTCGACCTCCCAGCTCTGCGGAGTATTTGCTGAACGAAGGCCGGTTTCTTCCGGGGCGGCTGGTGGCGTCGCGATACCGTGTCATCGCGCTGCTGGGGAAGGGCGGCATGGGCGAGGTCTACCGCGCGGATGACCTCACGCTCGGCCAAGCGGTCGCTATGAAGTTTCTGCCCGACGAGGCTGGGCGCGACGAGGGATTACTGGAACGCTTCCGTAACGAAGTGCGAATGGCGCGGCGGGTTTCTCATCCGAATGTTTGCCGCGTTTATGACGTGGGTGAAGTGGACGGGCAGACATTTTTCACGATGGAGTATGTCGACGGCGAAGATCTGGCTTCCCTGATTCGGCGCATCGGGCGGCTTCCTCCGGACAAGGCGCTGGACATCGCCCGGCACCTTTGCGCGGGACTGGCCGCGGCGCATGCCAAGGGAGTTCTGCATCGCGACTTGAAGCCGGCCAACATCATGCTCGACGGGCGCGGTCAGGTCGTGATCACGGATTTTGGTCTGGCTGGCGTGGCCGACGACATTCGGGGGCAGGAAGTGCGCAGCGGAACCCCGGCTTATATGGCTCCCGAACAACTAGCGGGGAAAGAAGTCAGCACGCGCAGCGATATTTATGCGCTCGGGCTGGTGCTGTACGAAGTGTTCACGGGCAAGCGGGCGTTCACAGAAAAGACGGCGGAAAAGACCGCGGGAGTTTTGCGAGGCCACGCCGACCGGACGCCAAGCCGGCCGTCATCGGTGGTGAAAGATCTGGATCCTGTTGTGGAGAAGGTGATTCTTCGCTGCCTGGAAACGGAACCGTCGGCGCGTCCGGCCACGGCACTGGCCGTGGCAGCGGCGCTGCCGGGCGGCGATCCGCTGGCCGCAGCGCTGGCTGCGGGAGAAACGCCGTCGCCGCAACTGGTAGCGGCCTCCGGCGAGACCACCGGACTTCGCCCTCGCGTCGCGGTCGCTTGCCTGGTCGCGATTCTGCTCGGGCTCGCCATCGGAACTTATCTCACCATCCGCTACAGCGCACTCGAGAAACTACATCCTGATCAGCCGCCCGAAGTGCTGGCTCACAAGGCTCGGGAGGTCGTTGCGCAGCTAGGCTATTCTGAAAAGCCCGCCGACACCGGATTCGCTTTCGACTACGACACGAATTTTCTCAACGCCGTCGAAAAAGAGAAAACGCGGCCCAACTGGGACCAGGTCCTTGCCGGCCGGCCGACGATGCTGCAGTTCTGGTATCGCCAAAGTCCTAAGGCGCTTTTCGCCAGCGAATATCGCGATTTCCTTCTGACCCCGGACATCCTCGCCGAAGAAGACCCTCCGACAACCGTGTCGGGCATGGTCAACCTCAAGCTGGATGCAAAAGGACGGCTGATTTATTTCCAGGCTATTGCGCCGCAGAAAGAAGCCACAGAAACGAAGGAAACCGCAGCCGCACCAATCCCCGCGCCCGATTGGGCCGGTCTGTTTGCCGCGGCCGACCTGGATGCCTCGAAGCTGCAGCCCACGCCGCCGCAGTGGACTTCTCTGGGCGCAGCCGACGCCCGCGCCGCGTGGACGGGCGTATGGCCCGGTTCCACGCGCCCGCTTCGCGTGGAAGCCGCAGCATGGCACGGCAAACCCGTTTTCTTTGCCATGATCGGCGATTGGAATAAGCCCTGGCGCATGGTCGCGCCCTCCACCAGCAACGACACGAAAAACCACATCAGCCAGATCATTGGGGTGATACTGCTGGGCGCAGTCCTGGTCGGCGCTGCCCTGCTGGCGCGGCGCAATTATCGGCAAGGCCGTGCCGATCGCGAGGGTGCTTTCAATCTGGCGGTCGTCATGTTTGCATTCCAATTTCTCATCGTGCTGTGCCGCTCCCATTTCGCCGCGGACTTCGAAATGTTCGGGGTCTTGATTCTGACCATCGCGGGCGGACTTTTTGTGGGCGGAGTCGTGTGGACGATCTACCTGGCGGTCGAGCCCTGGATTCGCCGCCGCTGGCCACACGCCATCATTTCGTGGACCCGCCTGATCTCTGGCCAACTGCGCGATCCGGTGGTCGGACGCGACATCCTGTTCGGGGTGGCGCTGGGCGTCCTCTGGATTCTGATTTTTGAGTCCGGCTACATCCCGCTGGCGCGAATCGGCGCGGCCCCGCCACTGGGTTCCGCTGCGTATCTACTCGGCGGACGCCAGGCGCTTAGCCAGTGGCTATTGCAGATCCCCATCTCAATTTTCATCACGCTGCAGTTCTTCTTTTTGGCTTTAGGACTCAAAGTCCTGCTGCGCAAAGATTGGATTGCCGCGATCGCCTTCGTTTCCATCTACGCCGTCATACGCTATCTGCAAAGCTCGCATCCCAGCGTGGATATACCGGAGTTTCTTCTGGTGTATGGGATTCTGGTGCTGATTATCTTTCGCTTTGGCCTTGTCCCCCTGGCGGTTGCCGCGTTCACCGTCGACATGCTCGCCAACGTCCCGTTTACGGCCGATTTCTCTGCCTGGTACATGAGTTCTGCCGTGCTGGCGCTGCTCAGCGTGGTGGCCCTGGCCGGATGGGGCTTCTACCACTCGCTCGGCGGGGAGCCGGTGTGGCGGGTGGAGATGGAGTAGGAGCTACCGGTTCTGGGTCCTCGGCCTAATTCAGGCTTGGCTTCGATCTGCGGCGGAGAAGCGCATGGCTGGAATCCCTCGCACTTCAAAATAGCTCGATGCTCACCCTACGGTTGGAGGCAGAGGCAAGGCGCCCGTCCCGTGTAACGAGGGTGGCGCCGAGCTTTTCGGCAAGCGTAAAGTAGGCTGCATCGTAGGCTGAAAAGTTATGACGCAGCCGCCAAATGTGCGGGAGGAAGACGAAGTGAGGATAACGCGTTACCCGAAGACTTAGTAAGTCCTCGATCGCCTGATCGGCCCGCAGAGCGGAAACTGCGGCCTCCCGTACCAGCCGTTGCAGGACCTGCGCCACCTCCAGGTCGAGAAGGTGCGGGGCATGCAAAGATTCACCGCGCAAGTAAATTCGATCCTCAATGCGTTGTCCTACGGAGGTCTGAAGAAGCCAGTCCACCGCCGCGGATGCGTCCAGGACGATCACCGAGCTTCACGCTCTTCCCGCACCAGGCGCGCGGTGTCGATTTGAACTGCGACCGGCTTACGGGTTCGGAGCCGATCGCGCAATTCCGCCAAAGTCGGCCGCTCGCCGATCTCCTTGATCTCGGCGAGCAGGTAGTCCGACAGGGACATACCGGCCATGGCGGCGCGGGCTTTCAGGTTGCGATGCAGGGCATCCGGCACATTGCGAAGCTGAATCATCTTTGACATGTGGATAGCATACTTGCATGTGAGCCACATGTAAAGGATACATCTCCAAGCTTCGCAAGAAGCGGCAAAGCTTGGGCGCTCGTCGGCAGCGTTGACGAGGTCGCGAGTGCGACGTAGCATTCTGAGAGCACGGAGGGATCGCCAATGCGAATTCGGATCGAGGGAATCCTCAGGTTAGCGAGCTTCGGGTTAGCCGGCCTCGGGCTAACCAGTCTCGGCGCAGTCGGCGGGCTGATCAGCGTCGCATGCGTGGCGCAGGTTGAACAGACTCGGCAGCAATACCGTTCGCCGGCAGCGGATGGAGGCGTGCGCGAAGTCCTCGAGAGCATAGTGGTTCCTCCCTTGTCTGGTGCGCCGTTCACGGCTACGCTCGACACCGAATGGGTCAAGTACGCGGCTGACGGCGTGACGATAACGCTAGCCAACGAACGCCACATTGCGCGCGACGGACGAGGGCGAATCTACGAGGAACGCTGGTTCCTCGTGCCCAAGAACGGCAACGTCAAGTCCGAGATGAACTGGATTCAGCTCGCCGACCCCAAGCTGCGCACGCAGTACAACTGCAGCACTCAGCGGCACATTTGCGAACTTCGCACCTACGACCCGGGTGACGACCTTTCGGCTGCTGCGCCGCTCAAGCCTCTCCCTCCCCGTGCGATGTCGGCGGACAACGTGAGCGTCGAGGACCTCGGAACCCGCAACCTTGTCGGAATCGATACCATCGGCAGACGCGAAACCATTACGGTCGAAGCCGGGACAATCGGCAACGACCAGCCGTTCACCACCCTGAAAGAATACTGGCATTCGCAGGAGCTCGGCCTGAATCTGCTCTCCATCCGCTCAGGCCCTATGGTCGGAAAGCAGACCTTCACCATCACCGAATTGACCGCAGCCGAGCCCGACCCGCAACTCTTTGAACTTCCCGCAGGCTACAAGGTGACCGACCTGCGAAAGAACCCGCCGATTTCGTGGTAGGCGAGGGCGGCCGATTTTGAGTACCGGGCTGATTTTGGTATGGGCCTGGGGAATCCCACGTCTCGCAAAGGGAGCGAGACATGGGGCACCCGGCTAATAAGATCTAGTTCGCTTGCAGCTTTTGCAGATCGGCCAGGACTTCGTCGCTGTGACCCTGGGGGCTCACTTTCAGATATACCTTCCGAATCACACCCGTGGGATCGATCAGGAATGTGTTGCGGGTAGCGATGGTCATTCCGTTGTATTCCCCGACGGAGCCGTATTTCGCCACCACCGCATGATTGGGATCGGCGAGCAGCTTAAAGTTCAACCCTTCTTTGGTGCAGAAGCTCTTATGCGAGTCGACGTTATCGACGCTCACCCCGACGATGACGGCGTTCTTGGCCGTGTACTTGTCGAGGTCGCGCTGAAAGTTGTGCGCTTCAATCGTACAGCCCGAGGTGAAATCCTTGGGATAGAAGTAAAGCACAACCCACTTCCCCTTGAACTGATCGAGCGAAACTTGCGCGCCCTCCTGGTTGGGCAGCGTAAAGCTCGGAGCTGGCGCGCCCTCGGCGGGAGGTGCAGGCTGATCGGCGGCAATGGCGGCGAGAGAGAAAAGCGTGAGAGTCAGAAAGACCAGTGCGAGGGATTTCATAGCGCTCCTTTACTGCGTCGAAGGATCTGGCAGGGGAGATAAGGATAGAGATTGAGCCAGCTGTTTGGCAAGTCTTCCGCCAGTTCACGAATCTGATCGTCGCGCTTCGCTCTTATCGAGGGCCCGCTTGTGCAGGAAGTCGCGGATTCAGATCACTCTTGCGACTCGTCGGGCATTTCGTCAGGCCATTGCCGTGACCCGTGCAGAACGCGCAAGATCCGGACGGTACTTCCCGCGATGCGGTAGGCGGCGATGTAGGGCGTGCGGTTGATCACCAACTCGCGTGTTCCCTCGATGCGACCCGCACGACCGCTCTCAGGGAACCGCGCCAAGGTCTCAACCTGTTCCCGGATGCGGTCATCAACGGTGGCGGCCCGTGGGCTATCCGATTCGATGTAATCGAAGAGGGCGTCGCGGTCGGCCTGCGCGAGGATGGACCACTCCAGCCGCATGCGTTTGCGCATGATGAATTAAGATTATCGCGCTTTGCGCGGTGCGGCGGCTCGCCGTTTGGCAAAGTGAGCTTCGACCTTATGGTGCGGGATGGCGGGGCGGGGATCGCTCAGCGCTTCCTGCACTTTGGCGCGGAACCATGCGTCGTGCGCGGCGCCGTCGGAGGTCAGAGCGAACGGCAGCGCTCCTTCGTTGGCGGTTCGCGTCAGCAGAATGCGCACCGCTTCCGAGAGGGTGATCCCCAACTCTTGCAGGACCTCGGCAGCGCGCTCTTTCACGACGGGGTCAATCCGGGTCTGGACTAAGGCGTTTGCGGGCATGGGATAACTCCTGCCTCATTGTACTTCAGATGAATTACGGCATCATTCAGGCTGGGCTTTCGGGCTTGCGAGGTAAGGGTCGAGCTGATCTTCTGGAATCCCTTCTTCTTCAGAAAGCGCGCCTTTGCTGGGCGGGCGGACTGACCCGAAGGAGACACTCCACGACGCTCTCAGCAGCTTCGTCTGTGCTCATGTTCATAAACGTTATGACATCTCTCTTGCCGATGACGATGCAGACCTCTACGTCCCCGCGGCCTCCTTCGATATTCGGCCGAAACGCCCAAATGGACGATTTCGGCCGATCATGTGCGCGAGATGAAATAGCAGCCGCTTATGGTCGTACCTCAGTGAAACTTGCACTGCTTCGGACTGTGTGTCGTATGGAGACATCGGAGTGGACGGGGGAAGAGCGATTGAAAATTTGCCCCGCCCCCTTTCGCACCTGATAAATTCTTCTCCGTATTCAAGATTGAATGCCCGCACCTTGAACTTTAGGCAATTGAGTAGCTGCTTCCAGAGATCATGTGTGCGGGTGGGTCGAGTCTTTTCCCTTTCTACCAGCTTTGCCTGCTCATCGAGCTCGGCCCGAACGACCTCAGGGTTTCCAAAACGAGAAGCGGTTCTCCGGGCCCAATCGACGTCTGCCTGGTTTTGACGTTGCATTTCCGGTCCTCACCATCAGGCTGAATGCTTCAACACCAATCGCGCAAATGCTACTCCTGTTTTCGAGGAATCGCCAAGGCCCCTTATCGCATCTAAACCTTGACAACGATTC
>JBELAE010000223.1:0-8174 GCA_049509155.1 Candidatus Sulfotelmatobacter sp.
CCCGCGATGTCTTCAGGCGTGGTTTCGCCGCGGACGAGAATGACGGACTTGTAAGCGCCGCTGTTGTGCTGCTTGACTGCTTCCTCGGCTGTAAAGACGATCTGTCCGACAGCCGCGCCGGGCGAGGCCGGCAGTCCGGTGGCGAGTACTTCAATCTTTTCGCCCTTTTCCACGAGCCGCGGAACCAGGAAGTCGTAAAGCTGGTTGGGCTCGACGCGGAAGATGGCTTCCTCCTGCGTGATGAGGCCCTCGCGCACCATGTCGATGGCGACGCGGACCGCAGCCAGGCCGGTGCGCTTGCCGTTGCGCGTCTGCAGCATGTAGAGCTTGCCATCCTGGATGGTGAACTCGAAGTCCTGCATGTCTTTGTAATGTTTCTCGAGGCGCGTTGTAATGTCGCGCAGCTGGTCGTACACGGCGGGCATGATTTTCTGCAGTTCGAGAATCGGCACCGGAGTGCGCACACCGGAAACCACATCCTCACCCTGCGCGTTCAGCAGGAACTCGCCGTAAAACTCCTTCGTGCCGATTGCCGGATTGCGCGTGAAGCCAACGCCCGTGCCGCTGGTGTCGCCGAGGTTGCCGTAGACCATCGCCTGCACGTTGACTGCAGTACCGAGCATGTCGTCGATGTTATTGATGCGGCGATAAGTCTTGGCCCGGTCGTTCTGCCACGAGCGGAACACAGCGTCGCGCGCCATGACGAGCTGTTCGTGCGGATCCTGCGGGAAGTCGCGTTTGGCGTGCTTCTTGACGACCTTCTTATATTCGGCAATCACTTCCTGCAAAGCCTTGGCGTCAAGCTCGGTGTCGAGTTTTGTCTTCTTCTGTTTTTTCTTCGCATCAAACACTTCATCGAACGCCGATTTCTCAATGTCGAGCACGACGTTGCCGAACATCTGGATCAGCCGCCGGTAAGAATCGGCCGCGAACCGCGGATTGTTACTGCGCTTGGCCAGCGCTTCTACGCTCTTGTCGTTCAGCCCCAGGTTCAAAATCGTATCCATCATCCCCGGCATGGAAAACTTTGCGCCCGAGCGCACGCTCACCAGCAGCGGATTCTCGCCTGTCCCCAGCTTCTGCCCTTGCAGCGCTTCCAGTTTCGCCAGCGCTTCGTCCATCTCGCGGTCAATCTCTTTCGACACGCCGCCGGTTCGCATGTACTCGCGACAGGCCTCGGTCTGAATAGTGAATCCCGGAGGCACGGGCAGCCCCGCGTTGGTCATCTCGGCCAGGCCGGCGCCCTTGCCGCCGAGCACGTCCTTCATCTTGCCGTTGCCATCGGCCTTGCCGCCGCCGAAGAAGTAAACGTACTTGGTTGTCAATTTCTTGTTTTGCTGCGCTTCCACTTCAGGGAGAGTAATCGTTGCCATATATGAGTCCTTTGTTTAGATTCAGATTTCGTCCAGCTTCGACAAACTAAATATTCGTTAACTCGCGCGCAGACCATGATCCCGGCGCGGAAAAACGCTCAGCCCCGGAGGGGCGTCGCGACAGTAGTCCACCGCTTCAACTCACGCCTTCCCTTCCGTCACGATCTCGGAAAAATCGGCGATCGTGGAAAACTCTTTCAACAACGTCCGCAATAGCGCCAACCGGTTCGCGCGCAGCCTGGCGTCTTCAACCATGACCATCACTTTGTCAAAAAACGCGTTTACGGGCTCGCGCGCAGTCGAAAGCAACAAGAGCGCGTCGCCGTACTCTCGCTTCTTCCGCAGCGCGTCGACTCTAGGCCCATTAACCTCGACAAAGACTGCCAGACTCTTCTCTTCGGGCGCGGAGTCAGGCAGAAATTCGAATGTCGCCGCCGACGTGATTCCCTTCTCCTCCGCCTGCTTCAGAATATTTCGCATCCGTTTGCAAGCTGCGCCGATCGCCTGAAATTCCGGCAGGTGCAGAACTAGCTTGACCGCCTCAGCCCGCTGCACCGCATCAACCACATCTTCCGCGTCCGCACCCAGCACTGCCTTGACCACATCGTGCGCGTAGCCGCGAACGTCCTTCAAATAAAACTCCAGGCGTTCGCGGAAGAACGTCCCCACCGACTCCGCATACTTCGCATCAGCAACAAATTTCTTCTCCGCGTCCGATCGCTGATATCCCGCGCGTGCGTCACGCATCAGATCGCCCAGCCGCAGCGGCAGCTTCTTCTCTGCAATCACTTTCACGATCGCATTGGCCTGCCGCCGCAACGCAAACGGATCCTTCGACCCGCTCGGCACCAACCCCAGCGCGAACATTCCGGCAATCGTGTCCGCTTTGTCGCCGATCGAAAGCACCGCACCCTCCGTCGAGCGCGGCACATCATCGTCGGTTGACTCGGGCTTGTAGTGGTCGTAAATCGCGTCCGCAATGGCGAACCGCGTTGCTTCCGGCAGGCCTTCATCCAGCTGTTGCGCCCGCGCATACAGCCCACCCACAATCCCCTGGAGTTCGGTGAATTCTTTCACCAGTTCGGTGGTCAGGTCAGTTTTCGCGAGGCAGACAGCCTTGTGAATCACTCCCGGCCGCACTGCAATCTCAGCTTGCTTGAGGATTTCGCTCAGCCAACTGCACAGCCGCTGCACTCGCTGCGTCTTCTCAAAGTAACTCCCCAGATCCTTCTGGAACGTCACATGCTTGAGCAACTCGAGTCGCTCCAGCAGAGACCGTTTCTGATCCGTCTGCCAGAAGAATCGCGCGTCGTTGAAGCGCGCCCGCAGCACGCGCTCGTTGCCGTGACGAATCAGCCCCTCAGGATCGCCATCGGTATTCAGCACCGCCAGAAAATGCGGCGCCAGTTTGCCCTCCGCATCTTCCACCGCAAAATATTTCTGGTGATCGCGCATGACAGTGACCAGCACTTCCTCAGGCAGAGCCAGAAACTGCGGATCGAAACTGCCGAGAATCGCCGAGGGAAATTCCGTCAGATTCACGACCGTATCGAGCAAGGCCGCGTCCTCGCGCCAGCGCGCTCCGGGAACCGTGCGCGTGGCCGCGTCGAGCGCCTTGCGAATCTGATGCTCGCGCTCTCCGCGCCCCAGAACCTTAGCGGCCCGCAGGCAATCAAAGTACGCCGAGCCAGCGCGCGGAATCGTCACCGCATCGTGGCCAAGCATTCCGCTCAGAATTCTATGTCCACGCGAGCTGTTCCCTGCCCGAATCCCGTCAAAATCCAGCGGAATCACGTCGTCATCGAGCAGGGCGACCAGCCAGCGCACCGGGCGCACGAAGCGCTCGCTGGGCTTGCGCCAGTACATATTCTTCGGCCAATAAATACTGGAGAGTTCTTTGGGCAGGCCCTCGGCGAGAAGTTCGGCCGCGCTGCGCCCTTTTTTCGTTACTTTAGCCGCCAGGTACTCGCCCTTTGAGGTCGAAACCCTTCCCAGTTGCGCTACAGGCACACCAGCTTTTTTGGCGAACGCATGGGCCGCGGGCGTGGGCTGGCCATCTTTATAGGCAACGGCGATAGAAGGCCCATTGACCTGCTCAACCACGTCTGCCTGCGCAGCGGCGATCCCAGAGGCCAGCACCGCCAGCCGACGCGGGGTATCGAAATGCGTAACCTCACCGCCAGCCAGCCGCTCGCGCGCCAGCAGCGCCGTGACGCGCTCGCGCAACTCCGCGGACGCCGCGGCAATCATCCGCGCGGGAATCTCTTCGCATCCGATCTCGAGTAGGAAGTCGGGCATGTCAGAATTCGTTATTATCGCAACGCTGGAGTCGCAGTTATGTGACCGCTATCACAAAGCAGCCACGGGTTCAGGCTCATCGGACTTCTCCGAGGGCGGCTCACGCTTCTGCTGATCGTTTTTCTGCCGATCGTTTTTCTGCTGATCGTTCTTCTGTTGATCGACCCAGGCCTTCGCGATCCCTACGGCCAGCGCCCGCACCCGCGCGATAACGCCTACGCGCTCAGTTACTGAAATCGCGCCACGCGCATCAAGAATATTGAAAAGATGCGAGCACTTCAGACAAAGATCGTACGCAGCAAGCAAAGGATATCGAGACTTGTCGGGGAGCCCCATTTCTCCCGTCTTTTGGGAGAAGTGGGGATTTCCGTCTTCCTTCGTCAGGTCCGTATATTTCTCCAGCAGTCCCTTGCATTCCGCTTCATACAAATCGAAATGCTTCCAGGCCTTTTCGACGTCGGCCAGCTCGAAGTTGTAGACCGAGAACTGCAACTCGTCGGCTAAGCGCACGTCGCCATACTTCACCACGCTGCCCGTCTCCGGATCGCGCGCCCACACAATGTCATAAATCGAATCCACATCCTGCAGAAACGCGGCGATGCGTTCCAGGCCGTACGTCAGCTCGGCCGAAATTGGAAACAGATCGACGCCGCCACACTGCTGGAAGTAGGTGAACTGCGTGATCTCCAAGCCGTCGAGCATGACCTGCCAGCCCACGCCCCACGCGCTCAGCGTGGGCGCTTCCCAGTTATCTTCCTCGAACTTGATGTCGTGCTGGCGCAGGTCAATGCCAATCGCGCCCAGCGACTCCAGGTACAACTCCTGCACGTTCTCCGGCGGAGGCTTCAGGATCACCTGCAACTGCATGTGCTTGAACAGCCGGTTGGGATTCTCTCCATAGCGTCCGTCGGCCGGTCGACGCGACGGCTGTACGTACGCGACTTTGTAAAGCTTCGGCCCGAGCACGCGCAGGAAAGTTTCCGGCGCCATGGTGCCCGCGCCGACTTCCACGTCGTAAGGCTGCTGCAGCACGCACCCGCGCTCCGCCCAGAATGTTTGCAGGCGCAGGATGAGTTCCTGAAACGTCAGCGGATTGGGAGAGGATGGAGTCATGAAATCGGCTTTTAGCTCTTGGCTCAAAACCTCAGGATGCGAGTGGTTACGGAACTCCTACAGCGCAGCCGGAGTGCAGCAGGTTAATCCACGATTGTAATGGAAGCGGGAGGCAGCCGTCAGCATCGTCACAAGAGGGCGTTTCAGAAACCACCCTTCTCCAGCATTCCCGCAGTCACCAGCTTTTTCTCAAGATGCCGCTGCAGGATTTGGATCAGGAATTTTCGCAGGTCGGCAGCTTGCGCCTTGGGCCAGGGAATGCTCGCAAAAGCTTCCACCGGGGCGCGAAACATTTGGGCGGCCAGCGCGCGCGATTCTCCGGAAATCTCGGAAGACGCCAGGCGCTTGTCGTCGGGGCACATCAGGCCGTCGGCCAGCGCGTGAAAATAAGCTCGGCTGCCGTTCAGGCTGCGGCCGCAGACGGTGCACTCCGTCAATTCCGGCAGAAAGCCGACCAGGCGCGTCAACCATAAATCGAAGTATGTAACCGGCATCCAGACTTCGGGTCCAGTCAGTACATGCAGCACCGACAGCGTTAGCCGGAAGATGGCGTCGTTGGCTTCGCGGTCGGGGAGGAGTTCATCGAGCAACTCGGCGATGTGGCCCAGCGCCACGGCGCGCGCATAACTGACTTCGGTCGCCATGGGAGATTCCAGGACCTCGCAGGAATCGAGGCGGGCGAGATCTTGCCCTTCGCGGACATCGTAAAACGCGCGCACATACGTGAGCGGTTCGAGAGCCCCGCCGAACCGGCGTTTCGACTTTTTGGCTGAGCGAGCCACGCCGCGGACTTTGCCCTCCGCGCGCGTGAACAGCGTAACCAGCAGATCGGCCTCGCGCAGAGGATAGCTGCGCAGCACGATCGCTTCCGACTCTCTGAGGGCCATGGGAGTTCGAGGGTGCAGGGTTGATTCTAGTGGAAGGGATTGTTGGCGTCAGCTTTCGGCGCGGGGCGAACTCCTAAATCCCCACTTCTCGCGAAAGACGCGAGAAATGGGGCACCCCTGCCGGTAAAGAGCGGAAGTTGAACTCGTCCGGATTTCTCTCCACTTCGATATACTTTGAAGATCGTGAAAAGCGTCGCCTCCGTTCTACTCGTGATCCTGTTGGTGGTCGCGGCCGGCCTGGCCGAGGAGGCTTCGTTCCACCGCGTCAAGGTGCCCGACCCTAAGGGGCGGCAAACCAAGGCGGTGCTGATTTTCAGCGATGACCGCAAGGAAATCGAAGTGCATCCGGTCAAGGGCAACGCGTTGACCGTTCCCTACGCTGCGATCGACAGGTGCTCGTACGAGTTCACCAAGCAGTTCCGGGTGAACGAGGGCACGGTGGCGACCGCCCCGCTCGGTGTGGGGGTGGTGATGATGCTGATGAGAGCCAAGAGTCACTGGCTGGAGATCGACTATCATGACCAGGACATTCCCAAATCTTTCGTGCTGCGCATGGACAAGCACGAGTACCTGCACATTCTCGATGCTTTGAAGTCTCACGCCGGCATCGACACGCAAATCTTGGGAAACGCCGACAAGCGCTAGCGAGGCCCGAGTTCGAGGCTTGCTCAGGAGAGCGAGTTTAAGCAGCGACGCTCTGGAAACAGGAAGGCGCGCGTCCCTGAGGGACGCGCGCCTTTGATTCTGCAAAGCCAAAAGCTATAGGGCCTCTATCGCCCGAAGTATTTGGCGTTAAGCTCGGTGAAAGAGTTCCACTTTTCCGGCAAGTCGTCGAGGGCGAAAATAGCCGAGACCGGGCACACCGGAACGCAGGCGCCGCAGTCGATACACTCCACGGGATCGATATACAGCAACTGCTCGGTCGCGTAGGCGGGCTCGTCCTTCTTGGGATGAATGCAATCCACCGGGCACGCATCCACGCATGCGGTGTCTTTAGTGCCGATACACGGCTCAGCAATTACGTAGGTCATAAGGGTGTCCGTCTCCTGGGAAATCTCTGCATCAATTCTACTACTGCAGCGGTTTTGTGACCGGACATTCTAGCAAGAATGCGGCGGCGGGTACAGCGTGTCGCCCCCAGTCGGTGCCCCGGGGTAATCCCGAACTCGTCGCGGCCCGTTTTCGGACACTTTCATGACCGAAGTAATTTGTCACGCCCGTCTGTGGGCCTTTTAATGAACGCAGACGTGCGGTGCGATCACCGGTAAAGGCTCGCCTCCATGAAGAGACTCGAGTTTCTGGTTTCTCTGATTACAGAAGACAATGACTATCAGCTCGAGCAAGCGGCCTCGGCCCAGGCCGCCGCTGCAAAACTTGGCGCCGACGTTCACATCATCTATTCCGGCAATGACGCCGTGCAGCAGACCCAGCAGATTCTGAACTTCATCCAGGACCCATCCAAACGTCCCGATGCCATCCTGGCTGAGCCGGTAGGCACCGGTATGGCGCAGATCGCAAAGGCTGCGGTCGGCGCCGGCATTGCCTGGGCACTGATCAACAGCGATGTGGACTACATCCCGCAACTGCGGCAACGCGCTTCGGTTCCGGTCTTCGCGATAATGTCGGATCATGAAGCCATCGGCAAGATTCAGGGCCAGCAGATCGCCGCCTTTCTTGGAGAGCAAGGATGCGTCCTCTATCTTGAAGGCCCCTCGGTCCGTGAAGTGGCGAAAGTCCGCACCAAGGGCATGCACTCGACCAAGCCGTCGCGCGTCGAAGTAAAAACTCTGAAAGGCGACTGGACGCAGAACAGCGGCTATCACGCGCTCAAGTCGTGGTTGTCGTTGAGTACGTCGAGGCAGCTCCATGTCGGGATGATCGCCTGCCAGAATGATGACATGGCCATCGGGGCGCGCCGGGCATTCGAAGAACTGGCAGACCTGCCGGAGCGCGACGCGTGGCTGCGGCTTCCTATTACCGGGTGCGACGGTCTTCCCCGCTCCGGCCAGGAATGGGTTCGCCAGGGGCGGCTGGCGGCAACGGTGATTTCCCCGCCGCTGGTCGGCGACGCCATGCAGTTGCTGGCGAATGCCCTCGCCGCGGGGTCACAACCTCCAGAGCGCACCCTGGTGGCTCCCATTTCGTTCCCAGCCTTGAAGGAACTGCAGAAGGCGCGTGGTCAGGCGGCGCACACGTCGTAGACGTCGCAACAAAGATTGCGGCAAAACCTGACGGACCTGATCTTCAGAGCTTGATTTCGGAGCCCGATTTCAAAGCTTGATTTCCGAGAAAGATTTCAGCGAAAGAAAAACGGCTGGCAGCGATTGCTGCCAGCCGAAGTCGCGCGTTTCGCGCTTAGAGTCGGTTACCGGTGCCCGCCGCCGCCGTGTCCGCCACCACCGTGGGATCCGCCTCCGCCATGGAAGCCGCCGCCACCGTGATACCCACCGCCGCCGCGCACCGCGCCACCGCCGTGGTATCCGCCACCGTGTCCAGCGTAGCC
>JBELAE010000224.1:0-14227 GCA_049509155.1 Candidatus Sulfotelmatobacter sp.
GCTTGGCGCGGGTGCGGCCTACCGTCACGGGGTCGACGGCTTCGAGGTGGCTGGGGTTTGAGACCAGGTGGATGTGAACTTTTCCGCCGCTGCGGGTGGTGTATTCGCCGGTCGCGCCCATGTGATATTTCACGTCGCCGGAGCCGAGGACGCTGCGCGGGTCGACGTCTTCGAATCCGGCGAAAATTTCCTGAGGCGGGCGCTTGGTTACGTGCGCCATTACGTTGAGGCGGCCGCGATGGCTCATGCCCATGACCAACTCGATCGCGCCGAGACGAGAGCCGGTGTCGAGAACTTCATCGACCAGCGGGATTAGGGCGGTTACGCCCTCTAGCGAGAAACGCTTGCTGCCCAGGTATCGCTGCTGCATGACTTGCTCGAAAATGTCGGCGCGGGTGAGGAGATCGAGGATGCGGGTTTGGTCTTCTTCTGTGACCTCGAAACCTTGGGATGGGGATTCCATGCGGTCGTAAATCCACTGGCGGCGCTCGGGGGCGTAGATGTGATTGATTTCGACGCCGATGGTGCTGGAATAAATGGCGCGGGCTTCGTGGGCGTACTCGCCTTCTCTTTCGAGTTCGGGAGTTTGGCGGGGGCGGAGGAAGCCTAGGGGGTCGAGGTCGCCTTCGAGGTATCCCCATTGACGGTAGGCGGCGAAGATGCGTTCGCGGTCAGGGTTGGAGCCGTTGTTGGCGGCGCCGTCGAGAACGGCGCCGGAGGGCTTGGATTTCTGGGGCATAAGGTAGTTACAAGAATAACGGATGCGGTGGGAAAGGAAAAAGCTTCAGAGGGCGGAGTTTCGCAGGGGCTAAAGCCCAGACATTTATTGCCGCTGACGCGGCGCTGAAGCGCCGCTCTTCCACGGGAACATCCGCGCACGAGTCGGGCGGAAGGCAAGGCTCTCCCATTTCTCGCGCCGAGAACGCGCGAGAAATGGGCGCCCCATTCGCCTCCAAAATCCCCACCCTAGTCGCAAAGGGCGCGACTAGGATGGGCCACCCGGCTTCTTGATTCCAGCTTCTTTTTGATTTCGGTTCGTTTTGATTTAGGGCAAGGCTTGCGCCAGGTTTACGCCGTTGGGGGTTCCCCAGCCGGAGGCGGCGTCGTAGCCCGCGCCGGCGGAGTAGCCGCCGTCGGTGGCGGTGTCGTTGTTGCCGGAGGTGACGTCGGTGCATCCGGCTTGGCCTGCGGGTTGGCCGCCGGTGCTTGATTGGTAGAGCTCGGGAGTGAGGAAGCCTACGCGGCCCTCGCCGGCGGTGGCGCGGGCCTGGTTGATTAGCGTTAGCAGCGACGCGATTAGAGGACTGGCGGCGCTAGTGCCGCCGTTGCCTTGGGATTGGCCGTCGACTACCAACAGATACGGGCTCGCATTCCAGTCGGCGTTGGCGGCGATGTCGGGGACGCAGCGTCCGGCGATTGCTCCGGCGTTCACGGACGGGATGTTGATTCCGCTTTGCCAGGTGGGAAGTGGAGTGACGGCGCTGACTCCGCCACCGGTGCTGCCGCCTTGATCGGCGCGGAGGCCGTCGCCTTCGAACCAGACAATGTCGGTTTGGTTGGGGTCGAGGTCGGTAACGGTGGTGCCGCCGACGCAGAGCACGTACGGACTCGCGCCGGGGAAATCGACGTGGGCGAGGCCGTCGGTGACGGCGTCGCTGGAGCCGTCGTCTCCGGCGGCGATGCAGATGGTGATGCCGAGATTGGCCGCGTCCTGGAAACTCTGGTTGATTTGTTCCATCGCCGAGGTGGTCCAGATGTCGGTATCTTCGGCTTGGCCCCAACTTACCGAGATTACGCCAGGGTTGTTGGTGGAGTCGTTGAGGGCGGTGTCGAGGTTGGTGATCCATCCTTGTTCGGCCCAGTTGGCGAAGTAGACGACGATGTTGGCTTTGGGGCAGACGCCGGCGACGACTTCGATGTCGAGCATGACTTCGCCTTCGGCGCCGTCTTTGGCGTTGGTGGGAGTTCCGTCGGTGCTGATGGGAGTGACGGTGGGGACGGCGGGAATTTTTGCCAGCGAGCAGAATTGCTGGAGATCGCTGGGGAAATATCCTCCGCCGAATTCGAGCAGGCCGACGGCCTGGCCGGTGCCGTCTCCGGGCGGGAAGTTGTAGTGGGCGGCGAACTGACTGGGCAGATTCCATGTCGTGGAAACGGATCCGGACTTAGCGTGAGGGTCGTCGCGGATGGGCTGGCGGCGACGGCGGGCGATGCGGCGATTGTCGAGTCCGAAAACTCCTTGAACGATGCCGGCTAGCGCTACGGGAATGTGAACCTGGCCGACGCGGCCGCGATAGTTTCCGCTGGGGTGGGTGTAGTTGAAGAGTCTGACCTGGAACGCGGCTTCCATGGCCGAGACTGTGCCGCGCAACAGGACGGTGCGAGTGGTGGTGCTCGAACTAACTAGTGTTAGACCGAATGTGCCGAGGGTCTTCACGACCGTGTCGATGTCGGACTGATTGACGCCGTAGGTGTCGCGGAGTTGGTCGCGGGTGAGTATTTTGGTTGGACGCTTGGTTACGGGCGGAAGAGCAGCTTTGCGGCGAAGCTTGAGAGTTACTTCGATGGTGGTGTTGGGATTGGTTCGGCTCGTGGCGACTGCACCGGGCAGGGGTTTGCGATCACTGCCTACGATGGGCGAATGGGTGTTGGTCAAGATGCACCTCCAGAGAACGATTGTTTGACACAGGGAGGAAGTGACAGCGCGGTCGAGTCTATCTTCTTGTAACTGGGAGATAGTTCAAATTTCCGGAAAGCTTAACACATTTTCGGTGACGGCGCCTGATGGCACCGTGGCCGCGTAGCGTTTAAGATTCTCGGGAACCGAAGGGTGAAGATGATGGGCGTTCCGACTCTGCTGGGGATTCCGTTTGATGGTTACTCTTCCTACCTGCGCGGGGCGGGGGATGCTCCGGGGAAGATTCGGGAGGCGCTGCGCTGTGATGCTTCGAACTCGTGGTCGGAGTCGGGTGTCGACTTGGGGGTGGCGGGGGTGTATGAGGATGCGGGAGATCTGGAGTTTTCCGAAGAGGGCGCGTTTGAGGCGATCGAGGGCGGAGTCGGCTCATTGATGGACGAGGGGAAGCGGCCGGTTTTGCTTGGTGGGGATCATTCGATTACTTATCCTATTGTGAAGGCGGTGGCGGGGCGGCATCGGGAGCTGACAATTTTTCATTTCGATGCGCACCCCGACCTGTATGACGAGTTTGAGGGGAACCGGTTGTCGCATGCGTGTCCATTTGCGCGGATCATGGAAGCGGGGCTGGCGAAGCGGTTGGTGCAGGTGGGGATTCGCACTATCAACCGGCATCAGCGGGAGCAGGCGCAGAGGTTTCGAGTGGAAGTGGTGGAGATGCGGGAACTGCCGGCTTATGGGAAGTTGCAGGCGGCGGGGCCGGTTTATATCACGTTCGATATGGATGTTCTCGATCCGGGGTTCGCGCCGGGGGTTTCGCATCGCGAGCCGGGAGGGATGTCGGTGCGGGAGGCGATTGCGCATTTGCATGCCATTGAGGGGGAGATCGTGGGTGCGGATGTGGTCGAGTACAACCCGGTGCAGGATGTTGCGGGACTGACGGCGACGGTGGCGGCGAAGATTGTGAAGGAGATTCTGGGCAAGATGATTGCGGGGTGAGGGACAGCAGGTTCCTCCTGTCTGGCTGCGCTCGCGCGCCGGAATGACAAGTCACGCTATGAATAAGGGGTACGGGAACCGGCTAAACGCAGGGACACGGGGGCAGGAGGGGGAAACCTCCCGGATTGGGAAGCAGATTATTTTGCGTCCGGGGCGGGAGTTGGGGAATCTGTAGATGAACGCATATCGGCTTATGGAAAACATTCAACATTTGGCAACAAAAGGCTTGCTGGCCGTGGCTTTGGCGGCGAGCGTGGCAACGATAGGCTGCTCTACGAACGCGGCGCAGAATCCTCACGCGGCGGGGCCTCAGGGCATGCCGGTTAAAGTGCTGGAGGCCAAGGCGATGCCGGTCGACGACGCGAGCGAGTACGTGGCCACGATGAAGTCGCGGGATTCGGCCGTGATCATGCCGCAGGTGGAGGGGCAAATCACGCAGATTCTGGTGCACTCGGGCGACCGCGTGGAAGCTGGCACTCCGATGATGGAGATCGATCCGCTGAAGCAGCAGGCCACGGTGAAGAGCCAGGAGAGCGCCCGCGCCGCGCAGGAGGCGAACCTGGTCCTGGCCAAACAGCAGTATCAGCGGACGCAGGGGCTTGCCGCGGCTGGGGTGGTGAGCAAGCAGGAGCTGGACCAGGCGAAGTCGACGCTGGATGCGGCCCAGGCCCAGATGGAATCGCTCGATTCGCAGGTGCGCGAGCAGGAAGTGCAACTGCATTACTACAGGGTGGTCGCTCCGCGGAGCGGGATTGTGGGAGATATTCCGGTGCGCGTCGGCGACCGTGTAACGACCACGACGCAGCTGACGACGGTTGACCAGCAGGGAAGCCTGGAGGCCTATGTGTATGTGCCGATCGAGCACTCGGGGCAGCTCAAGATGGGTTTGCCGGTGCAGGTGGTCGACGGCGACGGCAAGGTGCTGGCCGATTCGCGGGTCAGCTTTATTTCCCCGCAAGTGGACAACACAACCCAGACCGTGCTGGTGAAGGCGCGCATTACCAATGGGAATGATGCGCTGCGCCAATCGCAGTTTATTCGGGCGCGGGTAGTGTGGGGGACGCATAAGAATCCGGAAGTTCCGATCCTGGCAGTGTCGCGGCTGGGAGGACAGTATTTTGCGTTCGTGGCGGAAGCTCAGAATGGCGGCGCGTTTGTCGCGCGGCAGAAGCCACTCACGATCGGACAAACCGTGGGCAACGATTACGAAGTGCAGGATGGCATTAAGCCGGGGGATAAGATCATCGTCTCTGGGACGCAGTTTCTGCTGGACGGTGCGCCGGTGATTCCGCTGAGCTAGGGCTTCTGGCCGGCTTCCGGTTCTCGGCTTTCGGTTCTGATCATCTCCAACGAAGCATTTAGCACCTAGCAATTGGCATTTGGTCGTTGAGGGTATCGCCGACATTCTGCAAAAAACGCAGAACTGATAAGTGCTAAGCGCTAAATGCTAAGCGCTAAATGCTAAGCGCTAAATGCTAAGCGCTAAATGCTAAATGCTAAATGCTAAATGCTGGCTGCTGGCGTTATCCGCTATGAGGGGCACAGGTTCTCATGTTCGTTAGGTTCTTCATTCAACGTCCGGTGTTTGCGTCGGTGTGCGCGCTGCTGATTGTTCTGGCGGGCGCAGCTGTGATTCCGACTCTGCCCATTGCGCAGTTTCCGAATCTGGCGCCGCCCCAGGTGGGCGTGACCAGCGTCTACATTGGGGCGAGCGCGCAGACGGTGGAGAGCGCGGTCACGATTCCCATCGAGCAGCAGATCAATGGCGCGGAAGGGATGAAGTACATCACTTCCACGAGCGGCAACGACGGGACCAGCACCGTGACCGCTACGTTTGATCTGAATCGCGATCCCGATCTGGCGACCGTGGACATTCAGAACCGGGTGAACACCGCGCAGGGACGGTTGCCCGCCGCGGTGAAAGCTGTCGGCATCACGACGGCGAAGACTTCGCAGAACTTCGTGTTCGGCGCGGGTGTCTATGCGGACAATCAAAAATATTCCACGCTGTTCCTGAGCAATTATCTCGATGTGTACGTACGCGATTCGCTGAAGCGCATTCCCGGTGTTGCGGATGTGATCCTGTTCGGCGAGCGCAAATATTCGATGCGGCTGTGGCTGGATCCGGGGCGACTGGCGGGACGTTCGCTGACCGCGACTGACGTGGTGAGCGCGCTGGCGGAACAGAACGTGGAAGTTGCGGCCGGACAGGTGGGACAAACCCCGGCGATGGCGGGGCAGAATTATCAGATCAGCGTGCGGGCGGTGGGGCGGTTAAGCGAGCCGGAACAGTTCGACAACATTATTCTCAAGACGAATTCCGACGGAACCCTGGTGCGGTTGAGAGACGTTGGGCACGCGGAACTGGGCGCCGAGAGCTATGCCAACGATCTGCAATTCAACGGACAGGATGCGATTGGAATGGCGGTCACACAACTCTCGACCGCCAACGCGCTCGATGTGGATCGGAGAGCAATCGCCGAACTCGAGCGCCTGTCGAAGAGTTTTCCTCCCGGCATGCACTATAAGGTCGCGTTCGACACGACGGACGCCGTGGGCGAGTCGATCCGCGACGTGATCTACACGGTCGGTGGGGCGATCGCGCTCGTGATCCTGGTGATCTTTCTCTTTCTGGGCGACTGGAGGACGACGATGATTCACTTTATCGCCACTCCGGTTTCGCTCATCGGCACCTTTGTCTTTGTGAAGTTGCTGGGCTTCTCCATCAACACACTGACGTTGTTCGGCATCACACTCGCCACGGGGCTGGTGGTGGACGATGCGATTGTGGTGATTGAGAACATTGAGCGCCACATTCAGGAAGGCGAACACGATTCTCACAAAGCGGCGGCGGCGGCCACGGCCGAGATTACCAGCGCCGTCATCGCAACCTCATTGGTGCTCTGCGCCGTGTTTGTGCCGGTTGCGTTCTTTCCCGGAACGACCGGAATTTTGTTTCGGCAGTTTGCGCTGACCATCGCATTTTCCATTGCCATTTCCGCCTTCAATGCGCTTACGCTGGCTCCGGTGCTGGCGGCGATTTTTCTGAGCGGCGGCCACCGGAAAAAATGGTGGTGGCTGCAGAAGTTTGACGATGGCATTGGGGCGCTCACCCGCGGGTACCAGCGCCTGCTGCATCACGTGCTGGATTACAAAGTGGCGATGATGGCGCTGTTTTTCGCCGGGCTGGGGCTCACTTATTTCATATTCACGCGGGTGCCGACGGGATTCGTGCCGGATGAGGACCAGGGATATTTCATCATCGTGATACAGGCGCCGTCGGGGGCGTCGCTGGAATATACGAAAGCGATTGGCAAGCAGGTGGCGGCCATGCTGGCGAACGAGCCGGAACTGGAAGGGACGTTCTCGATTGCCGGATTCAGTTTTTCCGGGGCAGCTGCGAATCAGGGGCTTATTTTTATTCCTCTGAAGCCTTATTCGCAGCGCAAAGGCGAGGCCCACACCGCGTCAGCGATTGTGACCCGGGTGCGTCCGCGGCTGTTCGGGATTTCCGGGGCCATCGTGTTTGCCACGCTGCCGCCGCCGATTCAGGGCCTCGGCCAGTTCGGCGGCTTCCAGTTTGTGGTGCAGGATCAAGGGGCGCACAAGCTTGAGGAGTTGGCGGGGGCTACCTACGGGCTGATCCAGCAAGCCGGGCAGCGCAAGGATCTGGTGCGGCTGTTTACCTCATTTACGGCAAATGACCCGCAATATCTGGTGACCATTGACCGCGAGAAGGCGAAGAGCCTGCGCGTGCCGCTGTCGCAGATCACGGACGCGCTGGGCGTCTACATGGGGTCATCCTATGTAAATGATTTTGATTTCAACAACCGGTCGTACCGGGTGTACGTACAGGCGGATAAACAGTTCCGGGCGACCTCGCAGGACATGAAGCAGTTTTATGTGCGGTCTGACAGCGGGGCGATGGTGCCGCTGGACAACTTAATCAGCATTACGCAGACCACGACGCCGCAGGTGATCAGCCACTATAACCTGTTCCGCTCGGCGGAGATCGATGGCTCGCCGGCGCCGGGATACAGTTCCGGGCAGGCGATTGCGGCGATGGAAGGTCTAGCCAGCAAGATGCCGCAGGGATTTACCTACAGCTGGACCGGGTTGTCGCTGGAAGAATTGGCGGCGGGCGGGACTTCGCTGATTCTGTTTGGGCTGGGCACGCTGGTCGTTTACCTGACGCTTTCGGCGCAGTATGAGAGTTTTGTGCTGCCGTTCATTGTGTTGCTGGCGGTGCCGATGGCGCTACTGGGAGCGCTGGGCGGGCAGTGGATCCGCGGGCTGCAAAATGACGTCTACTGCCAGGTGGGGCTGGTAATGCTGGTCGGGTTGTCGAGCAAGAACGCGATTCTGATCGTCGAGTTTGCCGAGCAGTTGCGCGGGCGCGGCGTTCCGCTGGTGGAAGCGGCGGTGCAGGGGGCGACAATTCGTTTGCGTCCGATTCTGATGACTTCGCTGGCTTTCATTCTGGGCGTGGTGCCGTTGGTGCTGGCCACGGGGGCGGGTGAGAATGGACGACGGGCGCGGGTGAGAATGGACGGCATTCGGTGGGGACGACCGTGTTTGGCGGGATGATCATGTCGACGATTCTGAATTTGTTTTTCATTCCGGTGCTGTATTTGATTATTGAGGGATGGCGGGAGCACGGGAAGAAGCCGGTGGCGGTACCGGTACCGGCGAGCTAGAGCGAATGCACCTTGACGCCAGCTACTGACGTCGCGCGGTAATGGCGTTGCCATTCATAACGAAGGACAAGCAGCAAATCCTGCCCTGAGCGTCAGCGGTGAAGTCAGCATAGCTATTCTTGGCTCCGACGACAACGAACCTCGACGGGGACACGGGTAAGAGAGCAAGACTTGGGTGTCCTGCGGCGGCCAGCGAAAGCGAGAGGTGATCGCCGCTAAGGGGATCGCCTTCGATTTGAATCGAAATCTTCGCCGGTGGATAGTTCGAGATGTATTTCCCGACATAAGGATCAAGCCAGATCGTTGCTCCACGAGTTCGTCGGGGCACAGCAGCAGTGCGCAGGCTAGCTGCTGCGATGGTCTCACTTTGAGTGCCTTCAGGTTCGGTGGGAATTACGTCGACCTGCAGGTGTGTCTGAGCGCCAACTTGTGGGCCTGGATTGCCCGCGATCCCCGGAATACGCAGATTCAAAATATGAATTGAGCTATAACGGATCGCGAACACAGTCATGCAGAACAGAATCAGCGACAGCACAGTGCCGTTAATGATTGCTGACGCGCGAGGCCGGAACGGATCGAGTGTGCCGAAGGAAGGAATATGGTCCGCCGCTGGACTTAGCAGAGGAACTGCGGGTTCGATGCCGATGTGTGGCCGTAACGTCCACTGTCTTAAGAGCGAGAAAACACAGTCCAACATTACACCGAGCGCAGAGAGCGTTCCTTTTTGCTGATCGAAGATGTAGAGCATCTCGTCACCGAAACGTCGGCGAAAGCTGGAAGGGTGCAAACGCACCGCACATCGATATAGATGCCGGAGCATCAGACTCTCCTGGGGTTTGGGACTCGCAGTCGCAATCGGGCCTCGCGGACAACCTGCGTTAAGCGCGCGGTCTCGGCTCTGAGGACATCTCGTCCAGCATCTGTGAGCCGGTAATAGCGCCTGCGAGGATCATCATCTCCCCGGCGTGGTCCCAATTCCTGAACCCATCCAGCCTGAATGAGCTTCTGCAGATTGTCGTACAACGTGCCGGGGCCGAGTTTGTATATGCCCTCCGACTGCCTTGCGACTTCCTGCATGATGCCGTAGCCATGGAGATCTTCCCCGGCTAGAGCGAGAAGGATGTGCAAGGCCGCCGAGGACAACGGCAAATAGGAATCTGATCTTCCGACCATAGTCGGAAATAGATATATCGCATTCCGAGCTAGTCGTCAAGTAGTCTTGTCGAAGGGCTCTTTTCAGTACCGGGTGAAACCCGATCCACCTTGATGGGAGTCTCTTAAACAGCTTGACGCACGCTCTTTGTATAGACGAGGTACAGACGAGCGACCCTCAGCGGCTGAAGCCGGCTTCATCTAGGGGCACTGAATCGGCACGACTTGAAGTCGTGCCCTTCCCGGTCATGTTGTCCACAGTCGTGCCCTTCCCGATCGTGCTTTTCACAGTCGCGCCCTTCCGGGTCGTGCTGTCCCGCGTTGCGCTCTTCCCAATTTCAGCGGATTCGAGTTTCTTCTTCTTGCGGGCTTCTCTTCTCCGGAGCTTGGCCATCCATTCTCTGGAATACATGGTGCCGCGGCATTTGGGGGAACCGCAGTGGCAGGGGGCGGGGTCTTCGTCGTCGTAGAGGTTGTAGTCCCAGAGGAGTTCTTCGCCGGCGGCGATGTCGCGGATGGCGAAAATCCAGACGCGGCCTTTGATCTCGTCGACTTCGCAGTTGGGATCGCAGGAATGATTTAGGTAGGCGCCCAGGCCGTGACCGTCGATTACGGTTTTGCCGTCGTCGAGGCCATAGAGGTAGGTGCGGGAGACGCCGTTGTAGCGGCGGTCGGCTTCTTCGGCGGTGATGCGTTCGCCGTCGTATTCGACCACGCGGGTCTTCTTGCGGATGGGAGTCGAGGTGTACACGCCTACGGAATGAATGGGCGAAGGACGGACGGCGAGAGCCATGAACTAATTTCGCATGGCCGGACGGTTTTGGGGAACGTGAAAAATTGAGGGATTGAGAAATTATGTAATTTGGTAATTTAAAACCGAGATCCCCCGATTCTCGACAGGGAACATGCGCGCCGGCTTTCGCTGCGTGGTAGACTTTCGCGGCGGATTGGACTGAATCGAATTAGAAGAGGAGATTCACATGCGCGGGGCTCGAGCAATGGCAGGGGTGGCGATGGTTCTGATGCTGTCGGGAGCGGCATTCAGCGCGGCGGCACAAACACAAACGAAGAAGAGCACGAAAGCTGCGGTGAAAGTCGGGCCGGAGGCGGCTTATTGCACGGCTACCGGCGGCCTCGTGGAGGTTCGCTACGCGGCGTATGGCACGAACAATGCGCAACCGGACTGGCTATATCTTGCCGGAGTCGAGCCCTTTTGCCAATACACTCTGGCGGCGGACGGGTCGCGCATTCACCTGTCGCTGGATACGTTGTACGCGACCAAGCCGAGTCTGGCGGCTCTGGCCTATTACGCGGCAGTGCCGTGGAACGGTCAGGGCAACGGCAACCCGGCATCGTACTATTGCACGCAGCTGGGCGGGGCCGAGATTGGCGCTACGGACGCTGCGGGCGGGGGCTGGGTGTCGATCGGCAGTATTGATGAAGTCCTCGAAGCCTGCATTTTTCCGGATAACTCGACCATCGATTCCTGGGGGCTGTTCTACCATTCGGACGGCATTATTCGCGGGATCGACTTGTCGACGGTGTTGAAGTATGCCGATCCGTATCCGGCGAAGAAGTAAGAAAATCGGGAAAATCAAAACCCCACCCTCTCGCAAAAGACGCGAGAAGGGTGGGGCACCCTCGTTTTTGTTAGGCGACGGATTACGGTTCGTAGACGGAGCTGCCGAAGCCTTGTTTGCGGGCTGATTCCTGCAGGTCTTCGAGACGCTTTTGTTCTTGTTCCAGTTGACCCTTCATGGTCTCGACTTGATCCTGCTTTTCTTTCTGGTGTTCGTTCCACTGGACGCAGTTGGAAACGCAGTTTCCGCCGACGTAGTGGATGGAGTCGTTCAGGCTGGCGATTTGGCTTTCGAGCGAGGCGATGGTGCTCTTCTGGGCTTGAATCTGAGACTTCCATTGCTCGGCATTCGCGCTGGCATTTGAGGGACCGGTCTGCGCCTCGGGCTCGCCCGAAGTTTGGGGAGCGCTTGCGGTCGTCCAGGTCCGGCCGGGGTGCGAGGGGAGTTCCTCGTTCGTGATGACGTGATGCGGCTTGAGTGGGGGAGCATCCTTGGCCTGGGCGTCTTTGGCCTGTCCGTCATTGCCCGGTCCATCATTGCTCTGGCCGTCTTTATTCAGCGCGTCCTTGCTGGGCGCTGCGGCGTCTTTGGCTTGGGCTTCCTTCTGCTGCTTTTGCAGACGGGCCTGGCGGGCGGCATCCGCTAGAGATTGCGAATCATCCTGGCCGTAGGCTGGGAAGGCGAGGAAGAACGGGCAAAAAAGGGCGCTGGCTGCAAGTAAAACGAGAACTCGGCGCGACGGCATCGGATGGACCTCCAGCAAACAGTATGGTCGGACAGTGCGCTCGAATTCATGCGCTCGAATCCATGGTATAGGCGACGGAGTGCGATCCGAGATTACTTTCGTACCGCTGTTTGTCGGTGACCGTCGCACATGGTCGCGGAGTCGTTTCTTGCCACGATCCGACCAAATTCGGGGGCCAAGTTGGCGCCCAGTTTTGCACTACTGGCGCCGCTGAAACCCTTGACAACACAGGCAACTCTGCTAGAGTGCGGAGAAGGGTTTGCAAACTTCGACACAATCGGCAGGTGCCATGGTCATGAAGAATGTTTACGAAGTATTGCGGCAGAAAGAAATGGAATTAACGCGCCTGGAAAAGGAAGTGGAGGCTCTGCGACTGGTCGCGCCTCTGCTCTCCGAGGAAAAGGAAATGGGTCTGGACATAGGCAAGCCGGCCTTGGCCACTGCCGTTAACGGACCCCAAGCGACGGCTCGCCTGTCGGTTCCGACGCCGCCCACGATTCCCGCGCCGCAGCCGGTGCGCGCCGCCGGGTGGGAAGACACCGCCAAGCGCTGGCCGTAAGGGATTCAACCGAACTGTCGCAATGCCCCACACCGCGGGTGGCGTGAGGGATGATTTCTTTCGCATAATTTTCTTAGCAGCCCGGGACGGCGTCCCGGGCTGACGTGTATGGAGGCGCATATGAGGAAGACGGCGATTCTGACGCTGGCCGTTCTGCTGGGCCTGGGCCTGACGGCCGCAGCCAAAGAGAATGTGATGCAGGGAACCATCGTTTCGGAGAATTCGGTTCCCTGCGGCTCGCAGGCTAAGGGCAAGAAGCAAACGACGGAGCTGATGTGCCAGGAATATGTGATTCGCACCGAAGCGACCGAGTATCACGTGCGGCAGGAAAAAGAAGCGCACAAGGAAATGTTGCCGGTGAATGCGCCGGTTGAGCTGAGCATCAACAAAGACAAGATGAAGTTTAAAGTGAACGGCAAGAGTTACGAGATGCTGGTGGTGTCGGAGTCGGCGGCGCCGGCTGCGGCACCGGCTGCTGCGCCCGTGCCGGCCCCGAAGCCGTAAACGCCCACAGGGGCTGAAGCCCTCCGATTCTCCTCGCTTTACGCGGCGCTGAAGCGCCGCTCTTCCACGGTACTGCACGGGTTCTGGGCGCTCCATGGCGTTGGCTTTCGGAAATTTGCGCCAGGGTGCTTACGCGCTGACGATCTCTCCCAGCGCGGCCAGGAGGCGGTCGACTTCTTCTGCGGTGTTGTAGTGCACCAGGCCGATGCGCAGGAAGCCGCCGGATTTCTCTACGTCTAAATGCTCGGTGAGGTTCAGGGCGTAGTAGTTGCCGTCCCAGGTGAAGAAGCCGCGCTCGCCGAGTTTGGTTGCGAGCTCTAGTGGGGTGTGGCCTGGTATTCGGATGGCGAGCGTGGCGCAGCGGTCGTGGAAGCGGGCGGGGTCGGTGATCCCGTAGATCTTCAAGCCGGGGATATTCCTCAGGCCGGCCATGATTTTTTCGAGCAATCCGCGCTCGTGCTCGTGGATGGCGTCGTACGCGGCCTCGATGGCGGCGCGTCTCTCGGTTACCACACTTGTTCCGGTAGCATCGTTCCCACCCTTCGAAAAACCCGAAGGGTGGGGCACCCTCATATTCGTTGCTCCATTCGATGCCCCATTCGTTAAACCCCGGCCCAGGCCGGCGATGTATTCCACGCAGGCGGCGATGCCGGCGATGCATTCGTGGTTGAGCGTGCCCCACTCCCAGCAATTGGGAATTGCGTTGGTGTTGGGGCGAACTTTGTAGGGGCGCAGGCGCTGGAGGTGCTCGCGCTTGCCGAAGAGCACGCCCATGTGCGGGCCGAAGAATTTATAAGTCGAGCACACCAGAAAATCGCAATCGAGGGCGGCCACGTCGATCAGGCCGTGCGGGCCGTAGTGGACGGCGTCGATGTAGGCGAGGGCTCCGGCGGCGTGGGCGAGGCGGACGATTTCTTTTACCGGATTTATTGTGCCGACGGCGTTCGAGGCGTATCCGGCGGCGACCAGCTTGGTGTTGGGATTTATTTTCGACGCCAGGTCGGCCATGTCGAGGGTGCAGTCTTCGTCGTGGATTTCGGCCCAGCGGACGGTCACTCCCCGATCTTCTGCCATTTGCAGCCACGGGGAAACGTTGGCGTCGTGGTCGAGGCGGGTGACTACCATTTCGTCTCCGGGCTTCAACTCACGGCCGATTGCGCGGGACATTGCATACGTCAAGGACGTCATGTTGGGGCCGAAGGCGACTTCGTCGGCGGCGCAGTGCAGGAAGTCGGCCATGGCGCTGCGGGCTTCGGCGATCATGGCGTCGGTGTGGCGGCTGGTCGCGTAGGCTCCGCCGGTGTTGGCGTTGTCGCGGCGCAGGTAGTTGGAGATGGCGTCGATTACGCGCTGCGG
>JBELAE010000225.1:0-8157 GCA_049509155.1 Candidatus Sulfotelmatobacter sp.
GTCCGCGAATCCCGCCGCCTGAAAACGTACTAACTAACTTAGAGGCGGACGCATTGGTCCGCCTCGCATGTGAGAATCACGATGTGCGAACATCCCGGCTATCCGTCGAGCGAAGCTCACGTCGGGCGGCGACGAAGGACCCGCGAAGCACCGTGGAAGAGCGGCGCTTCAGCGCCGCGTTAGCAATTCGAAAACCGAAAGGGCTTTAGCCCCCGTGGAAGGCAACTAGCGCCCCACCCCACCCATCTGCCACAATATCCCGTCCGGAGAACCCATGGGAAAATTCATCCTCGGCATAATCGTCACGCTCCTAGTCCTAATCCTCGGCGGCCTCGGCTTCGCCATGCTCGGTTTCTTCCCCACAGCCGCAAACGTCGATCCGCCACACATGGAGAGCCACCTGCTCATGAGTGCCGTCGACGCCTCCATGGAGCGCCACGCTCCCCGCGTCACCAACCCACTCACTCCCACCGACCAGAATCTCGAAGACGGCATGAAGCTCTACACCATGAACTGCGCCCTCTGCCACGGAGGCCTAGACCGCAAACCCTCCCCGCTGGCCACTTCGTTTTATCCGCCGCCGCCGAATTTTATCTCCGATCCCCCCGACGATCCCGAGTGGCACATCTTCTACACCATCCGCACCGGCGTCCGTTACACCGGCATGCCCGCCTGGGACAAGGCCCTCACCGAGCCAGACATGTGGAAGATCACCATGCTCCTATCCCACCTCGACAAACTCCCCCCGAACGTCCAGGAATATTGGAAGACGAGTTTCGGCGCCGCGCCTGCTGCTGATGACGAGAAGAAAGACGAGAAAAAAGAAGGAGCAGAAAAGCACGACCACCACTAGAGCGCCAGAGATCTGAAGAAGTTAGATCTCGCTTGCCATCCTGAGCGAAGCGAAGGCCCCCTGCAACTTGCCGGTATGACTACGTCAGCTGGCCGACGCGCCTTCGATGGGCTAGCTTTTTAAGTCGGCGCTCCGCAGCGAACATTCAGGCCATCGTTCTTCCTAACAGAGCGTTGTCGTACGGTGGGCAAGTGTCAGAACGTTGACAGATGTGTCGAATGGCTGACGGTCTGATGGAGGCGGGTTTAGTAACAACCGTGCTGGCGGGCGCACTCTTGGTTTATGCCCAAGTGTCGGACCATTTTTCGGATATGCCCGATCTGGATGTCGTCAAACTTCGGAACATCCGGGAACACCTTTCCGTTGTATGCAACCCGTCTGCCGTGGGTGGTTCTGCGGATGTCGAAACCATTCGCACAGTGTTCTAACATCCGCAGAACGTCGGCAAAGGAGACGGAAACGGACATCTATAAATTTTATGCAGCTTTGGGGAATGAGTAAGCGTAACTGTCGGCCACGTTGTCGCTCGGCCTCAAGCTTACATCTTTGGCCTCGGCATCCACGCGCTCAATTTTTATGAACGATGGGTGAGTTTCCGGTGCCCGGCGCGGCAAGTTGGCGAACGGCGTCGGGGGTTGGCATGTACCACTCCGAATAGCAGACAAAGCCTGCTCCCACAACCGCTCGTCTTCATTGTCAGCATCGCTCTCGTTGAAGAATCGCTCCACCTCAGACGCGAAATCCTCGAACGTGGTGCTCTCCTGTGCGATGTCGAACAAGATCTCCTTGTACCGGCTACGGAAGCGCAAGAACGCCTCCTCGATATTCGCGCCAGACGCAGCGATTGCTGCGGGGCGCACTCCATACATCCACCACTGCCCATCGTCCTCCATGCGCATCAGTGAGCGCCCTGAGATCGTGATACGCGCCAAGAAACCATTTCCCGAGATGGAATCCTGGAGTGTCAGCATTATCGGGTGTTCCTTCAGGTCGATGGTGGGTTCAGTAGCCAGCAATTTTTCCCTCATCCTCTGGATTTATCGGCGTGTACTGATTATCAGATCAGTGCGCCGATGGTTAAACGTTACCAACGTGTAATAACGTGGTAAAGCAGTTTGGATGCCATAACAGGGGAAATTGGTTACTTTGGTACTCGCGGGGATGGTATACCAGCCCCAAGGCACGAATCAAGGGCAGATTCGCCTTTAGCTGTTGCTCATTAGATTTCCGTGCCCGCACCGAGAATTTCCAAACATTTCCCAACCGTGGTCTGTGATGCCCACTGCCATGGAGCGGAGGGCTCCATGTACGCTAATCAAAATTGTACCACGCAAAATGAAACGTGATTGCCCGCTTTTTAGGCCCGACAGCTTCTCGCTGCAGGCGCTGGCCAATCGTGTAAAGTTTCTGCTCACCATACGGAACGCCCGCCACCAATCATCAACGCATTCTTATGACCCTACGCGAAGTCAGAGGCCGCTCGCGCCGCCGCGCCCAAACGCTATAATATCCGTTTGCGTCCGCCCCTCCTCCAGATCCGTGGGGCCTCATAGGAAGGAAATCATGCCAACTGACATCATCATGCCCCAGATGGGCGAATCCATCGTCGAGGGTACTATTACGAAGTGGTTGAAAAAGCCCGGCGACAAAATTCAGCGAGACGAGCCCCTGTTCGAAATCTCCACCGACAAGGTCGACGCCGAGATCCCCGCTCCCGCCTCCGGCATCCTCCAGGAAATCAAGGTCACCGAGGGCACGACTGTAAATGTGAACACCATCGTCGGAACCATCGCCGTCGACGGCGAAGCCGCCGTCAAGCCCGCATCCGCTCCTGAGAAACCCGCCGCGGAGAAAAGAGAAGAAAAAAAGCCCGCTCCAGTCCCGTCAACACCGGCCGCCACCCCGGCACCGGCACCCAGCGCGCCCGAAGAGGACGAAGAAGCCCGTTCCTCCCCGCTAGTCCGCAAGATCGCCCGCGAGCACGGTGTCAGTCTCTCCCAAATCTCCGGCACCGGACTCGGTGGCCGCATTACCAAACAAGACATCATGTCCTTCATCGAGAGCCAGGCGTCCGCCCCGGCCGCTCCCGTTCAAGCTCCAGCGCCCTCCGCCAGCGCGCCAGTTGCCCCCGCTGCCCGTCCCGCCGCTCCAGCCCCCTACCCCGGCGATCTCGTCCCGCTAACGAACATGCGCAAGCTAATCGCCAAGCACATGATCGAGTCCCGCCGCACCAGCGCTCACGTCCACTGCATGTACGAGGTCGACTTCACGCGAATCGTGAATCTTCGCACCAAACAAAAAGCCGGATTCGAGCAGCGCCACGGTGCCCGCCTCACCTTCATGCCGTTCTTCGTTCGCGCCGCAGTAATGGCCCTGCAGCAGTGGCCCATCATCAACGCCAGTCTCGAAGGCGACAACATCCGCTATCACCGCCAGATCAACATGGGCATCGCCGTCGCCCTAGACTGGGGCCTAATTGTTCCAGTCCTAAAAAACGCCGGAGACCTGAACTTCCTAGGCCTGCAACGCGGCATCACCGACCTGGGCGAACGTGCCCGCACCAAAAAGCTCAAGCCCGACGATGTCGAAGGTTCCACCTTCACCGTCACCAACCCCGGCCAGTTCGGCGCCGTCTTCGGCCTGCCCATCATCAACCAGCCCAACTCCGCCATCATGGGCGTCGGCGGCATCACCAAGCAGCCCATGGTCATCACTGACAAAGACGGCACCGACTCCATCGCCATCCGTTCCGTCGTACATCTCACCCTCGGCTACGATCACCGCCTAATCGACGGCGCCGTAGCCGACCAGTTCATGGCACAGGTGAAAAAGAATCTCGAAACCTGGAGCGAAGAAGTCGGCTAGCTGCGAAGTAGTCGACAAATGTCTTAGCCCAAATCAGATTTGTCAATCTGAGCGAAGCGAAGGATCCACGCATTTTTGCCCGCCCAGCGCGAAATAGACAAGCGCGCGAAATCGTTGCCGAAGTTCTTGCGAAGCTGTGTCAGTCGCCGGAACTACGGCTGACTGTTATTGCCCGACGTCTGAGGCGTCGCTTTCGCCCAAGCCGAAGCATTCATACATTCGACCACTCCGTCTATGATGCGTGACACCCCTTCGCGGAATTGATCTGCGTTCACGATTTCTCGCTGCGCAATCGCGTCCGACATTTGCAGCGCATTCTCCAGAAACAACATAGCGGCATCTTTCTTTTGCGCCCCCGATTTGCTCCCAAACAGCCCTTCAATCCCGCTCACTAACGCGGGAATAAACGAAATCCCCCGCAATAGCTGATTCAGAAAATTCATACCGTCTCCTCTAGCATTTCTACGAGTCAATGAAATTGGCGGCAGGCGGAGCCCGATTTTCCGACTGCCGCTCCTCTAAACCAGGCTGGCCAGAATATTGTTGAGCGTGGCCAGGTTAGGGTCCGCGGCATCCGTCTTGTTGACGATCAGTGTCAGGCAGACCTTCAATTCGTTCGCCTTCAGCAGTGCGTCCGAAAGCATGCCCGGCATGTCCATCCCGTATGTGTCTGCGTCAGCCAGTGTGTTCGCCGTGGGCGCAGTTACGTTTTTCAGATTGGTGATGATCGTGGTGCTTGGTGTGCTCATAGTTGTCTCCTTGTTTTTCGTGAACGTCTTCGTGAAATGCCTTGCTCTGAATTGTCTTGCTCTGATTCGCCGCGAAATTGCATTACCGGGACTTGTCTCGAATTTCCGGACTGGCCTTTTTGCTCGTAATGTAACGCGCCTCGATCAGAGCTTTAATCTCTGCCTGGCCGTCCCGCAGTTCTCCGAGTTGAACTTCCATCCGTATCCGGCCTTCCGTATTGGCCGCCGAAATCTGCTCCAGACGCACCACACGCGCCTTCGTCGTCTCGATCTCACTGTCTTGTCGAGCCGTGTTGCGCGCCTCTTGAATCACATAGCCCGTGAGTGAAAGCCCAATCGCTCCCAAAGCGATCAGAGTTCGGCTGTCAAACTTCATCAGCCGCTGCTCCTTGACGGCATCCAGCTTGCTGTTCCAGGATTCCTCCAAAGCCTCCGTTTGACTCTGCATCTCGGCCAACTTGCCGAGTACTTCCAGCTGAAAATCTTTCGCGGTGTACTGCCCCATCTCTCCCGGCCTTTCCTCACCCACCCGATGACGCTGCCTGAGCAGAGTGCCCCCGCTCATAACGGATAATCCACGTGCAGCGCGGCCGCGTACCGCGAATACTGCGGCGGCGAAGAGTTGTTATACAGCCGCAGGAAATAATTTTGCGTGCGCGCCAGCCGCGACAAACTGAACGTCTCCGTGCTGAACCGTCCCACCAGATTCCGGTCGTTCGCGACCCCCCATCCATAATCATGAGATCTGACCTCGATCCCCCAACCGCTCTGCGGCGCCATGCCCGCGTCCACTTCGACCGTCGTCGAACTCACCTCCGTAATCTCCGCGTTCGTCAGGTTCGCCAGATAGTAGTTCCCAACCTGAGCGGTCGTGAGCTGTGCCGGCATGTCCTGCAGCGCAACCGTGGTCGCAGTCGATTCGTCCTGATACGCCAGCGGTGCAGCCAAATCATTAGCGAACTCGATCGTGTACATTCCTCGGTCGTCGGGCAGATCCACCACGTCAATCGCGACCGAGCGCACAATTCCGTTGAACACAGCATTTCGCGATGGCACGTTGACCGCGACCCCATCCCCCGGAAAAATATCGCTTGCCGCCCCCGGCAGAAAATCACTCCAGGTCTGGTATGTGCCCATCCACGCCAGCCCCCCCGCATCGTCCAGAATCGCCAGTGCCGCGTTTTCGCAATCCGCTTGCGTCCGCGCGCTCGGAGCCTTCATCTCTCTCACTATCCCCCGCACTCCGTTGTCCGCCCCATTCTGCAGGCTCGCCACACTGGCGCTGTTCACCACCTCCGCCACCGCCCGGCCCGATCCCCGGTAGCTGGCCACAATCAGCGTATTCAACGCCGGCACATACTCCGGATAAAAATCCAGCGTCGTGGAACTCGCAATCTCGCACTCTCCGCCATCCGAGAGCGACTCCACCAGTTGCGTCACATAATTTGCGCCAGGCGACGCCAGCGCCGTTCGCACCTCCGCCAGCGAAATATGTGCGACATACGTGTAAGCAATACTGCATTGCATGCTGCTCGCATTCACCAGGGCGTACGTACAAAATCCCGGCGCATTCTCAATCGCGCCGTCGAAAAGCACCGTCGCAGGCGCCACGCTGGTCGCCGGATTCGTCGGATCAATATCCTGAAGTTCGAGCACAAATCTCACGTCGGCCGCGACAGTCGCCCCACCCCACCCGCTCCCCGCCGGATGCAAAGACGAATGAAACGTTTCCTCCGACCGGTACACTTCCATCGAGTACAAGTAAGTGGTCAACACATATCGGTGCCCCGCGGTCGTCGCCACAGCCGGTCCCGTCGCCACTCCGCTGATGAGCGCCTGTATGATCGATCCCGCTCCAGACGGCGTAACCTGAAATCCAGCCAGGCATCCCGGCACAGAAACTGTTCCCGCATACAATCCGCCGATCACTCCCGTCGAAGTCGCCGTAAAGCTCAGATCCCCATGTTGCAACTCTAGCGCTCCGCCCAGTTCGATCTGCTCGATGAACTCCACGGTGGTCTGCCCATACTGCCCCGTCCCGCCACTCACTTGCAGCGTCTGTGCGACCACTGAAACCGCCGACGACGGATCGCTCACCACCCAAGTAGTCGGATCCAGTCCCGGCCCCAGATACTCCTCATCAATCAACGCCGGCTTGCTCTGCGCAAACGGTGTCTGCGACAAATAGAACTCCAGGCTCAGCCCATCCCCCACAAAGTAGTCCCGCACGTACGCCTGCGGCTCAACCATCCCGATCGCAGTCACTTCGTTCACCAGCATCTTCGGAGAAACCAGCTTCAGTCCCGTCGGCGAAAAGTTAGCGTCGCTCTCGTTCATCGCATAAGTCGCCGCTCCCACCGGGGCCAGCACCAGCGCCCCATTTATCGCTCGATAGCTCGCCCTCGCCGCCAGCGCAATCTCCGCCGCATGATAGGAAAACTTCTTCTGCGGATTCACCTGATAAGCCGCCAGCGTATCCACGGCCTGCACCGCACTCGTGTTGAAAAAGCCCGGCAACAAATCCTGCGCCAGTTGCTGTAACGCCGAACCCGCACTCCGCTCCACAAACTCCGCCCGGTTAGGCGGCGCCTTCTGATCGAGCAGGACCTCATCACTCTCCGCGATCAGGTCATAGCGATACACCGCGCCTTGCTCTCCCCACCCCAGGTATTCAAACTGTGCCGACTGCGTCAGATATCCCGTAAACACGAAGCTGCCGTTCGTCTTCGTCAGAACCACCCTCGCCCCCACCGCCGGAACCACGAATCCCGCCGCACTCCCCAGCACGCTGCATCGCAACGCAGACGGCTGATTGATCTTTCTCTCCACCCGAGGCGCAACCGTCCCATCCAGCGCAGCCGTATAGTCCACCGGCCCCACTCCGTGCAAATTGTCAATCGTGAATTTCATAAAAGTCTTCGAAACAAATCTCGAAATGTAAGCAGCTCAACCGCATACCACGCAGGGATACGCAGAGTCTCCGCTGTATCCCTTGTGTCCTCTGTGATGAAAGTTTCTTTAGACGGCTGGTGGCCAGAGGGTAAGAGCTAAAAGCTAAGAGCTAAGAGCCAAGAGCCAAGAGCTGCCCTCAATACACCGCCGCCTGCGCCGCCGGAAAATAACTCCGATAGCACAGCACAGTCTGCCCGTCATTCGTATCGACGTATGGCAAAGCGAGAAACGAAGCCCGCAAGGAAACCGCCGACATCGGCCTCTGAATCGCCGCAAACTCCTCCCGCACAAATGCGCCCGAAGGAGTCTTCAGATTCTTCGCCGATCCCGTGGCCCCGCCTGCCTTCGCGACGCCCGTCCCCGAACTCAGGCTCGCCCCCGCGCTCCCATCCCAGCTAACCCCGCTCGATCCCGCCCCCGGATTCGGACTCAGCCGCGGATAATAAAAGCAAACTCGTCCACCCGATTCCTGCTCAGCCACAAACAGCGCCGACCACTCCTGGAAAAACGACCCGCCCTCCCGGTCGACAAAAGCCACCACCACCTGCGCCCCCGCGCCCGAAGCCGGCGCTCCTCCCAAGAGCGGCTGTGCCAGCACGACGGACGTCGCCGTCACCTCCGCCACTCGCGCCACGTTGAACGTCACTCGCCGCACATAATTCGCATCCTCATTCACCGCCGCCGCACTGCTCACATACGCCGCCGAGATACCCGATCCCACATACCCAACCTGTTGCG
>JBELAE010000226.1:0-8547 GCA_049509155.1 Candidatus Sulfotelmatobacter sp.
CGGAACGGGGTGGTATATCGCAACGGCGAGGCGCTGGACGAGCCTTATGTGTTGCACGACCCGCAGGAAAGAGACTTCCTCGATCCTTATCGCAACAATTTCCCGTCGGTGCCGCCGGCGGATGATCCGAACGTGTATCCCAACTGGATGGTTGACTTGCAGTCGTACATTCATGGGGACGACATCGTGGTTCCGCCCGACCACTACTTCGCCATGGGCGACCATCGCAGAGTAAGCCTCGACAGCCGCTACTGGGGATTCATTCCGAAGGAAAACGTTATCGGCAGACCGATGTTCATTTATTGGTCGTTTGAAACGCCGGCTGATCAGGTACAGAAAACTGCCTGGAGCGACAAGATTTTATTTATGGGCAAAGTGGTGCTGCACTTCTTTGATGAGACGCGATGGAAGCGGACGCTGCAGTTCGTAAGATAGTTCGCAGGATAGTTCGCAAGATTCGTAAGACCATTCGCATCAATATAAACGTGAACCCCTCGAAGCTCCAGTAAGGGCGCGGTGAAGCTCTTCTCTTCCAAGCGGCGAATCGTAGCGGCGGCAGCATTGATCGTGCTCGTACTGTTTCTGCTTCGGCCCGGCGGTTACCTCCGGCTGCTGCCCCGGCCGGGCTTCGACCTGGAAAATCTGGTGGTGTTTGACGATCCGGCGTTCGGCGCCGAGCCCATGCTGCGCGCGGGCGAAGTGACGGCGGAGCTTCGGCTGACTTCGTTGCTGCGCGGGCGGCTGGAGATCGCGCACCTGGAGATGACCGAACCCAGTCTGAATCTGGTGCACGCCGTGGGCGGGCGCTGGAACCTGGCAGCACTGCTGGAGCGCGCGGCGCACAATCCACTGGCGCCGACGGCGAAAGCGAAGTCGGAACCACGGCCGGGATTCCCTTACATTGAAGCCACTTCGGCGCGCATCAATTTCAAGAGCGGGGCGGAGAAAAAACCTTATGCCCTGATCAACGCGGACTTTTCCTTGTGGCAGGATTCCGAGAACAGCTGGGGAGTGCGGTTGAAGGCGCAGCCTTTCCGCACCGATCTGGACTTGAACGACACTGGTTTGCTGCAGGTGAGCGGCACGTGGCAGCGCGCGAACGCTCTGCGCGACACACCGCTGCAGTTCATTGTGGAGTGGAACCGGGCGCAACTTGGGCAGTTCACGAAATTCTTCACCGGGAACGACCAGGGCTGGCGGGGAGAAGTTTTGCTCGATGTAACGATGACGGGAACTCCGGCGAAGCTGAAGATCGCGAGCAGCGGGTCGATTCAGGATTTCCGACGTTACGACATTACGAACGGCCGGGCGCTGCGGTTGGCCGGCCATTGCGACGGCGAATACAGTTCGCTCGATCAGGCGTTTCACGGGCTTCTGTGCAGCGCTCCGGTGGGAAGCGGGTTGATCACGCTGAACGGGGACGTGGGCCTGCCGGGCAGCCACAGTTATGGGCTAACGCTGACGGCTGAGAATGTTCCGGCGAGCGCGGCGGCGGTTCTGGTGGAGCGGGCAAAGAAGAATTTGCCGGACGATCTGGTGGCGGACGGAACGGTGCGCGGAAATCTGCGCATCGAGCAGAGCGCCATCCCTGGGTCGAAGCTGCAATTCGAGGGGCGAGGAGAGATCGCCGATTTTCATCTCGCCTCCGCCGCGAATAAGGCGGAGATTGGGCCCGAGACGGTTCCCTTTCTGTTGACGGCTGGCGATTTGTCGACGAGGGCCGCTTCACGAAAAGCGATTGATAGGAACGCGTCGCAGGCGCGGTTCCCGGATGGTCCGGAGATTGAGTTCGGGCCATTTCCGGTGGCGATCGGTCGCACCGCTGCTCCGACGGTTCGAGGATGGGTCAACGCGGGCGGTTATAACCTTGCGGTTGTCGGGGAAGCCGAGATTACAAAGGCCCTGCGCGTGGCGCGCATGTTCGGGCTTCCGGCTTTGCAGTCAGCCGCTGAGGGTACTGCGCAAATCGATCTGCAAATCTCAGGATCGTGGGCGGGCCGCAGCCAGGGTACGGCCTCCGGCTTTGGGCGGCCGCAAGTGACGGGGACGGCGAAGCTGCGGAACGTTCGCGTCGGACTGCGTGGCGTGGCAGCTCCGGTCGAAATTGTATCGGCGGATGTGCAGCTCTTGCCGGACGAGGTTCGCGTCGCGAAACTGAACGCGAAAACGGCAGAGACGGCGTGGACGGGCTCGCTCCAGATGCCGCGCGGTTGCGGAACTCCCGGCGCTTGCTCGATTCGTTTTGTGTTGAATGCGAATCAGATTGCGCTAGGAGAACTGAGCGAGTGGGTGAGCCCGAGCCCGAAGGAACGGCCTTGGTATCGAGTTCTGGAATCGAGCGGGCAAGCGGGACCGTCGTTTTTCGCGAGTTTGCGCGCGTCCGGACAAGTGACCGCGGAGCGCCTGCAACTGCAGAAGCTCGGGGCGCAGAGCCTGGGGGCACAGAGCTTCGGTGCGACTCGGGTTTCCGCAAAGGTAATCCTGGATGGCGGGAAGTTGGACATCTCCGAACTGAATGCGGATTTTCTCGGCGGCAGCCACCGCGGTCGATGGCAGGCGGACTTCAGCGTGAAGCCTGCAGTCTGCACGGGCAGCGGGAGCCTGAAGGAAATCTCCCTGGCGCGCCTGGCGGATGCGACCAAGGACGAGGGAATCGCGGGCATTGCGAACACAAGTTACGAAGTGACGGGAACGTGCGCAACGGAGTTCTGGAAATCGGCGGAAGGGACGCTGCAGTTTGTGATGAAGGATGGGACCTTGCCGCACGTCGCGCTGGGAGACGATGCGGAGCCGTTGAAGATTACGCGTTTTGCGGGGCTGGCGAAATTGCACGCGGGCACGGTCGAGGTGAAAGATTCGGGGCTGGAATCCGCGGGCGGAAAGTTTCAGGTGAGTGGGAACGCGACCCTACAAGGCGAACTTGATTTCAGACTGACGCGAAATCCCGGTGGAGCGGCGCCGGGGTTCGCGATCAGCGGGACGCTGGCGGAGCCGCGGGTAGCGCAGGTGGCTGGGGCGGAGACGCAGGCACGGCTGAAGCCGTAATGCTCGCGCTGCACGAATGTCGGTGCCATGAATTATATGAGACAGGCTAAGAAATCTCCCGCTGATCGTACTGAGAGTGTCCCGAAGCAGAAGCGTAAACGGGTGCGCCCAGGAATCGAGAAGGCGGCCGCAGCTTTCTTTGCTCACGATGAGGCAGACTCCGTTCGTGAAAAGTATGCGTACCAGGCAGCCTCGAAGCGAGTGCTGTCCCGAGGCTGAAACGTTCCTACGGCACGAAGCCTGCACCGCGCAGCACTTTTCCCGGCAGGGCGCCGGTCATCTTGCCCTGGTCGATTACGGGCACGCCGTTGACCAGCACGTAGTCCATTCCTTCGGAAAACTGGTTGGGATTGTCGAAGGTGGCGCGATCGCGCACGGTCGCGGGATCGAAGATCACCACGTCGGCCCACATGCCGGCTTTTAAGACACCGCGATCCGTCAGGCGCATGCGTTGCGCCGGCAGCGCGGAAAATTTGCGGATGGCGTCTTCGAGGGTTAGAACTTTTTCTTCGCGGACATACTTGGCCAGGATGCGCGGAAACGTGCCATACGCGCGGGGATGCGGATGCGCCTGGCCCAGAATTCCGTCGGGTGAGGTGCCTTCGGAATCGTTGTCGATGGCGACCCAGGGTTGCTGCAGGGCAAGGGTCACGTCGGGCTGCGACATGCCGAAGACGGCGACTCCGGTGGAGGGATCTTGAATCAAAAAGTCGAAGAGCGCGTCCATGGGATCTTTGTTCCAGAGCTTCGCAATTTCGGAAAGGCGCTTGCCTTGCATGGAGAGTAACGCCGGGTTCTCGACCGCGCCGATCATGATGGCGTCGGGACCGGGAATCTCCTGCCATTCATTGTCCCAATCTTTGGAAGGCGTGAGCATGGCTTTGCGAATTTTCTCGCGGGTGACGGGATCTTTGAGGCGCTCGACGAGTTTGGCAGTGCCGCCATCGTGCGCCCAGGGCGGGACGAAGGCAGAGAAATCGTTGTACCACGCGGTGTAGGCGTAGGTGTCGGCGGTCACGTCGGCGCCGGCGGCGCGGGCCGCGTTGATTTTGGAGACAACTTCCGGCATGCGTCCCCAGTTGTTTTTGCCGGCGACTTTGATGTGCCAAATCTCCACTGGAATGCGGGCTTCGCGGCCGATGCGCAGAGCTTCGTCGATGGCTTCCAGAACCGAGTCGCTCTCGTTGCGCATATGAGTCGAGTAGATGCCGCCGGACTTCCCGGCTTCAGTGGCAAGCGCGATCAGTTCCTCAGTCTTGGCATACGGAGCGGGTGCGTATTCGAGCGCGGTGGAAACGCCGGCGGCGCCGTCTTTCATGGCATCGCGCACCAGAGCTTTCATCTCGTCAAGCTGCACGGGCGTTGGCTGCACGTCGTCCTCGCCGAGCACCATGCGGCGGACTCGCGTGGCACCGACATAACTCGCGAGGTTGATGCCCATGCCCTGCTTTTCGAGGCGCGCGAAATATTGGCGGAAGGTGCGCCAGTCGGGCGTGATCTTGTAGTGGTCATAGCCGCTGTGGTCGGACTGGAGGATAGCGTCGTTGAGCGGAGCAATGGAGTCGCCTTCGCCGGTAATTTCGGACGTGATCCCCTGGTAGATTTTCGAGGGCAGACGCGGGTCGACGAGCATGGTGAGTTCGGATTGACCGAGCATATCGATGAAGCCGGGCGCGACGACTTTGCCGGCGGCGTCGATGGTGCGTTTACGCTCGGCGGCGGAGAGGTTGCCGATGGCCACGATTTTTCCCTCGCGGATGCCGAGGTCGCCGGAGTACCAGGGAGAGCCGGTGCCGTCGATGATGTGGCCGTGCGTGATGACGAGGTCGAAGCTTGGGGTTTGCGCGGGCGCGAGCGAGGCGAGCAGCAAGAATGCGAGCGAGATGGCAATTTGGATTGAGGTCGGCAGCGTGATCTTGATGTGGTTGTTCATCATTCGCATCCTCAGGGGCTAAAGCCCCAGAATCTTGACAACGCTTTACGCGGCCCTGAAGGGCCGCTCTTCCACGTCGCGGAACAGAGATCTGTTTAACATGCGGGCCCCTTCGACTCCGCTCAGGGCAGGCTCTGAGGCCGTTCTTCCACTTCTTAACGCTGCGCGCGCCTCTCAGGGCCGCTCTTCCGCCGGGCAGAACTGGCCGCGGCGAGGCCGAGAACGATCCACGCTCCCAAGGCTAGCCATTCGTAGGCGGTGAAATGGCCGGGAACCAGAGGGACTACTTTCATCAGGGCCATCGCGATTCCGACGGCTAGACCGAACCAAGCCACGGCGCGCTCGACTGCCGACAGATTCATCACGCCCGGCTGGGCGCGCGCTAGCGCCAGGCAGGCGGCACAGGCTGCCGACCATCCAATCGCGCAGGCGACCGATCCGACTTCGGTGATGGGAACTAAAATAGCGTCGCCTAAGAGCATACAAGCAGCGGTGGCCAGACCAATGCCGAGAACCGCGGCGGAGGGAGTCTGGTATCGCGCATGAATGGTTCCGACGCGGGAGTCGATCATACCGCGGCGTCCCAGGGCAAAGAGCATGCGGCTGGCCGCAACGAAATTTCCGTTGAAGCATTTGAAGAGCGACAGCAAGGCGGCGGCGAGGATGACGTTGACGATCCATCTCGACCCGACCGCCTGCTGAAATGCCACGGCCGTCATGAATTTCTGGCCGGTCAGCAGTCGCCAGGGAGCGACAAAGGCGACTGCCGCAACAATGCTGGCATAGAAAAGAATGCCGATGAAAATCGCCATCCAGATGGCGCGGAAGAAGCCTCGCGTAGCGAAGTTCGGGCTGGCTTCTTCGGCGGCTTTTCCGACCGATTCGAAGCCGGTCATGAAATACGGGACGATCTGCATCACCAGCAGAATCGAGACCAACGGAGTGTGCGTGAATAGCGGGTGGAGGTTGGCGGTGGAACCGCGGCTTACGCCGACTGCGACAAAAATAATGAAGAGGGCGAGGGTGCCGAAGCTGGTCCAGTTCTGAAACGTCGCGCTGAGACGAACTCCACGATAATTCAGCAGCGTGAGCAACGCGGTGAGAGCCAGGCCGATGACAAGATGAGGCAGATAAACCGAACGGCCGGCAATGCGGTAGAGTTCCATCGAATCAAGGCCCGGGACGATGTAGCCGGCGATGCGGCCAACGGCGACGGCCTCCCAGGGGCAGACGATGAAGTAGGCGAGGGTCATCATCCAGCCGGTGGCCAGACTGACGGGGCGCGAGAAAACGGCGGAGGTGTAGGCGATTTCTCCGGCAGCATCGGGCATGGCGACGACCAGTTTGCCGTAAACCCATCCGATAGGAAGCAGGAGCGTGCCACCGATCACGAAACCGAGAAGAGCGCCGAGCGCGCCGCCGCGCAGAAGCCAGTCATCCATGATGACCAGCCAGCCGACACCGACCATGGTTCCCCAGCCGAGAGTGAAGTAGTCGGTGGCGCGGAGCTGGCGGGCGAGAGTGTTCATGTGGTCCGAGCCGCGATTGCTGGCGAGAAGCGGGGCGAATTATAAAGCATTTGTGCGGGCAGCAAGGGACGGGCTGCGCCCGGCGGGCAGCCCTTCGACTTCGCTCAGGGCTTGCTCGGGCGGCTGTCCCCACATTTTGAATGCACGGATCGCCGCGCGGAATGGGCTTTTCGCGTGATAGTATCGAAGTCAGCCCTGCATGACACTTCTACATTTCATCCGTAAAGGCTGCCGTACATCTTCAGTCCGAGTTTCGCGGCGCAGGGCTTCATAGAGCAATGACGTCTTCTTTGAAATCTCGCAAGCGCGTGCTCAGTGGCATGCGTCCGACCGGCAAGCTGCACCTGGGAAACTATGTGGGTGCGCTGCAAAACTGGGTCGGCATGCAGGATGAGTACGAATGCTTTTTCTGCGTGGTCGACTGGCATGCCTTGACCACCGATTATGCCGACACGTCGCGCGTAAAAGAGAATTCGCTGGAAGCGGCATTCGACTGGCTAGCCGCCGGGCTCGATCCGGAAAAGTCTGTGCTGTTTCTTCAATCGCATGTTCCGGCGCACGCGGAATTGCACCTGCTGCTCTCGATGATTACGCCGCTGGGCTGGCTGGAACGCGTGCCGACGTACAAGGAGCAGCGCGAGAATATCAAGGACAAGGATCTGGGAACGTACGGATTTTTGGGATATCCGGTGCTGCAGTCGGCCGACATTCTGATCTATAAGGCCGAGGTCGTGCCGGTGGGGGAAGATCAGGTCGCGCATGTGGAATTGACGCGGGAGATTGTACGGCGGTTCAACGGATTTTATGGCGCGTCAAAAGTGTTACCCGAGCCGAAGTCGTTGCTTACGCCTGCGGCGAAACTGCCGGGCACCGACGGGCGCAAGATGTCGAAGTCGTACGGGAACACGATCATGCTGGCTGATCCCGAGCCGGTGGTGCGGCAGAAGCTGAAGACCATGGTGACCGATCCGGCGCGAGTGCGGCGCACGGATCCGGGGAATCCGGATCTGTGTCCGGTGGGCGATCTGCACAAAATCTTCAGCGACAAAGAAACGATGGCCAAGGTAAACGAGGGCTGCCGGTCGGCGGGAATTGGTTGCATTGAATGTAAAGGCTGGGCCGCCGACGCACTGGTGAAACTGCTGAATCCAATGCAGGAGAAGCGCAAGAAATATGAGGAGAATCCGCGGCTCGCGTGGGATATTCTGGAAGCTGGCGCCGAGCGGGCGCGCAGCGTGGCGGGCGAGACGATGACCGATGTGCGCGCCGCGATGGGGATGTCGCTGGAGTATGAGGGGTTGAAGTAGGAAAATCCCTACCCTTCGACTTCGCTCAGGGCAGGCTTTCTCGCGCTAAGAACGCGAGAGAAATGGGGCATCGGGCGATAGGTTAAGTGATGACGGAAAATGCAAAATTCGATTTGAATGAGGTGGTCTCGCCGCTGTCGCCGGCGATCGTTTCGCGCGCGGCGTCGGATTCAGTAAAAAACGCCTCGAAGAAGGAAGAGAGCGATTCGGCGTTTGCGGTTTCGGTGGGGGACGTTTACGAGGGGCCGCTCGACCTGCTGCTGGATTTGATTCGCAAGCAGGACATTGATATTTACGACATTCCGATTGCGAAAATCACGGCGCAATATCTGGCGTATGTGGAGAAGATTCGCGAACTGGATGTGAACGTTGCGGCCGACTTTATTTATATGGCGGCGGTGCTGATTCACATCAAGTCGAAAATGCTGCTGCCGCGCGATCCGGATGCGGCGGCGGAGGATCAGGAAGATCCGCGGAGCGAACTGGTCAACCGACTGCTGGAGCATGAAAAGTTCAAGTCGGCGGCGCAGATGCTTTTGCAGAAGCAGCAGATCGAAGACGCGGTGCTGTCGAATCCGTCGCTGAAAGAATTCATGGAGGCGGAAGGCGCCGAGCCGGAAATTGCCGCCGACGTGATTGACCTGGTCAAAACGTTTCAGCAGGTGCTGGAGCGGGTGCGCACGCGGCCGGTACTGAACGTCGATGAGGAAACCGTCACCGTGGGGCAGATGAT
>JBELAE010000227.1:0-8129 GCA_049509155.1 Candidatus Sulfotelmatobacter sp.
TTCTCTCGCGATTCTCGGTTAGTGTTAGTCTAATCCTGTCGCGTTAGATGCACCAAACGGAGTGGTTTTGGCATCTTACAGGCGGAAAAAGCTTTTGGCGGGTTGCGGCCGGACGAGGAAAGACATGGTGCCAGTGAAAACGAATGCGAGGCGGGGAAACAGGTTGCTGGCTCTGGCCATAGTGTTGGTTCTGGCCGTTCCGGCACTGCACGGTCAGTCTGGCGGTAGCCAGACGCAGTCTCAACCACCCGCCAACTCGCAGCCGGCGCAGGATATCCCGGACGCTCCGTCGACTGTCCAGCCGCCAGCGCCCAAGCCTGAGCTTCCTCCCGCTCCAGCGCCAGGCGCCAGCACCGGGGCAGAAGCCAATCCGTTCCCGGGCGATTCCCCCCAGTCTGCGGACCAGAGTAAGCCAGAACAGAGCAAACCGGATCAGGATAAGGCAACTCCGCCGTCCACGGCTCCGGTGGGGACGGCTCCTGCCGGCCGCAAACAGAGAAATCAGATCAATCCCGCGGAAGGTCTCTACACGATTCCGATCACGGCCAACTTCGTACAGGTTCCGGTAATGGTGAAAGATTCCGGCGGGCGCCGTGTCGATGGCCTGCTCCCGAGGGATTTCACCGTGCTGGAGAACGGCAAGAAACAGACGCTGACTTACTTCACCAGCGATCCGTTTGCGCTTTCGGTGGCGGTCGTCATTGACACGGGCATGGCCGACATCGCCCTGCAGAAGGTGCACGAAACTTATTCGGCCCTCGCCGGCGCCTTCAGCCCTTACGATGAAGTTGCGCTCTACACCTATAGCAGCACGGTCAGCCAGGTCACCGATTTTACGGGAAGGCCAGAGAGGCTGACCGCTGCGCTGAACGACATGAAACAGGTTAGCGGTCACGCCAATGGGCCGCCTGTGCTGGGCGGGCCGCTGGGGCCGGGAGGGCCTACGGTAAATGGAGCGCCAGCTGGCGGGCCGATCATTGCGCCGGTTTACACGCCGCCCCGGGAAGCGCACGTTCTGAATGACGCTATTCTGCAGGCGGCAAAGGACCTGAGTAAACGCGACCGCGAGCGCCGAAAAGTGATCTTCGTGATCAGCGATGGGCGCGAGATAGGCAGCCGCGCCAGCTACACCGGCGTGCTGCATTTGCTGCAGGCTCGAGACATCCAGGTCAGAGCCGTGGTGGTCGACAGCGGCGCGTTGCCTGGGTTCCGGCAGCTCGAGAAGTTCCATCTGCCCGACCAGGGACGCACTAACAACCTCGCGAAATTCGTTTACGCCACCTGTGGTGCGGACCCACTTCCCGAACTCTCCCGCAACGCCATCGAGGACGCGTATGCGGAAATCACCTCGGAAGCACGGAATCAATACACCCTGGGATATGTTCCTCAGGCCGTAACCGGCAATTCCGCTTATCGAAGCGTCGAAGTAAGGGTGGACAGAAAAGGGCTGAAAGTTGCCGCCAAGGGCGGTTATTTTGCGATTCCATCGGCCCGTTAATGCTTGCCCGATCACCTATGAATTTGCCAGATGGCACGTTCTGGCCAGGCAGGGGTCACCTGAGTAACCTGCGTCCGGAACGTCCCGTGTGATATAAAGACCCCGAGCCTCCATTAGTACATGACTGTGCGCGGCTGCCCGCGAGGGTGTGCCCGTATTTGAGGAAAGCCTTGAGTTTCATCAACTTCGCAGCCCGCGAGATCAATTGCAAGATCGTGTACTATGGCGCCGGACTCGGCGGCAAGACCACGAATCTGCAGGTGATCTACCAGAAAACCGCGGACCAGCAGAAGGGCAAGATGATCTCGCTGGCCACCGAAACCGAGCGAACTTTGTTTTTCGATTTTCTGCCGCTTGACCTCGGCTCGGTGCGCGGCTTTAAGACCCGCATTCATCTTTACACCGTGCCGGGCCAGGTCTTCTACGATGCCAGCCGCAAGCTGATTCTGCGCGGCGTGGACGGCATCGTCTTCGTCGCTGACTCCCAGGAACAGCGTATGGACGCCAACGTCGAAGCGCTCGACAACCTTATGTCGAACTTGAAAGAGCATGGCTACGACTTCAACAAAATTCCCTACGTGCTGCAGTTGAACAAACGCGATCTGCCGAATATTCTTCCCGTCGATCTGCTGGCCACCGAGCTGCGTAAGAAGAATGAAGCCATTGTTGAAGCGGTCGCCTTCCAGGGCGTTGGCGTGTTTGAAACTTTGAAGGAAATCGCAAAACAAGTGCTGACGGAGTTGAAGGCGGGCGGGTAGGGGAAGAGTTCTCAGTTCTCAGTTCTTCGAGCCGTGGGCGCCCATTTCTCGCGTCTTTCGCGAGAAGTGCGTAGGCGAACCAGTTAGCTACCCCTGTTCGTCATCGACAACGGTCATTACCGACGTAAGCGCATCCCCCCGTTTTCTGGTTCCACGCTCCGTTTTGATTCGCTAGCCTCATCACCAGGGGAGGGGTGTCTTAGGCGCCTGCCCCGCGGACTCCATCGGTGACCTTCTCGATTCTCATGATGATTGTGATTGCGCGCCCCCCGGACGCTCGAGGTCTGGTGCTCTATTGCATCCTCGGCTTCGGCGCTGGGATTGGTCTTTTCGTCTACGGATTCCGGCTGTTGCAGCGGCGCCGACTGATTCTCGACACTCCGTTCTCGAAGGTTCGCAGCGCCGCCATGGGGATGGTGGAAGTCAGCGGCCTCGCCGTTGGCCCGTACACCATGATCGCGCCCGTCACGGCGCACCCTTGCTACTACTACAGTACGGCGGTCTGGGAGTACAAACAGGACGGCAAGAATAAGAACTGGGTCAAGGTCGTCGGCGAGTGCATGCACCTGCCCTTCTTCGTCGACGACAACACCGGACGCGTGCTGGTCGACCCGCGCGGCGCCGATCTCGACCTGCACCGCGATTTCCAGGAGGAATTCTGCGATTCCTTCTTCACCGTGCAGGGACCAATGCCCGCCAACCTGCGCAGCTTTCTTTCGCGGCACGGCATTGTCACCTACAACAAAATCAAAGTGGAAGAGTATTGCATCAAACCCAAGAATTCGTTGTTTATCCTGGGTACGCTGGGGGAAAATCCGGGCATCGAAGTCGGCCCGCAGCCGATGCAGCACAGCGATAACATCAGCTCGATCAGGACCGGCGGATTCTCGCTGTCGGGCGATTTGCTTTCGTTGTCCACGGGCAGCGGCGAGAGGAGTTTTTCTCTCGGCTCCATCGCCCAGCGATTCTCGACTCAACCGGATCCCGCCCCCGACTTCGCCCGGCATGAAGTGGTTCGCGAGTTGCCCCAATCCGGTCCCACGAAGACGGCGGACATAACTCAGCAGCAAAAGATTACTGCCGCGTTGTTGAAGGCGGGTATCGCGAGTCCCGCGGCCTGGGCTGCAGCGGGAGTTTCTGCCGCTGGCGTGGCCACATCGGGCGGCGTGCAGATCTTCGCCGACTCGCATGCGACCGCTCCCGGCAACGGCTCTCACGGTGACACGAATTCCTCGACGCCAGCAAACAGTTTCGATCAGCATCCGCCGGTGGTGCTGATGAAGGGTGCGCACAGCAAGCCTTTCCTCATCTCCTGGCGCAGCCAGCAGCAAGTGGCCCGCTCCCTGGGCTGGAAATGCACGCTGATGATCTGGGGCGGGGCCGCGCTGGCGCTGCTCAGCCTCTATTTCGGCCTCGGCATCAAGAATCTGTTCTAGAGCTTGTGGCGCGAGCGCGTGCGCTACCTTGAGTTGACACCCGGGCCCAGTCCGGCGCCGTAGTATTCCGAGACGGCTGTCTTCTCCTCCGCGGTGAGCTGTCTCGCGATGCTGCGCATCCGAACGTTGATATCGTTGGCGCGATTCCCATCCGAAAAATGCTCGAGCTGTTGTTCCAGATAGGCGCCGTTCTGGGCAGCGAGTGGTGGAGCTCCTTTCACATAACTTACGGGACCGTGGCACGACTGGCAGGGTGGAATACCCCGCTGGCCATCTCCAAACACAATCAGGCGGATGGCCATCGAAGCCCGCGGAGGTTCATGCATGGCTTGCGGGAATGCTCGGTTGTCCTGCGCATCACTCGCGGTAGGCAGCATCGCGAAATAAGCGGCCAAATCAGCCGAGTCGCGCGCTGAAAGTCCCTCGGCGATGGGCTGCATCACCGGCGAAGCACGCTTGCCGGATCGAAAATCCTGCATCTGTTTCCAGAACGACAACCGGTCCAGGCCCGCGAGGTTGGGGAAGGCGGGAACGGAGCTGAACCCCTCTTCGCCATGACAATGATTGCAGCGCCGGGCAAGGAGTAGTCCGCGGAAGGCGTCACCACCGGAAGCAATCTTAACGATCTGTGCTGTCCAGGCCACGTTCGAAGGCACGCGGACCGAAGGCTCGGCATTCACCGGTTTTGCGGAAGCCGAGTTTGCGGAACCTGGTTCTGCGGAACCTGGTTCTGCGGAGCTTTGTCCGGGAGAATCCTTTCCCGCCAACAGAACAGTAATCACACACAAAGCCATGAGGGTTCCAAGCCGCTGTGTCACGATTCGCAGGCGAGCATGACTAGCGTAGTTCACAGGTCCGCCTTTCGCCTGGAAGCAAGGACGCAAACTGATCTGGCGGGACGACGTTCAGCTGGCCTCTCATCGCATAATGGCCGGCACCGCAGAACTCATGGCAGGGAATCTTGAAGGTGCCCGGCTTCGCAAAGGTGAACGTCGCTTCGGTGACCGCCCCAGGCACAACTTTCAGTCCGTAGTCCGTACCCAGGAAACTCAGCATGTGCACGACGTCGGCACTGGTCATTCGAAAGGTGATGGGAACGCCGGCCGGCACCTGGACGCACTGCGGCACGAAAACAAATTGCTGTGCAATCATGCGGACGGTTAGAGATCCGGAGGGACCTTCCGCGGCGCCTAGATTGCTTTCGACGAATTCCCCTTGCAGATGTAAGGTCGCAGGATCGAGCACTTCGCCGCCACCGAGAAAATGATAGACCGGCAAATCCACCATATAGTAGCGAGTGGACAAGATTGCCACGCCGAACAATATTAATGCTGCTACAAACCCGATCTTTTTCATCGCACCTGGCTATTCGTGCGGAGAGCATTCTACACCGTTCCGGCGAACCGAATCGCGGATGTCCGCGGCCTGGTACTGGTGCACTTTGACGCTTGAAAAAGAAAACCGCTAACCACGAAGGACACGAAGGATCACGAAGGACTTCGGGTGGATGGGTTTCCTTCGTGTGACTTCGTGTCCTTCCTGGTGCAAGATCCTCAAACTGCACTGCTACCCACGGCCACCCGCTGCACCACGCTTCTAACCGTTCCTCCCGTCACTCCCGCTGGCCTGTCGCTGGCCCTCTAGTACAATCAACCCGTGAGCGACGCCGTCCGCATCGGAATCCTGGGCGACTTCAATGCCGAATTCCGCTCGCACCATGCCACCAACGATGCCCTGCAGCATGCCGCCCACAAACTGAATTTGAAGGTCGAATCGGAGTGGCTGCCCACGCCATCGCTTCTCGCCGAGGGAAGGGAGAGCAAGCTTGAGAGTTTCGACGGCCTCTGGGCCTCGCCCGGCAGCCCGTACAAGAGTTTCGAGGGCATGCTGAACGGCATTGAGTTCGCCCGCCGCCGCGATTGGCCATTCCTCGCCACTTGCGGCGGATTCCAGTACACCTTCATCGAATTTGCCCGCAACGTGCTCAACATTAAAGACGCCGACAGTGCGGAAAACAATTCCGGCTCCAAGAACATAATCATCTATCCCGTAGCTTGCGCCGTGCCCGACCGAAAAGGCGACGCGCCCAAGTTATCCGGCGCGGTTCCGGAGATTCGGCTGCGCCCCGGCTCCTACCTGCAGACTTTTTACGGCAAGGATCAAGACACGGTCAGCGAGGAATTCTTCTGCAACTTTGAAATCAATCCGGACTTCGAATGGGCGGCCATGGAAGCGGGATTCCCCGTCGTCGCCCGCGGCCCGCAAGGCGAGATTCGCGCCATCGAATCGCCCACGCACCTTTTTTTCCTGGCCACTCTCTTCCAGCCGCAACTGTCGTCGACCGAAAAGAAACCGCACCCGATCGTGTTGGCCTTCGTGCAGGCCGCCGCCGACTGGGGCCGGAAGAAGCTGGACGACAGCGTCTTGGAGTAGAGGTTGGGGCAGACATTATCTTCCTCTTCCGCTTCCTCTTCGCTCAAGGCAGGCTCTGTCCGCCAAGTCTATCCGCCAGATAAATCGTCGATCCCCGCCTGACCGGTTACCAAAGTCCCTGCCCCGCGCCGGTTACCCGCCCCGCACCATGCGCATCTTTAACCCCCGCCCCGCTCTGGCTAGACTGATTCGGATCGCTGCCCATATCGGAACCGCATCCGCAGGAGCCACACGTCTCTATGCACATGCAGCTGGCGAGTTCGTTCCGCGTCCCGTTCACCACCCTTCTGAGCTACATCCCGGTCATCGCGACCATTGTCACGACTTTCTTCAGCATCATTCTGGCCCGCGCTACGCTTCGTTATGTCGAGGCAACCGACAAAGGTCTGGCCCTGGCCCGCGAAGAGTTCGAGCGCGAGTGGTCACCCGACCTGCACATAAAAATGGAACGGATTTCCGCGACCGAGGCAAAAATCATCGTCACCAACCTGGCGAAAACTTCGGTCCTGCTGCAATTGCTGCAACTGCGCAAGATTTCGCATGCCACGCCTTTCGAGCGCTGCCGGCTGAACGATCCGCTGGTCGGCGGGATGACATGGAACCAGGAGATGGGCCGCCGAATCCTGGCCTGCACTGGGCAGGAATTCGAAGGCCCAATCGCTGCTTCGATGACGTTCTACGCCGCCGGCCGCATGTACCGCACCGACTGGTTCCGTTCGCAGATCCAGGTGCGCGACGGCCGCATCTTCAGCCTCGAGCCCAGCAACATGCCCACACGGCGCGTGCGAGCCGTTGAGCGCAAGGGGCCCGAACGGCGGCGGGAATTCGTGCAGGACGTAACCGCCGGCGTGACCCCTGAAAAGCCAAGATTCAAGCCCGACGAAAGCTACTTCGTAACCGGCGCGTGATCAGCGATTGGTTCTTCCATTCGGCCCTCGTGTACGCGAAAAGAACTTTCGCGCTGCTCGAACTTGCCGCAGGCTGCTATTCTGCTGCTAATGTCCTCGAGAAACTTGAGATCACAAATTGTGATCTCAAGTTTGAAACGAGCTTTCCATATGGCAAAGACAGCGATGGTTGTCGCGAGAAAAGTTGATTCGAAAATCTTCGTGCTCCGTGGTCAGAGAGTCATCTTCGACGCTGACCTTGCCGAACTGTACGGCGTACAAGTCCGGCACCTGAACCAGCAGGTCAAGCGCAATGCGAAACGATTTCCTCTCGCCTTTCGCTTTCAGCTCTCCCCGCACGAACTGAAAATCTTGAGATCACAAAATGTGATCTCAAGTGAAGGCCACGGCGGCGCGCGTTATCGTCCCTACGCCTTTACCGAACACGGCGCCATCATGGCGGCCACGGTGCTGAACTCCGAACGTGCGATCGAGATGAGCGTGTTTGTGGTTCTTGCTTTTGTGCGTATGCGTCGCGCGATCGCCGGGAACCGCCATATTCTGACTAAGTTGGCGGAACTGGAAAACCGTCTGGAGTCTCATGACGCTGATATCCAGGGCTTGATGGAGGCAATCCGCGAGCTTATGAGTCCCGCGGAACCAACCCGCAGCCGGATCGGCTTCGAAGCGCCCGCCGATCCAGGCGGAAAGGCTCTCAAAAATGGCACGGTTCAATTCCGAAAGAGGAGGTAAGTCAACTTAGTAACTCTTACCAAAGATCGTTTCCTCGCTTCAATCCGCTAAAGATTTGCCCGCCCCTGCCGATCCCATCTCTTAGGAGACCACAAAATGAGCAACCCAATCAGCAGCGTTCGCACCAGCGAAACCCAGCCAGACTCGCAGCCGGAAGTGCACAAGCCCGACCACGCTCCGGCCCATACTCAGGCTCCCGCGACCGTAAAGAGCGGCGAAGTATCGAGCGACCAGGTCACGCTGAAGAGCGCGGGCAACGTGAATAGCGACAGCCAGTAGCGGTCGCGCCGCCGTCAGTTAATTCTTACTAACGTTGCCTCATCCCTGCCTTGATTCGCTAAAGATTCCTCCGCGCTTGCCGATC
>JBELAE010000228.1:0-13786 GCA_049509155.1 Candidatus Sulfotelmatobacter sp.
AGCTAAAAGCTAAAAGCTAAGAGCTAAAAGCTAAAAGCTAAAGACCAGAAGCCACAACCTCCCGCCCCCCCACCGCCTCCAGCGCCCGCTCCAAATCCGCAATCAGATCGTCACCATTCTCAATCCCCACCGACAACCGCACCATCTGCTCATTCACGCCCATCTCCTCCCGCTGCTCGGCCGAGATCATGGCATGCGACGTCAGCACCGGAATCGACACCAGCGACTCCACGCTGCCCAGGCTCGTGGCCAACGTAAACAACCGCATCGCCTCACTCACCCGCCGCGCATCCTCGCCCGTGCCCTCGACTTCAAACGTCACCATGCCACCGCCCCCGCTCATCTGCTCGCGCGCAATGGCGTACTGCGGATGGCTCTTCAGAAACGGATAATGCACCCGCCGCACCTTTCCATGTTGCCCCAAAAATTCCGCCACCCGCAGCGCGTTCTCGTTCTGCCGCGCCACCCGCACCGCCAGCGTCTTCAGTCCGCGGATCAGCATCCACGCCGCATGAGGATCCATGCAATTGCCCAGCGTAGTCCGCGTCTCCCAAATCTGATCCATCAACTCCTGACTGCCGCACACCACCCCACAAGTCAAATCCGCATGCCCACTCAAATATTTCGTGCCAGAATGCATCACCAGGTCGATCCCATACTCCGCCGGATGCTGGTTGATGGGCGTGGCGAACGTGCTGTCGATCATGCTAATCAGCCCGCGCTCCCGCGCCAGCCCCGCCGCTTTCTTCAGGTCAACGACCCGCAGCGACGGATTAGTCGGCGACTCCACATACAGCATCCGCGTGTTCCGCCGAATCGCCCGCGCCTGCTGCTCGTAATCGTTGGTATCGACAAACGTCGTCTCAATCCCCACCCGCGGCAGCCACTGGGAGAAGAATTTCATCACCCCGCCATAAACGTCGCGCTGCGCGACAATATGGTCCCCCGTCTTCAACAAAGCCAAAATCGTAGTCGTGATCGCGCCCATGCCGGAAGCGAATGTGAGCCCGGCTTCCACGCCTTCAATCGCCGCCACCGCCTGCTCGGCCACCGTATTCGTCGGATTCCCCCATCGCGTGTAATAGCGGTCGGTCGTAGTAACGCGCTGCTGCTCGTCATTGTCCGTAACTTCAAACGTGGACGTCTGATAAATCGGCGTCCCCACCGGACCATTTTTCTTCTCGAGATCAGCCGCGCCATGCACAGCCGCAGTTTCAGGACGACGAGATTTCCGTTTCATAACCAATGATAGCCTCACGAACCATATAGCCCCGGACGCCCTCGTCCGGGCCGAACGATGCACCCGCAGCCTTCCTCCTAAAGACTAATAGTGCTCCTCCAGCGCAAGCAAGCAAAAGCCCCGCGTCAGCAAGACTTCTCCTTCGTGAACCTTAGTTTCCTTCGTGGGTATCGCCTTTCTCCGCCTCCCGTCGCGATTCGCTCCCCCATTTATAATTCCTCCTCAATGGACTTGGGCCTGAAAAACCGCGTAGCCCTGGTAGCCGCGTCCAGTCAAGGACTCGGCCTGGCCACCGCCCAAGCCTTCGCCGCCGAAGGCTGCCGAGTCGCCATGTGCGCCCGCAATAAGCCGAAGCTCGAAGCCGCCGCCGCCAAAATCAGAACAGATCACAATGCAGAAGTGTTCGCCGACGCTCTCGACGTAGCCGACTCGACCGCCGTCGCCCGCTTCGTCACCGAAGTCGCAAATAAATTTGGCAGCATCGATATCTGCGTCACCAACGCCGGCGGCCCGCCCGCCAAGGGATTTCTCGCCGCCACCCTCGACGACTGGCAGCGCGCCCTCGATCTAAACTTCCTGAGCACGGTTTACTTCGCCCGCGAGGTCATCCCCCACATGCAGCGCCAGCACTGGGGACGCATCATCACGATCACGTCAATCACCACCAAGCAGCCCGTAGCCGACCTCGTGCTATCAAACGCGGTCCGCGCGGCGGTCGTCGGCCTGGTCAAGAGTCTGGCCAACGAGTTCGGCAAAGACGGAATCCTGGTCAACAACGTCGCTCCCGGTTTCACCGCAACCGATCGCCTCAAAGAACTGGCCAAAGCCCGCTCCTCGGCCACTGGAAAAACCGAGCAGGAAATTTTCGACGCCTGGACCGACGAAGCTCCACTCCAACGTGTAGGCCAGCCTCGCGAACTTGCCGACGCGGTGGTCTGGCTAGCGTCCGAACGCGCATCCTACATAACTGGCCAAACCGTGCTGGTCGACGGGGGCACGTACAAAGGTTTGTGAGAATTCGATTTTGGGTGGCGCAGCGCTTCCAGCGCTGCGATAAAGGCATGCCCTGGTGTTGGGCTTTAGCCCCCGAGGAATCTAAATGCGAATCTCAATGCGAGCACTATTTCTCGCCACGCTGCTCGGCTCCCCCGCGTTTTCCATCGCCCAGGCGCGCCCCTTCCCCGGCCCCGATGTCCAGCAGATCTACCAACGCCTACTCCCGCAAATCGAAAAAATCCCCGCCTTCGATCATCATGCCCACCCCGGCTTCGCCGACGATCCCGACGTCGACGCCATGGCCGCTCCTCCCGATGCCAGTGCGGCCCTGCGCACCCGCGACGACAATCCCGAACTTGCCGTAGCCGCCAAAGCCCTGTTCGAATATCCCTACAATGATTTTTCTCCCGAACACGCCAAGTGGCTGCTCGACAAAAAAGCCGAACTAAAAAAACAACTCCCCGGCACCGCCTACTTCAACATGATTCTCGACAAGCTCAACACCGAAAGTTCAGTCGCCAACCGCGCCATGATGGCCGACTACCTCGATCCCAAGCGCTTTCCCTGGGTCTTCTTCGCCGATTCTTTCCTGTGGCCGTTCAACAACCAGCGTGAAACCGCCCGCAATCCCGACGAAGGCGTCTACATTCCGCTGCAAGAAAAATTGCTGCATCGCTGGATGCAGCAGGAAAATGTCAGCAAACTTCCCGCCACATTCGCCGACTACCTGAAGTTCATCAGCCTGGTGCTCGAAGACAATTCCAAACGCGGCGGCATCGCCATGAAGTTTGAAGTCGCCTATTTCCGCCCCACAACATTCGGCGACCCGCCTCGCGCTCAAGCCGAAGACATTTACCAGCGCTACGCAACCGGCGGCATTCCCAGCGAAAAAGATTACCGCACATTCCAGGACTACCTCTTCCGCTATCTCGTCGAGGAAGGCGGACGCCTGCACCTGCCCGTGCACATCCACACCGCCGTCGGCATCGGCGATTATTTCAACCTGTCGCAGAGCAACATCATGAATCTGGAAACCGTGCTGCGCGATCCACGCTACGCTTCCACCACTTTCGTCATGATCCACGGCGGCTATCCGCTGGAGCGCGAGGCCATTTGGCTGGCCGCCATGAAAAACGTCTACCTCGACTCCTCCTTCGGCGAACTCGCGCAATATCCGTCGGCATTCAAAGACACACTCAAAATGTGGCTGGAAACTTTTCCCGACAAGATCACTTTCGGCACCGACTGTTTCCCTTACAATCAAGTACTAGGGGCGGAAGAAAGCTACTGGCTCGGCGTCCAGTCGTCGCGCACCGCGCTGGCCGCGGCTCTGGCCGAGATGGTCTCGGAAAACGAAATCACCGAAGCCCGGGCCCTGGAACTGGCTCACGCCTACCTGCACGACACAGCCGTAAAGCTGTACGCAGGCCGGGTGCACTGAACGTATTCGTATTGGTGCTCGCAGCAGACCGGAAAGCGCAAAGGTCGCGTTTAGCCTTGAAGCGACGTGGCTTTAAGCCGCGCCGTGAGCTCGGGGCGGGTGGAACCAAGTCCCGGAGGGACGACACAAAAACTGCATAACGCGATTGGACTCCCATGGCGAAAACAAAATCAAAATCCAAAACACGCCCGAAAATGAAGCCAACGAAACGCGCCGCCAAACGTGCGCCCGCATTGCAATACATCCCCTGGCACACCATCCCGCTCGAAGACCTCAACCCGCTTCTCCAACGCCAGTTCGTAGTGGGCCAGGAAATCATGCTGGCGCGCGTGCTGCTGAAAAAAGGCTGCATCGTCCCCCTGCACAGCCATCACAACGAGCAACTAACCTACGTCCTCGAAGGCGCGCTCAAGTTCTGGATTGACGGCAAAGAAATCGTGGTCAACGCCGGCGAAACACTATGCATCCCGGCCCACATGCCGCACAAAGCCGAAGCGCTGGCCGACACCGTCGACCTCGACGTCTTCAATCCCCCCCGCGCCGATTGGATCAACAAGACCGACCAATATCTCCGGGGACAGAAATAAATCCGACCCATGCCTCCTCCTTCCACTTCAGCGCCGGATGTGTCGCGATCACGGGCCACGGACTCCCGTTTCCGCTGTATCGCCTGCGGTGATGCCTCCGACACCGCGACCCGTGATTTCCGCTGTCCACACTGTGGCGATCTGCTGGAAATTGTTTATCCCGCGTGGAGCCCGTCCCCAGCAATCCCCGGAAGCGGTCCCGCAGCCACCGTCGCGTCGGAACTGAAATCCACATGGCAGCAACGGCGTCTAAGTCTCGACCCCGTCGATCTCAGCGGCGTCTGGCGCTTCCGCGAACTTCTGCCCTTTGTCAGCGATGATGCCGTCATCACCCTCCGCGAGGGCAACACGCCCCTCTACGACCTGCCGCACTGCGCCCGCATCACCGGCGTGCCGCGCCTGTTCGCGAAACATCAGGGATTGAATCCCACCGGCTCGTTCAAAGACACGGGCATGACCGTCGCCGCAACCTTCGCGCGTCTCGCCGGATTTCGCTGGGTCGCCTGCGCTTCCACCGGCAACACTTCCGCCTCCATGGCCGCCTACGCCGCCCGCGGAGGCCTGCGCAGCCTCGTGCTCGTCCCCGAAGGAAAAATTTCCTGGAGCAAACTTTCCCAGTCCCTCGACTACGGCGCCGTCACCTGCCAGTTGCGCACCGACTTCGACGGCTGCCTGCGCCTGCTGCAGGAACTCGTTCTGCGCGCGCCCGTCTACCAGTTGAATTCGATTAACCCTTTTCGTCTCGAAGGCCAGAAAACTCTCGCGCTCGAACTACTCGAACAACTCGACTGGCAGCCGCCCGACCACATCATCGTCCCCGGCGGCAACCTCGGCAATAGTTCGGCAATCGGCAAGGCGCTGCTCGAAATGCGCGCCCTGGGCCTGATTTCGCGCCTGCCGAAGTTGTCAGTGATTCAAGCCGAAGGTGCGAATGCGCTGGTCCGCACCCTACGCGAGACCGGTGGAAAACACCTGGTGACCGTGCAAGCCGAAACGCGCGCCACCGCCATCCGCATCGGCAATCCCGCGTCCTGGAAAAAAGCCGTTCACGTTCTAGAAGCCACCGGCGGACTCTGCGAGCAGGTCACCGAAATCGAAATCGCACAGGCAAAAGCCGAAATCGGCGCCGAAGGCATTGGCTGCGAACCCGCCTCCGCCGTGACGCTCGCGGGATTGAAGAAATTGGTAAAGAGCGGTTTTGTGAAGCCCGAAGAAAGCGTGATCCTGGTGTTGACCGGAAATCTGCTAAAGGATCCCGACTTCACCATGGAATTCCATCGCGGCGATCTATTTAAAGACAGCGTACTCAAAGACAGCGGCGACGGAGATTCGAGCGCCGCGCTGAACTCATTGCGCCGTCCGCCGATCGTCCTCGATGCCACGCTGGACGCGGTAATCCGAACGCTGAAGCAAGCCGAGAAGTAGCCAGGATAGATTTTGGGTGGCGCAGCGCTTCCAGCGCTGCGATCAGCTTTCCAAAGAAACAACAGGGCTTTAGCACCACAGATATTCCGAAGCAGGAAGTGCGAAACTCAGATCAAACCCAGAACATGCCATCGAGAACCCCAAGCCCGAACCGCCTCCGCCTGGCCCTCCCCGCCACATCCGCCAATCTCGGCCCGGCCTTCGACGCCGCCGCGCTCGCCATGGATTTCTACATCAAGCTCGACGTCCGCGTCGCCGAAAAATTCTCCATCACCGCCACCGGACGCGATCGCGAAATCTGCGGCAACTTCGCAAATGGCATCGATAATCGAATACAGGACCACCTCATCCTGAACACGTACCGCGAGGTCCTGCAAGCCGCCGGCCGCAAGCTCAAGCCGCTCTCTCTGCGCATCGACAACGACATCCCCATCGGCAAAGGCTGCGGCTCATCCGCCGCCGCGCGCTTGGCGGGCATCGCCCTGGCAGTGCATTTCGGCCGCCTGCCCTGGACCGACGCGCAAATCATCGGCGAAGCTTCCCGCCGCGAGCACCACCCCGACAACGCCTCCGCCTGCTGGATGGGCGGCCTCACCATCGCGCGCATGTCAGCTCCCAACGAATTTGGGCTGAACGAAAAAGCAGCCGCCGAAGCCCAGGTCGCCTGCGTCCGCCCGAAAGGGAAGTGGCCGCTCCTGCTCGCCGTACCCGAGGATAGCCTTTCCACCAAAGAAGCCCGCCTCGTGCTCCCCGCGCAGTATTCGCGCGCCGACGCAGTCACCAACGTGCAGAATTCCATGCTGCTGCTCGCCGCCTTCACGCAAGGCCGCCCCGAGCTGCTTGCGTCGGCTCTGGAAGACCGCATCCACCAGCCCTATCGCGCCGCGCTCTGCCCGTTGCTGCCTTGTCTGCAGGAACTGAAAGGAAAGGATGGAATTCTAGGCGCAGCCCTCAGCGGCGCCGGCCCCTCAGTGCTGATCTTTGTGGATCCCCGCGCCTCTCTGCGAAAAGTCCGCCGCCTGGTCGCCGCTCACCTCTCGCGCCATCGCCTCATCGCCGAGTTGATACCCACCTCAATCACCTTGCGCGGAGCGCGCTCTTCGCTGGTCAGATCGTGATCCGCACTTGCGCGCCGCATCACCGGCTGGCCGGCGGCACAATCCCGTTCATGCGCAAATATTCCACCATCTGTCCGTAATGGTCGAAGCCATGCGATGACACGCTCGTCGCCAATCCCAGCCGCGTCACCGATCCCTCGCCGAACGGGCTCTTCACCGGCTCCACAAGATTCTTCTCGTTGATGGTCGCAATCGCCTTGTGCACGTACTCGAATGATTCTTTCAAATATTTCAAAATGTCGGCCTTGCTCGTTATCGAGGCCGGTCCTGATTCGTCGCCAATATCCACCGGCGGCTTCTGCTCCAGAAGTGCAGCTCCCAATTCGTAATTCACCGCCGCGACGTGCTTGATCTGCTGCGCATAAGTACGCACGCCCTTGAATTCGCCGCTGGTGGGAGCGAATCCAAACTTATCTTCCGGCATGGCGTCGGCCGCCGGCACGAACTCGTGCTCCATATTGCTAACCGTAGCATCGAGCACCTGATTAACCGTGCGGTGTACGTCCTTCGGCTTGGGCATCTGCGCCGAGGTTCCAATCGTCAGCACCAGCAAGCTGCCCACTGCCAATCCCATTCTGTTCCTCATGGCTCCCTCTCCGTTTCATTCTCTCCATCGTCAGACCAATCTTACTGCATCCCGACACGCCAGCAACCGCCCAATCCGGCAGTTCCTCTGTGTCCCCAGCGCCCTCTGTGGTTAGGCCTTCGCCTTCGCTGTTTCCGCAAACGGCCACTCCGAGTCCTTCCAGGCCCGCACCATATAAATGATCACGCCCGTCAGCAGAATCACCGCCGCATACCGCATCTCCTTCTGCCAGTTCTCCCGATTAAACAATATGAAAAGAAATCCAGCGATCGCCAGCAGCGCCGGCAGCGGATAAAACCACATCCGAAACGGCCGCCGCATCTCCGGCCGCGTGAACCTCAATACAATCACTCCCACAGCCTGCACCAAAAACTGCAGTATCAGCCGGATCACCACCAGCGCCGCAATCGCATCCTTCAACCGCAGAAAACAAAACGCCGCCGCCACCACTCCCAGGGCCAGCAGCGAAAAATAAGGAAACCGGTGCACGGCATGCACCCTGGCAAATGCCTTGAAATAGTTCCCATCCTTCGCCGCTGCATACGGCACTCGCGAATACCCCAGCATCAGCGAAAACACTGACGCAAACGCGGTCACGATTACCAGTCCCGTCACCAGCCGCGCCGCCCACGCCCCATACACTCTCTGCATAAACAACGACACAACATACAGCCCGCTGTTGTTCTGTCCCGCCTGCCCGCGGAATATTCTTCTCCGGGTCTTTGATCTCATCGCCCAGGAAACTTACGTTGTAATATCCCCAGTAATCGTAAGTCGCGATCAGCATCGCCCCGCCCAGCCCAGTCAGAAAGTGATGCGAAATCGTGAATGCTCCCGGAGGAAAATCAAAAGCCCGCGCGGCGTTGAAGTGGGTGAGTCCAGCCCAGATAATCCAGCCAATCGTTCCCATGACGCCAAACCATAATATTTTCGACAGCCGCCCAATCGCCGTGATGTTCCGGTAAAGCAGCAGCACCGTAAAGAAGCAAATCAATACCGCAACCGCCGTCCCCGGCGTGACGATCCAGCTGGCCTGCAGCGTTCCCGCCCACGGAATGTGTATCGCCGCCTCATGATGCGCATACACCACGTCCAGTTCCGGCCAGTAATACGCCGCGTAGCCCGCCAGCCCAATGCATCCCGTGGCAATCGAGAGAGGTGCAGAGAATGACACCTGCCAGATAAACAGGAACGAAATCAGCCGTCCCCATTTTCGCGGCCCATACATCTCCCGCAAGTAACGATACGTTCCGCCCGACGCCGGCAGCGCCGCGCCCAATTCCGCCGACACCAGCCCGTCACACACCGCCAGCAGTGCTCCCGCAACCCACCCTAGCAGCGCCTGCGGCCCGCCCATCGCGCTCACCACCAGCGGCATCGTGATGAACGGTCCCACTCCAATCATGTCAATCATGTTCATCGCGGTCGCCGACCATAGTCCCATCCCGCGGATCAGACTAGGAGACCCCGAAGCATCTGGCGATGGAGATGACATTTGTTCGCGGCGTCTTGTGATCGCTGCTGCTACGGAAGAAGCAACACTCGGCCGCTGATCTGGCGCTCTTCGAATGCGGCATGCGCCTGCGCAGCTTCGGCCAACGGATAGGTCCGATCAATTCTGATGGAAAGCTGGCCTTCCTTCACCCAGCCGACGAACTGCTCGAGATATCGAGGATATTCTTTCCGGTAAGGCAGCCCGTTCGTGCGCGTGATGAATAGTGAACCTTTTTCCTGCAGGGTCATCAAGTCAAACGGCGGCACATACCCGCTGGATTGACCATAGATCACCAGATATCCACCGGGCGCAAGGCTGTTGAGGTTTGCCTCGAATGTATCCTTACCAACCCCGTCGTAAACCACAGCGACGCCGCGACCGTCGGTAATGCGCCGCGCTTCCTTCGCAATATCCGATTCTTTGGAAATGACGACCTCATCGGCGCCAGCCTTTTTCACGAACTTGGATTTCTCTCTGGTCGAGGTCACGCCAATCACCCGCCCCCCACGAATTTTCGCCATCTGACAAAGCAACAGCCCAATGCCCCCAGCCGCAGCCTGAATCAGGCACCAATCGCCGGGTTTCACCGGATAGGCAAAATGCGTGAAGGCATATGCCAGGAACCCCTGGTTCATTCCGGCCGCCGCCTGCTCGACCGTAATGCTCTCCGGCACCCCAATCAACCACGAGGCCGGCACCACCGCATGTGTAGCATAAGAATTTCCCGCGAATGCAACCCGGTCTCCCACGCGGACATTGTGAACATCCGGCCCGAGCGCTTCCACCACTCCAACTCCCTGGCTCCCCAAAGTGGCTGGGAATTCCGGCTCTCCTGCATCCGCTCGACGATAGAAAGCCTGCCCCACCAGTTGACCGCGCCGCTTTTGCAGATCAAGATAATTAACGCTCGCGGCTTCCACCCGCACCAAAGCCTGCTTCGACCCAGGGACCGGCGTCGGCAGATCCTCCAACCGCATGACCTCCGGACCGCCGTAGGAGTAAATCCGAATCGCCCGCATAACTATCCCTTTCGAAGCCGGCTAACTTCTAATCCCTAGGCTCTGACCCCTAACCCCTGCTCACTTCTTCTCATGCCCCGCGCTCAACAGGTTCACATACAGCCGCACCGCTCCCGGCACGCCCGCCGGCAACTGCCGGAAAAACGCATACGCTGCATAAATATAAGTTCCCTTGCCATACTGCGCCCGCAGCAACCCGCCCTTCTGTGCATCTTCTCCCGGATCGTGACTCGACAACAGCGCCGTGAAATGATCGTCCCACTTATCCATGAAATACAACCCGCGTTCCTGCACCCAGCCGTCGAAATCGCGCGCCGTAATCGTATTGGGATAATGAAAAACGGAATCCTCCGGTGCCAGAATTTCCACTGGAGCCTCCTCGACCGTAACCCGCTCCCGGCTCAGCTCCGCAGAATAAGGAGTGAACTTCCCGCTGTTAAAATCTCCAACCGACGCGTTGTACTGCACCACCAGCGTCCCGCCCGCGGAAACAAATTCGAGCAGCTTCTTATTATTGGTCACCACATCTTTCTGCGTGTCGTAAGCCCGAATCCCCAGCACGATCGTTCCGTACCTGCTTAAATCCTCGCTCGCAATCTTCTCCGCGGGAATCAAAGTCACATCCATCCCCACCTGCTTCAGCACCGTCGGAATATCATCCCCCGCGCCCATGATGTAGCCGACTTTCAAATCATGCGGCGCTTGCACATCGACAATACTCACCCGCTGCCGCGCCGGCTGGTAATAATAAAAACTGCCCAGATCTTCGCGCGTGACCAGCGTGTATCCCTCACTGTATTTCTCACCCTCCGATTCCAGCACCGCGCGAATGACCGCCCGCCCTTCCTGCAATCCGGCAGGGAACACCTTGAACTGAAAATCCTGCTTCTCTCCGCGGCGCGCAAACTCCACAGCCAGTTGCTCCGGCTCCGAACGCCAGCCCGCCGGCAACTCCAACTCCAGCTTGCCGCGCATCGCGCGCGTAAGATTTCCAGTCACTCCCACCGCGACGGTGGAAGTCGATCCATTGTGCGTCGAAATCACCTGCGTCCCCGGTTCCAGCATTACCGAAAATGCCGGCACAATCGCCAGTGGACGCGGAACTTTCTTTCCGCTCTCGTCCAGAAATGGCGTGACCACCACCGCATTAATCCCGTTCCTCGTCGCCCCTGCGCCCGATCCGCCCACCGTATACTCCACCCGCGCCCGCAGCGCCGGAGGCGGGAAGGGAAGCGTCGCGTACTTCTCGTTGTCAATATGATTCACCGCCTCCGTATCCGGATCATCTCTGTGCCAATAAGGCCGCGTATAGCCCGCGCCCTTCGGCACGCGCAACCGGAAGTTCGCATGCAGATCGTCTCCCCCCTTGATAATCTCCGGTCGCGTCTTCCCGCTGAGCGTATTCCATCCCGCGGGAACGTCCAGCTTCAAATGATCAATCACCAGCGGCACTTTCGATCCGTTGTGAAACGTCACCGCCACCATGAACTCTTGTCCCGGCGAAACCGCGGTCACCGCGTCCGCTTCTTTCGGCACCGCAGCGTCGTGTTTGTCCCCGGATGACACATCCGCGGTAAGACTAACGCCCAGCGCCAGATTCAGCGCCGTCTCCGCCTCCTGCTGCTTCTCCGCGATCCGCGTCAGCAAGTCGAGTTGCGCCGCCGCGCTCAAGGTGCTCGCCCGCACTTCGCTACTCACACGAGTCAGCCCAGCCACAACTTTCATCAAAGGATCGGCCGCACTCGCTGCATCAGTTCCTTTCGCAGCCGCAACCGCCGCGCCAACCTGCTTCGCAATTTCGGCCAACTCCATCCGCAGTCGAGGAACTTTCTTCTCTTCCACTCCCCCTGCCAGCGCCGCCCACGATGTATCAATCCCGTCAAAGAAACTCTTCTCATGCCCGTCCTTCCCCACAGTCGAAGGCACCACCGAATCCACCAGCCGGTAAAACGTAAACCGGTCTCCCGGATCAATCGTCCAGTTCGCCGCGCCCTGCGACATCTGATGCCGCAACCCCTGCATCGCGAACTGTATATACCCCGTTCCCAGATCCGCGTTACGCTCGCCCGTATTCAACTTCAAAGTCCAATCCGCATCCGGACAAGTCATCGCCCCAAACCCGCATACATTTCCAATGTAAAACTTCTTCGCCTGCCAGGGCAGCAACCTCGCCGCAATCTGCTCGGGAAACCGCTTCGGATCAGCCGCCGCGCGGAACGCCTCTTTCGCCAGAATGCTCGACGCTTGATGGTGCCCGTGCCCGTCCCGCTCCGTCCCCGAAAACCGCGCCACCAGCACATCCGGACGAAACGTCCGAATCACCCGCACCATATCCGCCAGCGCCGTGTCGTGCCCGCCCCACTTCTGAAAAGTTTCCTCCGGCGACTTAGAAAATCCAAAATCCGCAACTCGCGAAAACCGTTCCTGCACGCCGTAATACTGGTCCGACGCCAGCAACTCCTCCGCCCGCAGCACCCCCAGCACATCCGACAAATTGCTTCCAATCTTGTTCTGCCCGCCCTCCCCACGATTCAGCGTCATCAGCAGCGTGCTCACCCCACGCCCCCGCGCCTCCATCGTCAGCATCCCACCATCTTCATCATCCGGATGCGCCACTACCTGCATCAGCCGCGCCGTGGTCCCCAGCCGCAGCAATTCCAGCCGCAGCCCGGCCATCCCTTGATCCTGCGGAATCTCCTCCGGCGTACCCTGATACAAAAGTCCCGGCGGATCGACATCGGGAGAGGATTGCAAAGCAGAAGAATTCGCAGGAAGTGAAGGAAGTGAAGGAACCGCGGGTGCCCCATCCTTTCGCGTACTTTGCGAAAAGGTGGGACGCGATGCGGCCAGCGCGAGAAGCACGATCAGAGCCAGCAGAGCCCGTGAAAATCGCATGCGCTGAAGTATAAAAGAAGCGCGGCGCCGAGCGGCCCGCGGCAGGTTCAGAGTTCCCGAATGTCGCACCCTACAAGGATGGGCCCTAACCCCGCTCCGACGCAAATTCTTTCCATAGAAATCGGACAAGGCCGTAGAACAGATAAAGAAAGGGCGCGCCTTCCACAACCTGTAAGAAAAAGCGCATGCGTGTACCACCGTGGAAGAGCGGCGCTTCAGCGCCGCGCAAAACGAGCAAGAATCAACTGGGCTTCAGCCCCCGCGCCTCTCGCCCCGAATCGAATGCCGCCTACACATCGCACAACTCCGCCGCCCTCCGCAACGACTCCATCGGATCCCCCACCGGCACAAATTCATGCGCCACATACCCGACAAACCCAGCGTCGGCAATCGCCCGCATCACTCCATCCCACTGCACTTCCTGCGTCCCATCAAGTTCATGCCGTCCCGGCACGCCACCCGTGTGAAAATGCCCAATCCACGCCAGGTTCTGCCGGATGGTTTCGATCAGATCGCCTTCCATGATCTGCATGTGATAAATGTCGTAAAGCAATTTCACATTCGGCGAATTCACTTCCCCCACCACCCCCACGCCCCAGGCCGTATGGTCGCACATGTAATCGTGATGATCGCGCTTGCTGTTCAGCAATTCCAGGCAGATGGTCACCCCGTGATCTTCCGCAATCTTCTTCACGCGATTCAGCCCCGCGATCGTATTGCGCGCCCCCTCTTCATCCGCCATGCCGCCACGATTCCCGGAAAACGTAATCACGTTCGGCACCCCCGCCTTAGCCGCCAGCGGAATATTCGTCCGAAACGCCTGCTCAATCGCCGCATGGTTCTCGACGCGGTTCAGAGCCTTTCCGATCTCCCCGCCCCCCGCATATCCCATCGTGCAAACCAGCCCATACCGCCGCGGAATCTCATATTCCTCCGGCTGCAACAGATCAACTCCCCGCAGCCCTATGCTTGCTGCATAAGCCG
>JBELAE010000229.1:0-8086 GCA_049509155.1 Candidatus Sulfotelmatobacter sp.
GGAAATGCTCCTGCGCGCCGTGGATAGCGCCGCTGCCTCGCGCGGCAAAGTCTCTGGGGAAGCGCTGGCCGGTTCCGTCGAAATGATGGAAGCCATCAAGAAAGCCTTCGAAACCATCGCCACCGCCAAGGTCGCCACCTCGGCGCATGAGGCCCGTGGCCTGGGCTTCGTCTCCGATGCCGACCGCATCACCATGAACCGCGAGCGCGTACTCTCTGACGCCAAGGCCCGGGCCCTCGAACTCGCCCGCGCCGGATATGAGCCACCCGTGCCACGCACCGACATTCCCGCGCCCGGTGAGAGTCTTCTGGCCGCGCTCAAGATGGGCGTCCACCTCATGCGCCAGGGCGACTACATCACCGACTACGAGGTAAAGCTGGGCGGCAAGATCGCCGAAGTCCTCTGCGGCGGCAACGTCACGCCCGGCACTCCGGTGAGCGAGCAGTACATCCTCGACCTCGAACGCGAGGCCTTCAAATCACTGTGCGGCGAGAAAAAGACGCAGGATAGAATTCAGTTCACGCTGAAGACGGGGAAGACGCTGAGGAATTAAGGGATTCAAAATGAACGATGACTATATCAATCAGGCAGTCGGTGAGAAAGAACTAGAAGCGCTGAGGAGGCTCGCGAAGGAGGAGGAGATTGATTTTTTTCGGCGCAATGCCCACCTAATTGGAGTTTACCGCGATCGCCTGATTGCCGTTGCTTTATGCCAAGGCGCCGCACTTCAATGTATGGGACTTGGTCGCGGCGTCAAGGATTTTGATGTTCACTTCTTCTACCTACAGAATCCCGCGAAACCGCGCCTCTCGCGAACAGTTAAGCGTATCAGCGCCGTGATCGGGGCGTTCGCGAATATTCAGGTTGATTTCGTCCGAACGATCGTACCTTACGATCCAGCGTGTGAGCAGATGAGTTCCGTCGAGCAAGTTCGGAGATTTCTAGCAAGTAAACGCACTCGAAACGCTTTTCATCTCGCTAAACAGCCAGCCATTGGTCTCCTCCCGGATGAGTTGTTTAATGTGATCATTTGGAGGCCGGAAGGATCTTCGAATCTGCGTGTCGACGGATCAGTAGCCTTAGAAAACCAGTATCGTGATATGGCCAGCGATGCGACACACGAACGCGAAGCGGAAGAATGGATTGAAGCGCTGGTCGGCGATGCATTCACGGAAAAGTGAACCCTAGGAGGCACAATCGCGCGGGACCTTCAACTCGCTCCTCGCATTTCCGCTGCGCTACAATCGCCTCATGCCCGCCATAAAGAGACCCCTGCTAACTGCTGCGGTCGTTGGTCTGACCGTCTTCATTTCTTTCGCACCACTCGCAAACGCCCAAGCCAACGCGCAGAAAGACGCCCCCGCGGAGGAGGTTGCTCCCGACGTGCCGGACGCAATTGCCGTTCCCGCTGGCCTCGAGCCGGTGCTCTCCGCGCATGCCAAGGGATCTCAGATCTATACATGCCAAGCCGGCGCGGACGGCAAGTTCACCTGGACATTGAAGGGTCCCGAGGCCGAACTCAGCGATAGGAAAGACAAAGCGATGGGCCAGCATTTCGCCGACGCAACCACGAAGCTGCCGACCTGGGAGCTGAAAGATGGCAGTGAAGTCTCGGGCAAAGCCGCGGCCCACGTCGACTCGCTCGATTCCGACTCCATCCCCTGGCTGCTGGTGAACGTGGTGAGCAACGCGGGAAAAGGTCAGCTGGCAAAGGTGACCACAATTCAGCGCGTCCACACCCACGGCGGAAAGCCCGGCAACGACGCCTGCGATGAGTCGCACAAAGACGCGGAGACGAAAAGCAGCTACACCGCCGACTATTTCTTTTTCGCTCCAGCGAAGTGAACAGTCGTTCGCACGAACGGCGCACTTGAAGCCGGCGAAAGATGGCAGGCATCTAATCGGTAGCCAGACAACAGCGGAGAAATATCATGCGTGAAGTCATCATCGCTTCTTCGGTTCGCACGCCCGTGGGACGCGCCTACAAAGGCACGCTCCGCGCCACCCGCCCCGATGAGCTGGCCGCGGTCGCGATCAAGGGCGCGCTGGAACGCGTGCCGCAACTCGACGCCAAAGAGATTGAAGACGTCATCCTGGGCTGCGCCATGCCCGAAGCCGAGCAGGGGATGAACGTGGCCCGCATCGCCTCGCTGCGAGCGGGACTGCCCGTGGAAGTTTCGGCGCTGACCATCAACCGGTTCTGTTCTTCGGGACTGCAGGCGATTGCCATGGCAGCCGAGCGCATCATGAGTGGCGGGGCGGAAGTGATCGTCGCCGGCGGCACCGAGTCGATGTCGATGATTCCCATGGGAGGCCACAAGATTTCGCCCAATCCGTGGCTTGTCGAGCATTATCCAGACGCTTATCTCACCATGGGGCTGACCGCCGAGCGGGTCGCGCAGCGCGTCGGCATCACGCGTGAGGCGGCGGATGAGTTCTCCCTGCGCAGCCACCAGAAGGCGCTGGCCGCAATTCAGGCGGGAAAGTTCGCCGACGAAGTCGTGCCCGTGCCGGTTAGCTTCAGCACGCCGAACGGCTCGAAACCGAAACGGCAGGAGATTGTCTTCAAGATTGACGAAGGGCCGCGCGGTGACACCTCGCTCGAAGCGCTGCTCGCGCTTAAGCCTGCGTTTCACGTGAAAGGCACGGTGACGGCTGGGAATTCGTCGCAGATGTCGGACGGGGCAGCCGCGGCCGTGGTCATGTCGGCCGAGCGTGCGAAGGCGCTGGGCATCACTCCGCTGGCTCGCTATGTCGCTTTCGCGACTGCAGGATATAAGCCAGAGGAAATGGGACTCGGCCCCGTGTTCGCGATTCCGAAGGCGTTGAAAATGGCTGGGTTGAAGCTCGCTGACATCGACGTAATCGAGTTGAACGAAGCGTTCGCGGCGCAGGCCTTGGGCGTCATCAAAGAAGCGGGACTCGACCCGGAGAAAGTGAATCCTAACGGCGGCGCGATTGCGCTGGGACATCCGCTGGGATGCACGGGAGCCAAGCTGACCGCGAGCGTGATCCGCGAACTGAAGCGCCGCAGCGGCCGCTACGGCATGGTCACCATGTGCGTCGGCGGAGGCATGGGCGCTGCCGGAATTTTCGAGAATCTGAACTAGGAACGGCGGTATAATTCGGCCCAGGAGGGTTCCTATGAGTCTCGCCCGCCTTTTCGTCGCCGCGTTGGTGCTTTGCTCCGTGTCCGCCTTGGCTCAGGATCAGCAATCTCAAAGCTTTCGGGTAGTTGGAGACACTTCTGTTTTCGATCTGAGTAATACCAGGGCTGCCGCGGCATCGGAGCCTTGGAGGATATACCCGATACCTCCGGCCGGCATCGGCTCCGAGCAGAATCCTCTCGACCAAATACGTCTTGGCCAGTTCGATTTCAGCCAGTTTAAGGATTTTTCCGACATTCGCAACTTCAAGCTGAATAGCGGTTCGGTAAGGATTATCACTCGGGACGCGCAACTGGAAGACCAGCCGACCTGCTACGCCATCCGCAGCTACGTGGTCGCGCGTGACTCCAAAGAGTCTGACTCCACGCACCCGGCGGGCTATTCGACCTGCCGACCTTCGACACGCTACCAGTTGAAGACCACGGAGATGCGGTCGGTTACGCAATACCGTTAAGCGGCCAATCGTAACAATTCTTTACTCGACTCCTATGCTCCTTGACACGGTCAAGGAGTATTCTTTTGTTGGACGCAGAGCGTCCAGGAAAGACGAGGCCTCCCAGGCCCCGTTCGTTGAATAAGCTTTCGGCGAGTAAGGTTCGGCCATTAAGGTTCGGTCATTAAGGTTCGGTCGGTAGGAGGTGCTCTATGCGGCTCTCCACTGTGTGTCCTGCGGCGTTGCTCTTCACTTTAGCTCTTGCGGTAATTCTGCTGTTCTCCTCCAATACCTTGGCACAACATTCGGGGGGTGGCGGCGGGAGTTCTGGCGGCGGTTCCTCCGGCGCTTCCTCAAGCGGAGGCGGTGGTGGTTCGCACGGCGGTTCCTCGGGCGGGTCCGCTTCTTCGGGGAGTTCCGCCAGCCACAGTTCTGGCGGGTCGGCGCATAGCTCGAGTGCTCACAGTTCGGGCTCGGCACCAGCGTCATCGCCGTCCGCTGCGCGCGGGGCTCAGCCGAAGACCTCGCATTCGATTCATGAGGCCAATGCAGGTGTTCAGAAACGCAGCTTCTTCTCTTTTTTCGTGTATCCCTTCAGGCGGCCCAAACCAACCCCGGCACCCGCGGTAAGGCCGGTCGCTGACCTGCGGCGCCCGGTCTGTTTCAAAGGTCCGTGCCCGGTCTGTCCTGAACGCGGATGCGGAGGAACGGTTGTTGACAACGCCTACAACTTCCGCCGTCACTGCCCGGGGGGAGCAGCTCGGGACAGCGGCGCTTGCCTGCCGCAGCCCCTTCTCGACGACTGCAGCGGGTTGCGCCTGATGATGGAGCGGCAGGCACAGCGCATGCAGGCGGCGGAAGCGGCGCGGCAAAGCGCATGCTCCACCGATCCGCAGCAATGCTCGGCCGCGAGTGGTTCAGCGGACAGCGAAGCCAGTTTCTACCGGGAGTTGCAGAATAGATATCAAGCATGCCAGCGAAGGTCGCCGACAGCGTTCCCCTTCAGCGGCTTTGGGGAGCGCGGCTATTCGGCGGGGCTCTCGTTCGATCTGGTGAGGTGAGACTGGAACAGGACCGTCGCTTACAACTACGATTCTTAGGAGCTCTCACGCGAGATCTCTCACCTGGCTATACTGCGCCGAATCCGGGATGACGCCTTTAAAAGAAACCCGAGGCTCCAGACAGGCTACCACGCCGTTTCCCTCCTATCATTCCATTCTTTCCGGCATTAGAATTAGAGTGTAGTTTCGCTGCTCTTCGGAGTCGGCGTTTTCTTTAGTGAGGGATAGACATGGCGACGACCACCGCAGTTCCTAGAACCAGGATTTCTGGCGGCAGCTTTTTGCTGGAATCGCGGCAGCCCGAAGACATTTTCACGCCCGAAGATTTCAGCGAGCAGCATCAACTCATCGGGCAGACGGCGGAAGAGTTTGCCGTCAACGAGATTCTGCCGAATGTCGAGAAGATCGAGCACAAAGACTTCTCGGTTTCGCGCGCGCTGCTGAAAAAGGCCGGGGAACTCGGGCTGAGTGCCGTCGAGATTCCGGAAGCCTACGGCGGCCTCGAAATGGACAAAGTCACTGCCGCCGTGATCGCCGACCACATCGCGAAATATGCCGGCTTCGCCACCAGTTGGGGCGCGCACAGCGGCATCGGCCTATTGCCCATTGTGTATTTCGGCACCGAAGAACAGAAGAACAAATATCTGCCGCGGCTCGCCGCCGGTGAAGTTGTCGGCGCCTATGCCTTGTCGGAAGCCTCTTCGGGCTCGGACGCGCTCAACTGCCGGGCTCGCGCCGAGCTTTCTGCCGACGGCAAACACTACGTGCTCAACGGCGAAAAAATGTGGATCACCAACGCCGGCTTCGCCGACCTGTTCACGGTCTTCGCCAAAATCAATGGCGAGAAGTTCAGCGCGTTTCTGGTGGAGAGAACTTTCCCCGGCTTCTCGGTCGGCGCGGAAGAGCACAAGATGGGGATTCGCGGCTCGTCGACCTGCCCCATTATTCTCAACGACTGCAAAGTTCCGGTCGAGAACCTGCTAGGCGAAATCGGCAAGGGGCACGTAATCGCCTTCAACATTCTGAATGTGGGCCGCTTCAAGCTGGGCGCGATGTGCGTGGGCGGAGGCCGGGTTTCGCTGGAGAACGCCATCGGCTATGCCAAGCAGCGCAAGGCATTCAACAAAGTCATTGCCGACTTCGGACTGGTGCGGGAGAAAATCGCCAACATGGCGACCCTTCTGTATGTGGGCGAATCGCTAGTGTATCGCACGGTCGGCATGATGGACGTGGCTTTGAGCGAAGTCGACAAATCGGCCGCCGACGCGGCCAAGCAGACGCTGAAGGCGATCGAGGAATACGCCGTCGAGTGCTCGATTATTAAAGTGTGGGGCTCGGAGATGATCGACTACGTCGTCGACGAGACCGTGCAGATTTACGCCGGGTACGGGTTTGTCGAAGAGTATCCCGCCGAGCGGGCGTACCGCGACGCCCGCATCAACCGCATCTTCGAAGGCACCAACGAGATTAACCGGCTCATCATCACGGGTTTCCTGTTGAAGCGCGCGATGACTGGGCAGTTGCCGCTGATGCCTGCGATCAAAAAGCTGATGGATGAAGTCCTCTCGGGTCCGTCGATGGCGGAGGAGCTGGAAGGCGCGCTGCCCGAAGAGCGAAAGATAGTGGCGCAGGCCAAGAAGCTGGGGCTGTTCGCCTCCGGCGCGGCCACGCAGAAATACATGCAGGCGATTCAGGATCAGCAGGAAATCATGGGCGCAATCGCCGACATGACCATTGAGACTTATGCGATGGAATCAGCGGTGCTGCGCGCGCAGAAAATCGTCGAGACCAAAGGCGAAGCCGGCGCGGCTCTGCCGATTGCCATGACCCGCGTGTATCTGTCACAGGCTTTTGAGAAGGTCGAGTCTGCTGCGCGGAAGGTAATCGCCGCGGTTGCGGATGGCGACATGCTGCGCACACAGCTCGCCATCCTGCGTCGCCTGGCGAAGTACGAACCGTTCAACACCATCGAACTGAGACAGCAAATTGCGCAAAAGATGATTGAGCGGGGCAAGTACACGCTGGCGTAAAGGCGAGATTTTCAGGAGGACCAAAAATGCCGGTCGGCACATTCACCGCGGTCTTGCATAAGGAACGTGAGTTCTATGTGGCCGAGTGCCCGGAGGTGGGCACGGTCAGCCAAGGAAAGAGTGTCGAAGAAGCCGTGTCCAACCTCAAGGAAGCGACGGAACTGTACCTGGAAGAGTTCCCGCCCGAAGAATCCAGCCGCCCGCTCGTAACTGTCTTTGAGGCGCATTATGCCTAAACTGCCCCGGATCTCTGGGGCAGAAGCAATCCGCGCACTCGAACGGTTGGGCTTCACACAGACTCGCCAGCGTGGAAGTCACGTTGTTCTGAAGCGCACCGGAGCCGAGAGAGTCACTGGTTGCGTTGTTCCGTTGCACGTCGACTTAGCAACTGGAACGCTGCGAGGAATTTTGAAGCAGGCTGGCGTCACCACAGAAGAGTTTATCGACAAGCTCTGAGTTTTCTCGCAAAGCAGGAGACTCGTTCCCGAGCCACAATTTCTTTGATACAAATATCTCGATGAAAATCACAATGCTGCACCTGATCGCCGTTATGGCGATCGCTCCAACTTTAGCAGCTCAATCCATGTCAGCCCCGCCACAGGATTCAGCTACCTTCGACGCCGACGGCACCGCGCACCTTACGCGCGTCGTTCCGATGCCGGCAACCATCAGCCCGGAAGCGCAGAAGTGGCTCGAATCGCTGGACCAGCAGAAAGTCGGGCCGCCGGAATCGCTCGCCGAACGCCGCGCTCGCACCGACATCTGGCGCAAGACAGACTCCGCCGAGGCGCGCAAACTTTATCCGGTGAATGTCGAGGAGACCACGACGGCGGGCGTTCGCACCGACATCATCACGCCCCTGTCGATTCCAGCAGGCCAGCGCGTGCTCATCAATCTGCACGGTGGCGGATTCAATTCCGACTCGGGCTCGTTGATCGAGGGCGTGCCCATCGCGAACCTGGCGAAAATCAAAGTCGTTTCTGTTTACTATCGTCTCGCCCCGGAGAATCCATTTCCGGCTGCCGTGGATGACGTGGTCGTGGTCTACAAAGAACTGCTGAAAACGTACCCGCCGCATAACATTGGAATTTACGGCACGTCAGCGGGAGCAATTCTCACCTGCGAAGTGGTGGTTCGTCTGAAGCAACTCGGACTGCCACTGCCCGCCGCGCTCGGCATCTTCTCCGGCCTTGGCGACTATAGCCGCGTCGGCGACAGCCGGCAACTGTTCACTCTCAACGGTTTTCCCGGACGACTGGAACCGATCGATGCCAATCACCTGCCGAATGATGAATATGTCGGCAAGACCGATCGCAAGGATCCCGTGCTCTCGCCAATCTTTGCCGACCTGCACGGCATGCCGCCCACCCTGCTGGTCACCAGCACGCGCGATAT
>JBELAE010000023.1:0-23959 GCA_049509155.1 Candidatus Sulfotelmatobacter sp.
AAGACGCACAACGTCGCCGACGAGTCCAAAGACCCAGATTCGGTGCTGGTGTTCTACAAGAAGGTGCTCAAGCTGCGGCACACGAATCGGGCTCTGTTGGATGGGAGCTATATTCCGCTCAATGAGAACGATCAGAACGTGCTCTCATACCTGCGATCGTATAAGGATCAGGCGGTTCTAGTCGTGCTGAATATGTCGGGAGCGGAGCAGAAGGTGAGCTTTGAACTCAGCAAGAGTGGGTTCTCGTCGGCGAAGAGCCTGGTCGCAACCGGGAAAACCTCCGCGACTGGAGACGTGGTGACGCTGGAGCCCTACGGTGTGTTTATTGGGCAGCTGGTGAAATGAGCAAGAGGTTGATCGGTATAGAATACGCACGGCGAGGATGCACGAGCTTTCGATTGCGATGGGCATTGTGGACGCGGCGATGGAAGAGTCGCAGCGTCGCGGCGTGCAAGTCAGTGCCGTACATCTGCGGCTGGGCGCACTTTCAGGTGTAGTCAAGGATGCGCTGCTGTTCTCGTATGAAGTCGCCTGCCAGGATACACCGCTCGAAGGATCACGACTCATGGTGGAGGAGGTTCCTGTAATTATATTTTGCGCGCAATGCCAGAAAACACAGGAGCTGCCATCGGTGCAATTGTTTCAGTGTCCGGAATGCGGAGCGCCGACGATGGACGTTCGGCAAGGCAAGGAGCTTGAGGTATTTGCGCTCGAAGTACTGGACGACGTGCGAGAGGATGAAGTGCGGGAGCCGGGGGTACAGGGATGAGCGAGCCACGTCTGGTCGAAGTGCGCAGAAATGTACTGAAGCAGAACGACGTGATTGCGCACGCTCTGCGCGAAGAATTCCGCGAGGCGGGAGTTTTTGTGGTGAGCCTGGTTTCGAGTCCCGGTTCGGGGAAGACGACCTTCCTGGAGAAAACGCTCACTCAACTGCAGCCTCGCTATCGAGTAGCGGCGCTGGTGGGAGATCTGGCGACCGAGAACGATGCGGTACGGCTGGCGCGGAGCAAGGCTCCGGTGAAGCAGATCACGACTGGGACGTTGTGCCATCTGGAGGCGGCGATGGTGCAGAAGGCGCTCGATGGGTGGGATCTGCATCAACTGGATTTCTTGTTTATCGAGAATGTGGGGAACCTGGTTTGCCCTTCGTCATATGATCTGGGGGAGAATCTTCGTCTGGTGCTGATGTCGGTGACGGAGGGAGAGGACAAGCCCCTGAAATATCCGACGATCTTCAACAGCGCGGACGTTGCGGTCATCAGCAAGAACGAACTGGCGGGCGCGGTTGAGTTTGACTGGGACGCGGCGCGGTCGAGCATTCACTCGGTGCGGCCGGGAATGCAGATTTTTCGCCTCTCGGCGAAAACCGGTGACGGGATGGAAGAGTACTTGAAGTTTCTGGCGGAGCAGTTGGCGGAGCAGAGGGCCATGTTACACGGCTAAGCGACGCCGTCCTTGGGGCAACGGAAAATCTCCACTTCTCGCAAAAAACGCGAGAAATGGGACAGTCGTCGGTTTCTCCCCTCTCGGTTTCTCTTCTCTCGATTTCCCTGAATCGCCTTTGATCGCGCAGCTAGAAGCCGTATTTGGCCACGACTTTCTTTTCCTTTTTTCCAATGACAATTAAGGCGGCGTGTTCGGCCGGCAGAGAAAATACCAGCTGCGCGCCGGTGGTTTGGTCGTGGAGGTTGATGGCAGTGTCGTTCGCGGAGTCGGAGACCAGGACATAGAGAACGGAATCGGCCAGAGCCGTTGGAAAAACCAGAACACCGGGTGGAAGCGGTGATTGCTGCGTAAACATTGGCGAAATGTTCAGCCGGGACGCAACGTAGGCGTAGAGTTCTGAAGTTGAGTGCGGGTCTTCGGAGATTTCGACCGGGTAGGAAGTCCAGAAGATGCGGCCCTTGCCGTGAGAAATTTCCTTGAGAGTGGATGCATCTTCGAAGTGCAGGGAGTCGAGCCAGTTTTGATCCTGCTGGTCGAAGGCCAAGGAAATCGAACGGTCTCCGAGATGGATCGTGGCATCGTGGTAGGTCAGTGGTTCGGTATGTGCTGCGAGGCCGAGTGCCGCGGCCCGATGGACGATTTGCCAGTGCTCGTCGCGATCAACGGGGCCGGTGATGAGGAGATTGCCTCCCGCATCGACGTATTTCAGTAGCGACTGCCATGCGGATTCGCTGAGCGCCTGCGGAGACGGCAGAATGGCCAGCTTCGGCGATCCTAACTTCTCGATCTGATTTTCTGCGATCACGTAGGCGGGCATGTGGACCTCGTAGGCGAGGGCGCGCACCGCGTTCTGTTGGGCCGCCAGTTGGAAATCCGCGAGCGCCGAGTACTGGGCGGCCTGCGAGGTGACAATGGCGATGGAAGGCAGCTGCGGATCGCGGAGATGCGGCTGTAACGACGGCGCGAACTGAGCGAGGGACCTGAGCAGCGTGGCTTCCGGCTTCTCGGTGTAGTCGGTGCGCACAGCGCCGATGGGAGTTTCGTTGCTCTCCGTCATGTCGGAATTTGTGTTCCACAGCCATTCGATCGCGCCGGAGCCTTGAATGAAGGATGTCGCTATCTTTCGTTCGAGAAGGGCGGCCTCGCTTTCCGGGGTGCGGCGGGCGATCTCGTCGAGGTTCAACTGACGCTGTAGTCCGGTTTCCTGAATCAGCATGGCTTCACCGGGCTGCTTGGCGGCGAGCGAATCCCACAGGATGTTGTCGTCGAGCCACCAGGAATGATTGGTGGTGAAGTCGACGGACGAGCCCCAGAACGCTGGCGAGAGGCGGTCTTGAATGCCGCCTTCATCCTGGCCAATAGTGACTAGCTGTTGCGAGCCGGCGGAGCGAATGGTGTCGTGCATGGTGCGAGCCCAGTGCGTGAAGGATTCCTGCGCAAACAAAAAATAGTCATGCAGGCGGAGCGAGTTGGTCCCGGTGTACATGCCGCGCGGCGAGAACTCTTCTTCGCGGGGAAGAGAAATCGTTCCTAAGACGGAATCGGGAGGGACATTCCAGAGTGCGGCGAGTTTCGCGCGGTCGGGATAACGCTCGCTCAGCCACTGATTCCAGCCGGCGAGCTCGATGGCGTCGCCGTTAGGGCGGGTTCTCCAGAGGTGTTGTGAAAAGCTGGGCTCGTTGATGAGATCCCAGGCGAGGTAAGGAACGTCGTGGAAGCGCGCGACTACGGACGAAATTAAAGTCTGCTGGCGGCGGACGGCTGCGGGATCGAGGAAAGCGTTCGCACCTCCGAGAACGTCCGGCAGAAAAGCGAAGAAATTGAACTGCACGGGAAGGCCGTATTTGCGGGCAGTCATGAGATAGGCCTCGAGCGTGCGGAGGGTGCGCTCGTAGGGCTGACCGTTTTCATCGCAGAATTTGTCCCAGCCGGTCCACCAGCCGGTGCGGATCATATTCAGACCGGCATCGTGAATCTGGGCGAGATCCTGGTTCCAAACGTAGACATTGGGATGATCGAAATAGAGGCGCTGCACTTCGCTCGACATGTAAGTTGTGCCGACGACCGCGAGGGGCTGGCCATCGAGCTCGAAGTAGTCATGATTGACTCCGAGATGCGGACCGGAGCGCAGGAAAGATTCGTCGCGGATCCAGAAGGCGGAATGGTAGATGGCGCGGACGCGGTCGCCTTCGAGCAATTGCGCTTCGATGGTGTAAAGGCCTTTGCCCTCGGGAGGTGGCAGCGTGACCGGTTCGTTGGGCGCGACGGTTGCGGTTACGGTCGAGCGATGCGAGGGCTGCGTTTCGGGGAAGGACGTAATTTTCAGGGAAACCGGCTGCGCGGGTTGCACTGACGCATGCCATTCCACTTGCAGTTGTATGGGCTCGCCGTTGAGGTAGAGCGGCAGGGTGGGACGCACGGTGAATTCCTCAGCACCTTGCAATGCCCGTCTGGCAAGGGATTGCACGAGGCTGGAGTTGTCGAAAAATGCCGGCGAGAGTTCCGCGTTGGCGAGAATCCAACGTCCGCCGTCGAAGCCGTTGCGGTAGTGATCGATCTGGATAGCGGGCGCGGAGAGCTTGCGGCCATTCTGCATGCCCCAGGCGAGCGAGTCGAGGCGAGCGTCGATGGATCCGGCGGCGCCGCCGCGGTGGTAAAGATCGACGGCGCTGAGACGAATCACGGGGCTGAAGGCGCGCTTCCATGAGAACGCGGGAAGCTGCAAGGGCATCTCGGGACTGGGCTGGAATTGCAGTCCGCTGGAGCCGGGAGTCTCCTGATACTGGTCGATCATGAGTGGGCGGATGAAGCGGACACTGTAGTCGCGGAGGTGCCAGCCGTTGGGGTCGTGGTAGGCGGCGCGAGTGAAGGGCATGCCGCCAAGGACGAGAAGATTGCCTCCGCTGTCGAGGAACTGTTTGATAGCGGGCCAGGCTGGCTCGGGAAAAGCCGAGCCATAGGGAAGGACGAGGAGGCGGGTTGATGGCGCGGACAGGGCATCGCGAAGGTGGTCGGCGTCGGACAACTGAGCCCCGGGCAACATGGCGGCCAATTGCTGGGGGGAAGGGAGGGCTGAGTCGGCTGCGGGAAAGCCTGGCTCGCTGAACACGACTGCGGTAGACATGCCAGTAGATATACCGGTTTGGGCGAGGAGTGCAGGTTGGAGGAGCAGGAAAAACGAGCCGGCGACTGCTAAGACGATGTATTTGCGCATGAGTGTGGCCTGATGAGGAGATCCGACAGGCGGAAACGATTGCAGTCTCGGGCAAGGGCGGTGGAATGTCAAGGCTAGAGAAACGATTTTCTAGGGCACGAAAACGAGCGGAAGCGAAGAAAAATGGGTAAGATCGGGGTCGGGCGATGCTATGATGACGCGTCCTTGGTTGAAAAGATTCTGATTCGGACATTCCAGTACAGACAATCTGGTTCCGAGAATCAGGTTCAACATTCGATTCAACAATCTTTGAAGGGTGGATAAAGCACTCATGGCGATCGCGGCCCCCAACACTTCTACGACAGCTACGGCGCCGGGCTCGGGGCAAAGCTACGGCGCTCCGCTGGCTACGGTGACCACGCTTTTCTTCATGTGGGGATTTCTTACTTGCCTGAACGACATTCTGGTGCCGCATCTGAAATCGATTTTCGATTTGAATTACACCCAGTCGCAGTTGATCCAATTCGCATTTTTTGGCGCGTATTTTGTTTTCTCTCTGCCTTCCGCCAAACTTGTCGACCGGATGGGCTACCAGAAGTCGATGGTGGCGGGGTTGTTGACCATGGGAGTCGGGGCCTTCTTGTTCGTGCCGGCAGCCAGTGTTCCTTCGTATCCGTTGTTTCTAGGCGCGCTTATTGTTCTTGCCGCGGGAATCACCTGCCTTCAAGTGGCCGCGAATCCTTATGTCACCGTGTTGGGAAAGCCGGAGACGGCTTCGAGCCGGCTGAACCTGACGCAAGCGTTCAATTCATTGGGCACTACCTTGGCGCCTTATTTCGGAGGAGCGCTGATTCTGAGTGCAGCTCCGAAGGCGATTGAAGAGATACGAGCGATGGCGCCCGATGCTCTGCAGGCCTACCGGTTGCATGAAGCCGCGTCGGTCAAGGCGCCCTACGTAGGGCTGGGGATTGCGTTGATCGTGCTGGCGGTTGCGATTGGCAGTTTCAAGTTGCCGACCATCGCACACGCCCAGCACAAAGTCGGCGAGAAAGTGAACGACTCGATCTGGAAGCACCCGAGTTTGATTTTCGGAGCGATCGGTATTTTCGTCTATGTTGGCGGCGAAGTTTCCATCGGGAGTTTTCTGGTCAACTATTTCACTCAGCCCGAGATTGGCGGTTTGACGGCGAAGGTTGCGGCCAGTTTCGTCACATTCTACTGGGGCGGCGCAATGGTCGGGCGGTTCATCGGCTCCGCACTCCTGCAGAAGGTGAGCACTCGAGGACTGTTGGGCATTTGCGCCGTTTGCGCGGCTGCCCTGGTTGCGATTTCGATGCTGACTTCGGGACACTTCGCGATGTATAGCATCCTCCTGGTCGGCTTCTTTAACTCGATCATGTTTCCGAGCATCTTCACGCTCGGGGTGGCGGAACTTGGACCGCTTACGGGGGATGGTTCCGGAGTGATGATCATGGCGATTGTTGGGGGAGCGATTATTCCGGTGGCACAAGGTTGGATTGCCGATCATATTGGCATTCATCACGCGTTCTTTCTTCCCGTCATCTGTTACTTGTACATCTTGTTTTTTGCTTTGAGCGGATCGAAGCCGAACAGCCAACGGTACGCGAAGGCGTGACCGTAAACTGCTCGGGTACTGCACTTCGCTCGGAATGACAACGGTTTGGAACCACGGCCAGGCTCTGGGAGTTCAGTAAGTGTCGCGCGGAGTTTAGCGAGTCATCGATTAAAGCAACTTGGAAGACCATGGGGCAAATCAAGAAGCCCGGCCAAAGACCAGAGGTCATTACCCTCAAGGCAGTTGCCCAGCATATAGGACTTACTCCGGGCACGGTGTCTGCGGTGCTGAACGATTCGCCGTCGGCCCGGTCCATTCCGCAGGAGACCAAGAACCGGATCCACGCGGCTGCCAAAGAACTCAACTACCGGCCTAATTTTTTCGCCCGCACGCTGCGCAACAAACGCACTTACACCATCGGCGTGATTGCGGAGGAGATTGGCGACTCCTACAGTTCGCCCATCATCAGCGGCATTGAACAATACCTGAGGAAGCGCAACTATTTTTTTCTGACAGTGGTGCACCGGCATGATGCTGAGTTGCTGAATCGATATTCGCAATTGCTGTCGGAGCGGGGCGTTGAGGGAATCATCACGGTGGATACGACGGTACAGGAAGAGCCGGTGCTGCCGACGGTTGCGGTTGCTGGCCACAAGAAGCTGAAGGGAGTTACCAACATTACCCTCGATCATGCCAGAGCGGCGGTCCTGGCCCTGCACCATTTGAAGGAGTTTTCTCATGAGAAAGTAGCTTTCATGAAGGGGAATCCCTTGAGTTCGGATGCGATGGACCGCTGGGCCGCGATTTGCCAGGTGGCGGCTGAGATTGGGATGAAGATCGACCCCGAACTGACGGTGCAGATCGACACCGACGACCCGACGCCGATGCTGGGCTATCCGTTTACCAAGCAACTCCTGGCGCGCAAGCTGCCGTTTACGGCGCTGTTTGCCTACAATGACATCTCGGCGATTGGCGCGATTCGAGCGTTGCAGGAACAGGGACTGCGCGTGCCCCAGGATGTTTCGGTGCTGGGGTTCGATGATATCCCGGGGGCGGCGTTTCACACTCCGAGTTTGACCACGGTGCAACAGCCGTTGAAGCGAATGGGAGAAGTGGCGGCGCAGGTTTTGCTGGAACGGATTGAAGGGAACAAGGAATATCCTTCAGAGATTGCGATCGAACCAATGCTGGTTGTCAGGGAATCCACGGCGAAGGCTCGGGTAGTTTCCTAGCCTCGCGCTTCGCGTATAGTAACCGCGGAGCGTGCCTGTCTCTTCATGTCCCCTCCTGACTCACCCAACACCTCAGACTCGGCCAAGGCGCTTACGTTTGCGGCGTATGCGTCGTTCGTGCCGATTGGGGTCGCAACTGTGCTGCTCGGTCCGATGCTGCCGATCCTGTCGGCACGATGGTCGCTGAACTATTCCCAGGCGGGCGCACTGATTAATGTCCAGTATGTGGCTTCGACTGTGGCCGTTGCCTTGTCGGGCGTGCTGGCTGGCCGCTGGGGATTTCGATTCGCGATCAAGACTGGGCTTCTGCTGATGAGTGCGGGGGTTGGATTGCTGCTGGTGGGTCCGAAGTCGATGGGAATTTTCTGCATCGGGGCGTATGGCGGAGGGCTGGGGCTGGCGGTTCCAGCGGCGAACCTGATGGTGGCGGAGGTGAATCCAGGGCGGCGCAGCGCGACCCTGAATCTTCTCAACTTTTGCTGGAGCGCGGGTGCGGTTGCATGTCCATTTCTTGTCGGGGCGGCAGCCCGGAGCAATAAGGTTCCGCTGTTACTGGCGACGGTGGCGGGGTTCGCGCTGTTGATGGCGATTGGGATCGCGGCCATGCCGGCGTGGATTGTCGAGCCGTCCGCAGCCAGGGACGCAGCCCGAAAAGTGGCCTTGGTAATTCCGTGGAGGAACGGCGCTCTGGGGATTTTGGCAGGGCTCTTTTTTCTATATGTCGGCGTCGAGAACGGCTTTGGCTTCTGGCTGGCCACCTACTCGAAGAGCTTGGGGAAGATGTCGCCGACGATGGCGATCATGACGTCCTCGTTTTTCTACGCGGCGATGATGCTGGGGAGATGGCTGGCGCCGCTGCTGCTGCGACTGACCGACGAAATTCGACTGGTGCAGGTGGGACTGCTGGTGGCGTGTTCGGGAATGGCGGGGCTGGCCGTGTCGCATGGCCTGAGTGGAGTGGTGGCAAGTGCTTGCCTGGCGGGGCTTGGACTCTCTTACGTTTATCCGATTACGATCTCGCTGTTGTCGCGGGAATTTGGGGCGGAATCTTCGCGGCTGGGATCGATTCTGTTTACGTTGTCGAACATCGGAGGCGGACTGCTTCCCTGGATGGTGGGAGTTTCGTCGAATCACTTCGGCAGCCTTAAGGCGGGGCTGGCCGTGCCTTTGATCGGATGCGCGGGGATGTTTGCTTTGTATTTGCGTGAGTGGAAGGTCACCACGCAAGGGGTTTAGCGGACTGCTGAAGAAGTACCCCAGGGGCTGAAGCCCTCTTCGAGGAAGTATCGCTATCGCGGCGCTGAAAGCGCTGCGCCACCCAAGAGCCTCGCCGCAAGCCGTGAGAGGCGCACCAGCCGATACAGCGGGAAAAGCGGGCCGGGGAGATGGACGGCCTGCCATTCGCCCGGACCCGGAGTGAAGACAAGGCGCTGCAGGAAGCGCCGACGATCGGCTGGCCGTTCGCGGAGACGCATCATGAGTCGGAAGTAGGCCAACGATTCCACGTTGTATGTGGACTCACTCGCGAGATGAGTTTGGATTTCGTCTGCCAGTGAGGGCATCGCAGGATCTTCGGCGAAACTCGCTTGGGCTGCGGGCGGGATCGTGGCGCCTAAGAGCCGGTTCGCCAGAATCATGGTGACGCGAACGATGCGCACAATTCCTAAGGTTTGCGCCTGAGACGCGATCGAGTTCCAGTTCAGAGTTGGCAGGCTTAGGATGCGCGCGATGTCGCACAGCCAGACGAGGCGTCCCCAGACGTGTTTGGCAGCGTGCGCCGAGAGCACTAAGAGCAAATCCTCGGGCGAGGGCGTCTTCATGGGGTGGCCAGCGACGGTGACCTTGACCGCGCGCCGGAACAATCCGGTCATATCAAAATCGATGGCATAAAAACGAGGATGGATCGCCCACTGCAACTCGAGAAGATTGGGTCCAGCTGCGCCGTCGAAGGCGCATTCGTATCCCGATTGCAGGTAGGCTCGCTCTTCTGCTGCGGAAAAAGAAAAGTGCGGCGTATAGCCGAGTTCGCCGACGGCGTCGCGGATGCGAGGCAGGTCTCGCGGATGGATCAGCAGATCGATATCTCCGGACTGCCGCAGGGCGATGTCTCCATAGATCAATTCCGCCAGCGCCAGGCCTTTGTAGGGCATGACTTCGATGCCGAGTGCAGACAAGTGCTCAACGATTCGAATCAACTCGCGTGAGAGAAATAAAGCCTTGTGCAGGTTGGTCTGGTAGCTGCGCTCGATCGCGGATACTTGCTCGCGGGGAATAGCGTCTTCGATTTCAACCAGAGCCTGATAGAGCAGAGGCTGGGTGCCATGATGCTCGGCGAGGTCGAAAAGAAAATTCCAGCGAACGGGCTCGCGCAACAGGAGGCGAAGGCGGGCTGTTCTTTCCTTGCGGGGGATTTCGGAGCATGCGGCTAGCAGTATGGACCACTCGGCGTCGAGTGTGGCGCTAGTCCTGAGCATGTTTTCGGTTGGAGCGTTTTCTGTCGGAGCGCCCTCGGTCAGAGCGGTGGACTTGCGTCCGAATCACGCAGTCGCGCTCGACAGACTGGGGAGCGTTCGAATCTGAACTAAGTTGTTCTGTCCCAGATTCGCGTGCCCCTGACTTCCCGCGGCCTTCTTGGCCAGCATGTTGGCTGAGGGGACGCCGGTTCTGGCGAATGACTTCTCGCAATCCTGCGTCGACGGGCCGCGCATGTTGCCTTCCATGAAGGCCAGACCGGGACAACGCGTGCAGCTGCCAACATGGGTGCACGAAGTGCAGGTCGTAAGGTCTTTCAGGCGGATGGAGCGCACTTCGTTCATCCGGTCGGAATGGCGCCAGATGTCGACGAAGCGCTGCTGTCGCACGCTTCCCGTGGGGAGCGGAAACTGGACGCAGGGAAAAACTTCACCATACGGCGAAACGTAGCAGGCGGTGTGACCAGCGCTGCAGGGAGTAGAGTTCAGTTCGCTCTCGCCGGGTTCGGCTGGGATCGCGCAAAACTCGTCCACATCGCCCACCAGCGCGGCATCGCGGAAAACCTGCCGCAGCGTGCCCTGGTCAACCGCCAGGTCAAGGACGGAACGGTTGCCGTCCATCATGGGCGTGATGGTGGGATCGAGAGTGCATTCGACGCCCAGTTCCGCAGCCAGTGCGCGCACACCGGGGTAGTCATGACGGTTTTGAGTCATCAGGACGTTGGCGATGATGACTTTCAGGCCTTGAGACTTGAGAAAGCGGATTGCATCGACCGAGCGCTTGAGCGAGCCGGGAATCAGGGTGATGGCGTCGTGAACTTCCGGACGATGCGAGTAAATGCTGATCTGAACCGACTCTACGCCCAGATCACGAAGGCGGGCGGCCTCGCGTTCGCGGATTAAGACGGCGTTGGTCTTGAGCTTCACGCAAAACATCAGACGGCGGGCGTGCTCGAGAAGGTCGAAGAAATCCTTGCGCAGGAAAATCTCGCCGCCGCTGAGGGTGAGGATGAAGACTCCGGCGTCGGCCATCTCATCGAGCAGGTGCTTGATCTCCGCGGTGGTCATCTCACCATGATCGTCGTGATCGAGATAGCAATGGACGCAGCGTTCGTTGCAGCGATAAGTCAGGTCGAGCTGGACGCTGAGCGGAATATTCAGCTTCAGCGCCTTCTCGGACATTTCCTGCAGGAGCACGCTCATCGGGATTCTCCGGTCGTTGATCCTTTAGCCCAGGATTCTCCGGCCACGGGATTCCGCGGCAGGATCGGCTGTTCGGAGATTTGCAGTATCTCATGGCTGGCCAGTTCGCGGGCGAGAGTTTCGGCGTCTTGCAAAGCCGCGGCGGGGTCGACCTCGAACTCGGGGACGATGCGGTGCTCGACGATTTCATCCAGCGGAGTGGTGCCGTCGGCCGACTGCCACAGGATGGTGGCCGTCCTGTTCAGAGTGAAGAGCGTGGAATCGCGGCTGGACATAATCATCATTTCGCCGTCGAGACTGCGTGCCGCAACCCGCGGATTGCGTGCCATATAAAGCCTGCTCATCCGATCAGCTCCCAGACCCTGGCGTCGGGCACAAAAGTAAGGCGGGACACGGGGACCCGGCTTACGAATTCGAAGGCGGAATGAAAAATCGCTTGCACCAGGTCCTCATCCTCCGCGAAAAAGAGAAGATTAGCAAGCAGAGATCGAGCGGCTTCTCCGGGCGGGATGGGGTCGATGCGATTTTCCTTTCCTTTGGCCAGCAGGTAGAGAGCGGCAACGGGGGCGGAAACGTTTTCGCCCAGCTTGGCCAGTTCGCCGGTAAACGGAGTGCCGAAGGCGATGTAACCGGAATCCTGCTTGCGAACGTAGGAAATTTCGTCGGTCAGGAGAGTCGCGTCGGGAGGAGCCAGCCGGGAGATCGTGGTCTTGCCGGCCTCGGAAACGCCGGCGAACAGGAATGCTTTGCCGTTGCGGATGGCGCTGGCGGAGTGCAGCAGGAAGCCTCCCTGGCGGGCCAGCACGAGGGTGTGGACGATGCGCAGCACGGCATCGATGGAATAGGGGTTGGCGGTCTGGCGAATCCAGCCGGTGCGCGACGCGGGTTGCCACTCGGCGCGAAAGTCGCCGCGCTCGAGCGTCCAGCGGCCTTTGTGGTGGGTCACGCGCACCGGCGCATCGGGATCGGCGCCCTGGGGTGGGGTGAGGTCCACGTCGAAGGTAATTTCTGCATGTTCGGAAGAGGTCACAAAGCCGGCATAGCGGTCCTGCAGCATGGCGAGGAAACGCGGGTCGGTCGTGTGCACGCGCACGGGCATTCCCCCGATTTCAATCACCAGGGTGAGACGCTCGACGTCGGTGGCTAGTTCGGGCAAGAGATGGCTCGAAATCTACAAGGTTTGAACTTGTGACAACTGGTCCTGCGATTGACTCTGTGATGTTTGGAGCAGGCCGTGAATTCCTACAACGATGCGGGCAGCGAAGGTCGAACGTCGAAGCACGGTGGCGAGGGTGCGTTGCCAGAGGCGCAGACGCCGGCTTGGCTCGATGCATTTCCCGTTCCGCAGGATGAAGGAAACCTTGCCCAGCAGGTCGCTCTCCGGCACGGGCGGATCGGGGGCGGGCATAGCATCCCCGCGCGTTAAGATCTCAGCGTTTTGCGCTTTGCCCTTGGTCACGGCGCCCCGGGTCACGACGCGGTGAGCAAAAAGTCGACGGTCGCGGCCGAACAGAACGATGTCTCCAGAGAACACGTCCTCGCTCGGGATGCGGTCAATCACGAGCGTATCGCCCGGCCACACGGTGGGCAACATGCTCCATCCCGTGACGCGCAAGCGCAGGCTGCCGGACGAGCGCAACACTTCGCTGGCCAGCTCGCATTTCAGTTCGTGAGCCGAGTTGAATGCGGTGTCCACTGTCTATGAGGCGCTCAGCCTACTGGCACAACTGCTTTGCGTTGCGGCGATTTTGCCGCACGAAAGAGCGCTGGTTACGAAAACTTTTTCGTAGCGGAAGGACGGCTTTTCGTACGGCTGCCTGGTGACCGGAGTTCGCGAATTATCGGAGGACAAATCGTTCATCGTCATAAGAGCACACCTATCTAGAGCACACCTGTCTTTAGTTTGTCGGCCTGTCTATTGTAATGCTGCTTGCGAGACCTGTGTCGCGCACCCGCCGGTACCAAGGGATGTTATACAGGTCTGGTTGCTTAGCGTCGAGAAATACACCTGGGACGCGCCGGCCAGCGTGCCCGTGCTGACGACGTTATCCATAATAATCCCGCTGGTGCCTCCAGTGGCGGCAAAGCTGAACGTAGCGACTGGGCCCACCATCCGCCAGCTGACGGTATTGTCAACGGTCGGGCCCCCTACCACCAAGCTCCAGGTTGGATGACCCTGAGCGGGGGTTCTGGATGTTCCCGCCGTGCGCACCCACTCCACCGCCCCGTTGCTGTCGAGAATCTCCTGGCCGACGGTATAAGCGTGGCTGGGCTGCCAAGCCGGGTGGGAAGCCAGGTGGGGACCCTGGTTGGTCCAGCGCACCGTGTTATCCGCTGTGCTTCCATCGATGTTTACGTTCCAAGTGGGGTGGCCCTGCGCGGCGGTTCTCGATGTTCCCGCAGTTCTGACCACTTGAATATGGAGATTGGTGTCCAATATTTCCTGGCCTACGGTGTACGCGGTGGATGGTTGCCAGGGCTCGACCTTAAAGTTCATGATGCAGCCACCAGCGGCGCAGTTATTGCCCGACCCGCTGGCCTGGGCGCTGGCGAAAATAAACTCGGTTGCGCCTCCGGTGGCGTTGGGATTGGGAATGTCGGTGACGGGGGAGCATCCGGTGGTAGCGCTGGTCAACACCGGCCCGGTGAGTGCGGTTCCCATGACTCCGGCTGCGATCGGAATCTGATACAGGGTAGGCGCTCCTGCCGTGTTGCCGCAAACGTAGAGGTTTCCGGTCGCGTCGCCAGAATTGTCGTAGGTATTATCGAAACTACCTTCATACAAGGGATTGGGATTGGGAGGCGCGGTCTGACTAATCCCGACCACAGCTTCCGTACCGGTCGTCCCAGGGGCGAAAGTCGGGACGAACTCGAAGACCGCCGAGCAGGGGACGCCGCCCGTACAGGTCGTGCTGCCGTCGCTGGAGGAAAAGACATAGATTTTCTCCGCTGTCGAGTCGACTATGGGTCCTGCAACCAGACCGGCTCCGTGATCCACTTTTCCCGATGCGGTGACCGCCCCCGTTGAGCTCACACGATAGAAAAATCCGCCGTAATCGCCCACAAAGACGTTGGCCGAGGTACGGTCGTAGGCCGGACTGGAAAGAGAAGTCGGGTTTACCGGATTGACTTGCACGGGGAATCCGCCTGTGATCACTTCGGCCGGGGTCCCCTTAAACACTCCGCTGATTTTGTGAAGCCATCCCAGAGCTCCGCCGACCCAGATGACGTCGTTTTGGTAATCCGGGAAAACGGACGAGGTGATGTCATTGACCTGGACCAGGCTGCTGTTTTTTAGAAGGATCCCCGTCATGCAGGGTGCTACGCAGCTGCGGTACGCGCTGGCGGTCACTGGGGTCAGAGTCATCGGTGAACCGACAGTTTCGGTAGTGGAAGCCGCCCATTTCAGCAAGACCAATACGCCGAAACCACTGCTGGTCTCGACAAATGCGACCTGTGTGCCGTCTTCGGAGATCGTAGGAGAAGTCAGAACCTGCCCTCCGGTGTTGTAAGCCCAGTAGACCATCGGCTTGGTTCCGGTGCAGCCTGAATAAAGATTGTCGTAGGCGACCACGCTGGCCTGGCCGGTCGAGCCCGCCAGTCCGGTATTGAAAACGACATAATCCGGACTGGCCGCACTGGCGCAGTTCGCCGTCGTGATTTGGAATGAATACTTGGCAGGATAGTTGCCGGCGCCGACGCTACCGCCACTTCCCAGATCTTCAGACCAAGCTCCCTCGGAGTTCGCCTCTTCGGCGCCAGGGCCGATGGAATCCGCATCGCCGGCTGCCGGGTCCGATAGTACCCGCGCCACATTCTGCCGGTACCATTGCTGCCAGTAGCGCGGATCGCTGGTAATCTGTCCGACTTGCTCGAAGGTGGCGGGTCGGGAAAAGATCACATGACGGTGAGACCAATCCGTGGGGATTCCCTCCTCGATCGGCTTGGCTGCCTGGCCGGTGAGCACCCACCCCAAAACCATTAATCCAGACAAGCTCACACCCAACCGGAGAAATCGTGCGGTAGTACCATTCATTGTCCCTGCTCCATGGGTCGCGCGAGATGCAAAAAAGAAACGCGGGCGGTACTCAAAAGTCCCGTCCTTGGCTAAGTGGAGTCGCGGTCTGCGGGACCGATCTGGATCTGACGGTCACGGTGGTTGTCTTCCAGGCTTGTCTTCCCAGTTTGTATTCCAGGTTTGTCCCCAGACTTTGAAAGCTCGAAACGCCAACGAAAAGTGGACGTATGCCTCCCGTTGGTGGGCTGGATTGCCGCTGATTTTACTCTTTACTCGAGGCGCAAGGCAAACAAGTTTTTGCTTGGGTGGTGGTGCAGATTGAAGGTCTTAAACCACGAAGGACACGAAGGAACACGAAGGACTTCGTGTGAATGGGATTCCTTCGTGACCCTTCGTGTCCTTTGTGGTTGATGGTTTCTTTCGGGTGTCAAAAATGCACGACTACCTTTAGCTTGCACACAATCGCCGAGCGGCGACCAGGGGTCCAAGATTGCCGGGCGACCGTGCTGGATGGGCCTCGACGGGGAGGAGCCTCGTGATATGAAAATCGCGGCTTCGTTCGCGATTTCATCCGCACCGCTTACAATAGGGGAACCTTTGGCCGACGAATGACATCTTGAATGGTCAGTCGATTCAGGTCCCAGAACCCGCGGAGGCGAAGAATCAGATTGGAAGCACACGAAAAGGCGGCAGGCGACATGGAGCAAGGCACACATGCGAGCAAAGTCAGCAACGTGCTGACCATGGAAGAGATTGCGAACCTCGCGGCGGAGGGCGGCAAGCCCGCGGAAACACTGATGAACGTCGTGGCCCTCATTGCCAAGAGATTTCACACTGATGTGTGCTCGGCGTACTTGCTGGAGCCGGATCGCGCCAATCTTGTGCTGGCGGCAACGGTTGGGCTGCGCAAGGAATGTATCGGCAGCCTGCGCATGGCAGTGCATGAAGGGCTCACCGGCCTGGTAGCCGAACTGGTGCAACCGGTGGCCGTCGAACAGGTGAAGACCCATCCCCGGTTCAAGTATTTCCGGGACGCCGGCGAAGATGCATACCAGTCGTTTCTGGGAGTGCCGCTGATCGATCGGGGAGTTCTGCAGGGCGTTCTGGTCGTCCAGACTATGGAGGCGCGGGTCTTCAGCGAGGACGAAATTCGCATGCTGACGGAGGCGGCGACGCAGGTCGCTCCGGTAGTGAGTGAAGCGCGCACGCTGGATCGCTTTATCGCCCCGCTGCAGGAACGGCTGTGGGCGCTGGCGCGCAATTTGTGGTGGAGCTGGGACCACAACTCTTCCAGTCTTTTCCTGGATCTGGATCCGGCACGATGGAACGAACTCAATCACAATCCGGTTGCGCTGCTGGGAGAACTGCCACTGGCCAAGCTCGAAAGCCGCGCCGCTGAACTCATGCTGCACAGCCGCGTGAATTATGCGTATCGCCGCATGCTGGAGTATCTGGAGGCGGATCGCACTTGGGGCGCGAAGAACGCAGGCGTGCTGCGGCCTCATCCGGTGGCGTATTTCTCCGCGGAGTTTGGGGTGCACGAGTCGCTGCCGGTCTATTCCGGGGGTTTGGGAGTGCTGGCCGGGGATCACATCAAGAGCGCGTCGGATCTGGACATTCCCTTGGTCGGCATTGGTTTGTTCTACGGCCAGGGCTATTTCCGCCAGCGGCTCGATCTGGGCGGATGGCAGCGGGAAGAATATCTGAAGACTGACGTCAATCAAATGGCGATGGAAGTGGCGATCGGGAAGGATCGCCGACCGGTCGTCGTGGAAATCGAAACCCGCAGCGGACGACTACAGGCAAAGGTCTGGCGCGTGAAAGTGGGACGCCGGGATCTGTTGTTGCTCGATTCCGACGTGGAAGGGAACGCCCCCGAGGACCGTGAACTCACATCGCGCTTGTACGGCGGAGATCTCCGCATCCGCATTCGTCAGGAGTTGCTGCTGGGCGTGGGCGGATTGCGAGCGTTGAAAGCTCTGGGAATTTCTCCGGGTGTGCTGCACCTGAACGAAGGCCACAGCGCTTTTGCGGTGCTGGAAGCGATTCGGATGCGTATGGAGGAGGAAGGCCTGGCGTTTGATGCGGCGATTCCGCGAGTCTCGCGAGAGGTGGTGTTCACCACGCATACTCCAGTGCCGGCTGGGCACGACCGTTTCGATGCGGGGCTGGTGGAGGAGCACATCGGACCGCTTCGCGAAGCGCTCGGGCTGACTCCGGAAAGCCTGCTCGGACTAGGTCGCGAGAATCCTAACAACTCAGACGAGTTATTTTGTATGACGGTGCTGGCGCTGCGGCTGTCGAGGCGCGCCAATGCAGTTTCGGCGCTGCATGCTGAAGTATCGCGCGCTATGTGGACCGGGCTGTTCCGAAACAAACTGGAAGACGACATTCCCATTGGACACATCACCAACGGAGTGCACGTTCCCTCGTGGCTGGCGCCGCAGATGTTCCGCCTCTACGATCGCCATCTGGGCACGGACTGGCACCAGCGTAGCAGCGAAGCCAAAATCTGGCTGGGCATCGAGAACGTGGACGACGGAGAGCTGTGGGAAACGCATCTCAACCTGAAGTCGCAGCTGATCGAGTTCGTGCGACGGCGAGCGGTGGAGCAGGCGCGGCACCGGGGAGAATCGCGCGAGACGCTCCAGCGCGTGGGGCGCGCGTTGAGCCCGGATGCTCTGACGATTGGCTTCGCGCGGAGGTTTGCCACTTACAAGCGGGCCAACCTGATTTTGACCGACATAGAGCGGCTGGCTTCCATGGTGAATGACCCGAACCGTCCGGTGCAGTTCGTGTTTGCCGGCAAGGCGCATCCGCTCGACGAGCCCGGCAAGCGCGTACTGCAGCAGATTGCGGAGTTGATGCGCGACCCCAAGTTCCGCGACAAGTTTGTGTTTGTGGAGGACTATGACATCAACGTCGGGCGCCGCTTTGTACAAGGCGTCGACGTCTGGCTCAACAATCCCCGCCGGCCGCTGGAGGCTTCGGGCACGAGCGGCCAGAAAGTCGTGCTGAACGGCGGCCTCAATCTTTCCGTTCTGGATGGCTGGTGGGCGGAGGCTTTCGACGGCATGAATGGTTTTGCGATTGGAACCGGTCGCACTCACTCCAATATGAGCGTTCACGATTCGCGCGACGGAGAAGACTTGATGCGAACGCTCAGCGAGGAAGTGATTCCGCTGTATTACCAGCGCGATCGCGATGGCCTGCCGCGGGGGTGGATCAAGCGCATGAAGCGAACCATCCGCACGCTGGGCTGGCGATTCAATGCCGACCGCATGGTGATGGATTACACGCAGAAGTGCTACGTCCCCGCCGCGGGTGGGACTTCCAGCGACATGAGGGCGGGTTCGTAAGAAGAGTCGGTTCGTAAGATCTGGAATCGGCCGCGCACTCGTCTCGGCAGAAAGTTGCCACTACGACCCGGTGATCAGTTCTACGCCGAGCGTAGCCAGGGCAATGTCTTCGTTCGACGACAGGCCGCTGACGGCGACCGCTCCAACGACCTCACCGTTCTTCCAGATCGGAACGCCGCCGCCCCAGCCGACATACTTGGGATCGCCGTAATAGGCGATGTCATGGCCTTTCTCTGGATGTTTTACTTTCTCCCCGATTTCGCGTGTAGGCTTGCGTTCACGGGCTGCTGTCCAGGCTTTATTCGTAGCGATGCTGATGGAGGAGACTGGAGCCCCGTCCATGCGGGCAAGGCAGATGAGGTCGCCGTGTGAATCCGCGACCGCGACAGCGACTGCCTTCTGCATCTGCGATACCTTTTCAACGATGAGATCGACAGCCCTGCGCGCCTCGGTGTAGTCAATCGTGTGCAGTGTTCTCATAAGTGGGTAAAAATACAACGGCTGCGCATTGTTCTACCTAACGGGCGACTGGCCAACCGCAGGCAGGATTGGGAAGCCAAGCGACACCAGTTCATCCTTGAGCTGAGCAACGGATCGAAATTGAATCGCGCGAATGCCCAATGCGCGGGCCGCGGCGACGTTGGTCTCGCGATCATCCACAAACAGGGCTTCTCCTGCCGTGACGCCAAGGCCGTTCAGCGCGTGCTCATAGATGGCGGGGTGCGGCTTGATTAGCTGCAGTTCGGCGGAGAGCGTGTGAAAGGAAAACTTCTCCATCCACGCGCATTTTGTTCGGACATGGGTAACCATGTCCCAGGGCATGTTCGAGAGCAATCCGGTCTTGAATCCCGCGGCGTGCAGGCGACTTAACCAATCGAGCATGTCGGGATCGATGCGGGTCCAGATTTCGAGCTCCACCTGCCGCAGGGTCTCGATTTGTTGAGGAGTAATCGAAGTGTTGGTCTGTGCCGCCAACTTCAGCCAGTACTCCTCCGCCGTCAAATCGCCGCGATCATATACGTCTCTTCCGCTCTGCCAGTGCTCGCAGAACGAATTCAACCCCACATTAAACATTTTCGCCATGTGCCCGAAGCCTTCCGCCCCAGGAGCGCGTGAGAGAACCTGGCCGTAATCGAGAATGACTGCCTTGGTGGGGTGGGACCCCTCGCGCTGCTCTGTGGACACCCGGCCTCCCGTTACACGGTCGATGTTCAATGTTCGAGGCTCAACCGTCATTCAACAACGCCTCTGCCATACTAAGACGTGACGCGCAAAGACGACAAGGAAACCACGTGGCCTGTTTCAACTCTGCCGACTTCTCGGCTTGAAGGATGCTGCACTCTGTTGCAGCAGCTTGGTGACCAGGGCCGTCCAGCCAGTTTGATGGCTTGCCCCGAGACCTTGCCCGGTATCACCGTGGAAATATTCGTAGAAGAGGATGAGATCGCTCCAGTGTGAGTCGGAGTCAAACTTTGGAGTGCCATTGTAGACCGGGCGCCGCCCTTGCTCGTTCCGCAGGAAGATCCCTGTCAGCCGGTGGGAGATCTCCGCGGCCACTTCGGAAAGGGTGAGCAGGTTGCCGGAATGCGAAGGAAATTCTACTTTCATGTCGTCGCCAAAATAATGATGGAACTTCTGCAGCGATTCGATGAGCAAATAGTTCATCGGAAACCACACCGGCCCGCGCCAGTTGGAATTACCACCAAACAGTCCGGTCGTGGATTCGGCCGGTTCGTAGTCTACACGGTGCTCCTTGCCGTCGAAGGAGATGGCGAACGGATGATCGCGGTGACGGCGAGAAAGAGCGCGAATGCCGTGAGGTGAGAGAAATTCCTGCTCGTCCAACATGATTTGCAGCATGCGCCGGAGTTGCTCGGGATCCACGATCGAGAGCAGCCTCCGTTCCCCCATTCCACACGTCCGCATGCTGGCAACATTCTCGGTAAGATCCGGACGGTTGTCGATGAACCAATCCATGCGGCGTTTGAAGCCGGGGAGTCGATCGAGCAGCCCCTGCTCCAAGGTTTCTACCGCGAATAAGGGGATCAGGCCAACCATGGAACGAACCTTGACCGGAAAATGTGAGCCATCCGGGAACTTCAGCACATCGTAGAAGAACCCGTCTTCCTCGTCCCACAGCCCCATACCACCATGGCCGAGATGGTTCATGGCATAGGCAATGTAGATGAAGTGCTCCCAGAATTTGCTGGCGACATCTTCGTAGGCGGGATCCTGCGTGGCCAACTCCATGGCAATGGCGAGTAGGTTCAGGGTGTACATGGCCATCCAACTGGTGCCGTCGGATTGCTCGATGTGTCCGCCGGTCGGGAGAGGGTCGCTGCGGTTGAATACTCCGATGTTATCGAGGCCGAGGAAGCCGCCCTGAAAAATGTTCATGCCCTCGGCATCTTTGCGGTTGACCCACCAGGTGAAATTCAACAGCAGTTTATGGAACACGCGCACCAGAAACGCCCGATCGCCCTTGCCATGCCGCTTCTTGTCGATTTTGTACACACGCCACGCCGCCCACGCGTGCACGGGCGGGTTCACATCTCCCAGGGACCATTCGTAGGCTGGGAACTGGCCGTTGGGGTGCATGTACCACTCACGCAGCAGAAGCACGAGCTGGTCCTTGGCGAAATCAGGGTCGACCAGGGCCAGGGAAACGCAGTGAAACGCTAGGTCCCACGCCGCGTACCAGGGATACTCCCACTTGTCCGGCATGGAGATCACGTCGGAGTTGTACAGGTGCGGCCAATCATGGTTTCGCCCTCGCGTTCGTTCTCCCGGAGGCGGAGGCTGGCCGGGGTCTCCATCCAGCCACCGCTTGACGACGTAGTGATAGAACTGTTTGGACCACAGCAGGCCTGCAAAGCCCTGCCGCATCACATTTTTGGCGTCGGGCGAGAGATCGCTGGGAATAATCGTGGCGTAGAAATCGTCGGCTTCACGGTTGCGAGTGGAAAAGAGGGCGTCGAAAGTATTGAACGCTGCAGTCGGCTGCTCGAACTTGAGATTCGTTAGCCGCAACCGCACGCTCACGGTCTTTCCGGCGGGGATTTCCATTGCGTAGTGAACCGCCGCTTTCGTACCCACGGATTCCGATGACGCTGCTTGTTTTTTCCCGCCCACGATGTAGTCGTTGATTCCGTCTTTCTTGCACAATCCGTCGTTGGGAGCATTGAAGAGCCGCTGGCGGTTGGTTTCGTTTTCGGTGAACAGGAGTTCCGGGGTTTCGTTGTAAGAGCCGTCGTAGTACAGCCAACGCTTCCCGAGGGCAGGATGTTCGAGTTCGACAGCACCCGGCACTGCACGCAAGGTCGGGCGAACCTCAGCAGTATCCCACGACCAGGTGTTGCGGAACCAAATCGTTGGGAGCACCCGCAGGCGCTCCGCTTCCGGGCCCCGATTGGTGACTGTGACCTTAATAAGGATGTCCTCGACATCACCTTTCGCATACTCGACCAGCACATCGAAATACCGGTCTTCGGCGAATGCGCCAGTGTCGAGCAGTTCGTATTCGGGATCGTTCCGGCCGCGGCGGCGGTTTTCTTCCACGAGTTGCTCGTATGGGAAAACGGCTTGCGGATACTTGTACAGATATTTCATGTACGAATGCGTGGGAGTGCTGTCGAGGTAGAAGTAATATTCCTTCACATCCTCGCCATGATTGCCCTGATTGCCGGTTAGGCCGAAAAGACGTTCTTTGAGGAAAGGGTCACGCTCATTCCACAGCGCCAAGGCAAAGCAGATCAACTGACGGCGATCACAGATGCCGGCAAGGCCGTCTTCGTTCCAGCGATAGGCTCGCGAACGGGCGTGATCGTGCGGAAAGTAGTCCCAAGCATTGCCGTCGGAACTGTAGTCTTCACGAACTGTGCCCCAGGCACGCTCGCTCAGGTAGGGCCCCCAGCGCTTCCAGTGCCGGCTGCGGTCGCGGGCTTCGGAGAGCCTGATCTCCTCATTGGTCATAGTCAAGAATCCGGCCGGAGCGTCGGGAAATCGCGTTCATTTCCGTGCGTTGATGGGCCCTCGGAAATTCCGGTAATTATAGCCAGTCTATGCTGTCAATCGAAAGGCACGGAGGGCGGGTGCGCAGAGCGGACAGGTCCTTGAATGAAGTCTGTAGTCTTTTGCGTTGGAAAACCAGTCACGCAACGGTCGCGTTCGCATGGAGCTTCGCGGGCTCTTCCTCCGTGGCGTCCAGCCGGACTTCACAGAGTTCAGTGATCAGATTGCTAGCCCAGCGATAGATGTTGTGCTCTTTTATTGTTCTTCGCATTCGGTGCACCCGCAGCTGCTTGTCTTCGGGCTCCATCTCCAGCGCAACCCGGATGGCTTCCGCCGACTGATCGATGTCGTATGGATTTACCAGTAGTGCGTCGCGCAGTTCACGCGCAGCGCCGGTGAACTGGCTCAGGATCAGCACCCCGCGTTCGTCGGCGCGTGCCGCCAGGAATTCCTTCGCAACCAGGTTCATGCCGTCGTGCAGCGAGGTGACCATGCAGAGATCGGCTGCGCGATAGTAGGGAGTGATCTCGTTGTGGCTGTGCTGCCGTTTCAGAAATACAATGGGTTTCCATTTGTCTGACTGAAAACGCCAGTTAATCCGGTCTGCTTCCGCTTCCACCTCGGCCAGCAGGTCGTGATAACGCTTCAAGTGTGTGCGGCTGGGCGCTCCAATCTGCACGAATGTGAATTTTCCCTGATAGGCGGGATATTTCTCCAGGAAGCGCTCGATTGCCAGGAAGCGCTCCAGGATTCCTTTCGTGTAGTCGACTCGATCCACGCCGATCCCGAGGAATGTTGCCTCTATGCCGAGGCTGCGCGTCAGCGACGCGCGCTCGAGATAGCTGGACTCCGCGTTATCGCCTGTGCCAGGTTCGTCGTCGGTCAGGTCCACGCTGATGGGGAAGGGGCGGACCATGGTGCGGTGATCCTTGCGAAGAACGGAAAAGTGCTCCCAGTCCACGCGCGATTCCACAACGCGATCCACGGTTTGGAGAAAGTTGTTGCAGTGCGACTGCACGTGAAAGCCGATGAGATCGGCCCCTAAAAGGCCGTCTACTAGCTGCCGCTGCCAGGGGCAGATGCCGAAAGCCTCGGGGTTCGGCCACGGGATATGCCAGAAAATAGCTACCCGCGCGTCCGGCCTCTTCTCCTTAATCATTTGCGGCAGCAAAGCGAAGTGATAATCCTGGACCAGAATCACAGGACTCGGTGTGTCTTCGATCTCCTCCAGCACCGCGTCTGTGAACTTGCGGTTGACCTCCTGATAGTGCTGCCAGTCGGACGCGCGAAAGATCGGCCGGGTGTGGGCGATGTGGCAGAGAGGCCAAAGACCCTCGTTGGAAAAACCGTAGTAATAGCCTTCCTCCTCCTGCTTGTTCAACCACACTCGTCGCAAAGTGTAGCGAGGGTCATCAGGGGGAACTCGGAGGCGATCGTGACCATCGACAGCTTCCAGGTCAGCATCACCACTGCCGTGGGCGATCCA
>JBELAE010000230.1:0-8062 GCA_049509155.1 Candidatus Sulfotelmatobacter sp.
TCCGGTATGGCCGCTTGCTCCCAGTACGACATACATAGAGTTATCTCCTTAACTTACTGCCTATCCTGGGTTGGATGCCGGAAGCCACGACCCGGACTCGTGGTGGTAGCCTTCGGGCAGAATGAGGACAGGATAATCGACGGTTTGTAGAAAAGTTTGGAGCGTCCAGATTGCGGATCTGGGGACAACGGCGCCCTCACGCCGGCACGGCTTCTACGTTAAACCCGCCCACCACCATCCGTGGCTTCTCGCCTCGCGTGTCGGCATGATGCACCTCCGTCTGGACGGTGCGTTGCTCTCCCGGCATCAGCGTGAAGTAGTTGTCACCGTAGATTACGGGGAGAATCCGATCTGCGCTCTTCTCACGCACCACTTTCAATCTGACCATCAAGGCCGGGTATGCGGAGTGGTTGCTTAGTCGAGTCGTCAACTGCCACTGATCGCCCTGTCGCGTGATATCCGTGGCAGTTTTTATGATCGCTTTGGGCAGCTGTCGAATTGCCCGATAGTTGCCCTCCTGCGCTCCACGCAGGTACAGATTCGCTGAAACCGGAGTGCCGCCGCGCGACAGCGTCAGCCGGACAAAGTGCACCGCCGTCAACCCCGTTGGATATTCCATCTGCATGCAGGTCGCGACGCTGTCTTCCGCGCTGTCGAGCGGCGCGGACTTCGTCCACTTGATCGATCGATCGATATTCAGAACCTCTGCCAGGGCAGTTAGCCCGCGAGCGTTGCCGGCGCTGTAGTTGACCACTTCGACTGACTCAGTCACACGATTCCATTGAATATGCAGCGGCTCACAAGCGTTCTTGCAAGCGAAGTACGCGGCAGTTGGCTCCAGGTAGTAGTCGTAGGTCTGCCACAACAATGAGGGCCAGCAACAGTGACTCATCCAAAGCAGCAATCCCATGCGGTTCTTGCTTTGCGCTTCGAATTCGGCGCGGAAGCCTTCGTAATCCGCGAAGTGCGCGAGCGAAACCCATTCCTCGATGCGGTCGGCGCTGCCGTAAGATTCCTCGACGATGTCGAGAAAGCTGGCGCCACGACGGAATCCCGCGCCCTCGGCGAGATCGTGCAACCCCCACTCGAGCCCTGGAGGCCAGAGAGCACTCTTGGGCAGGAACTCCCGCAGGCTCTCGATCGACGGGATGTTGGGAGTGCCGATCTCGCTGTGCAGTTTGGGATAAGCGGCGTTGGCCGGGTAGAAAGTGAGCGGCATGAGCGCGTAGGGACCACCTCCACCGACAACATCGTCGGCCGAACTCGAAATGTAGTGCAGGCCGGGATGCAACTCCGCCAACAAACTCTGGATGCCCTCGTCAATCGCTTTTGGCGGGTAACCTTCATTGCGTCCGCAATAGAGGCCGATCGAGGGAGAATTACGAATGCGGAGCACCGTGTCTTTGGCGTTGCTGAGGAACAGACTGTTGTCATCGGGGTTTGGGCCGTCCCAGGGATTGGCGAGCCAGAAATCCTGCCATACGACGACGCCGTGTCGGTCGCAAGCTTCGTAGAAGGCTTTGTCCCCGATTTGCCCGACCCAGTTGCGAATCATGTTGAAGTTCATTTCGCGGTGGTAGCGCAGGGCCGCGTCATACTCGCGCGCGCGGTAGCGCAGCATCGACTCGCTGAAACCCCAGTTGCCTCCGCGCGCCACCAAGCGCCTGCCATTGATGAAGATTCGCAAGGCTCCATCGTCCGCGCTGTAGGCCATCTGACGGATTCCCGCTCTCAGCGTCTTGGCGTCAGATTTTTGACCGTCCTCGAGTTCAAACGACAGTTCCACGTCATACAGATTGGGATCGCCGTAGCCAACCGGCCACCACAGCTTCGGATTTTGCAAACGCAACGCCGGATGCGTCGAGGGGTCGAGCTTGATTCGCGTGGGTGCGTCCGCCGGGCCAACCGACTTGACTGGCACTTCGAATTGCGCTTCTCCAAAGCGACCGCGAAGAGTGCCTGCGACCGGCTCGGGCCGATGGTTCACCAAGTCGAGTTCGATACTGACATCGGCGTGCGAAACGTCCGGCATCGGTAAGGAGGTGCTGACGAACGGGTGTTCCAGCGTTACAGCTCCGCTGGTCGTAAGGTAAACATCGCCAATCATGCCGGTGTTTCGACCGCGAATTGTGGGAATCCAATCCCAGCCGACCGATGCGTGATAAGTAGGATTGTCGGCCCCAAGCGCACCGCCGTTCGGTCCGCCGTTTTCATAGGTCTTCTGTTTACAGCTTCCGGGAGTAGCGTTTTTCTCGATTCTTACGGCGAGTGCGTTCTTGCCCGGTAGCAGCTTGCTGGTTACGTCGAAGCGGCCGCGCATGAATCCGCCTTCGATACGGCCGATCTCCTCCCCATTCAGGAAGACGTCGGCTTTCCAGTTGATGCCGTCGAAGTTCAGCCACGCAATTCTTCCCGCGGCCAGGACGGGCGCGGTGAACTCGGTGCGATACCAGAAGTCGGAGTAGAAGAATGAGTCGGACACATACAACTGATTCTTGCCGAAATTCGGATCAGGAATTGCCTGAACATTCAGATAAGAGGTGAGCACCGTGCCGGGCACGGTTGCGACTACCCATGCGGCATCGCGAAAGCCCGTCGTGGATAAATCCCGCCCCTCGCCATTTACGAGTGAGTCTCGCTGCACGCGCCAGGTGCCTCCTGCAAGATCGAGCCGGCCATCAAGCTGGCGAACTGCACGACCTGCTGGAGGGAGCTTGGGGCGGGCTACTGGACCGCCCCGACCGTACACTTCGATTTCGCTGAGCATGTAACCGTCGGGCGAGGTTGGTCGCGTCATCAGCACTCGAACGTATCGACCGCGGGAAGGTGGCGCGAGTTTGACATCGTCAACCAGTCCCGCTTGCTCGGAGAGAGTGTGCAGATCGTGCCAGGATTCAGCGTCTGCTGAAACTTGAATAGAACACTCGGCCGCGCGCGCAATCCAGTAAAGCTTGACGCGATCGAACTCGCAGAGCGCCCCGAGGTCGACGTAAACCCATTCTTCGCCGAGCCCGGCGCTCATCCATGCGCTGGTGAAACTGTAGGGACCGCCGATTTGTACTCTCTGATCGTGATTAAAGAATTCAATCTCGCCGACCCTCCACTGCATGTAGCGAGCTTGGCCAGGGGTGTTGGAAACCGCGAATTCCACCTGATAAAAACGGCTGCGGCACGCGCGGCTGAGGGAAATCGACGGGATGAATAACTGGCCTGGCCGGGCAAAGTCTCTGGGGTAGCCTTCCACCGACACAGGCTGAGGATCTGAAACCGTACCGACATTCTCCCAATTGCGGCCGTCCTCAGAAACCGACACCGTGAAACTCAAAGTGGACGAAGTCGTGGCGAACTGGGGAACGACCACCAGATCAATGCGATCAACCTCAGGAACACTCGCGCCGCCGCCGAGTTGAACCTGCAGGGTTGCAAGCGGCCCGAATATTTCCACGGAATTGGTGCGAGAGTGATCGAGCACGAGTTCACGCTCGGTCTTGGGCAGAGCACCGCGCGAACTGGTAGAGGTTGCGACCCACGCAGGCAGGTTCGTGTCTTTAATGCCGTCGGTGGTCAACTGGGCTGTGAGATTGTAGTCGTAGCTGCTGGAGTGGTAGGCCGGACGGAGCAAAGCGAGATTACGGTAAGTCAACTTATCGAGCACGAGTTCCGGACTGAAATCTTCCCGAGGGTCGCCAGGATAAACGCCCACTCCACGCGTGAATTCAGTGGCCGATCCCGCAGGAGCAGCGGCTTGCGAGTCTTCGCCGGGAATCGCTTTGGAGTTAGCAGCGGCAAGATCGTTGAGAGGAGCAGCCAACGCTGGGAATGCTTCCAGGGCAGCACTCGCGCTGACAATCGCACTCTTCTTTAGGAAACCACGCCGTGAGGTTGGCAGTTGAGTCTCCCCTTTCAACTTCGGCTAGCAGAAGGTTCAGAAGGAGTTTAGCTGAATGCGTCAAATGTTTGCTCTGGGCAGGCCAAGAAAATCAGTCGGGTCGAAAGGGGGGCGCAACCTCCTGCACCGGGCATCGCTCCTTGGCCCTGATGACAATTCGGCGGGAATCCGTCTCGGACGAAAGCGGATTGAATCCACGGAGAATCGTGTCTTTGGGTTTTCGGGGCACCTGCTACTATTTCGACCCAGGGGCGTCAACGCCTGCGCAACTCAGTTCTTCCCCGTCCCCGGCGCGCGCGGGATCTTGACTCCTGCCAGAATTCGCTGCATTTCCGGATCGTCGTGCAGGTTATCGAACAAGCGGTTCCCCGCGAGGCCGACAACGTCATCCTCGTGCTGATCGTACGCGATTTTCAGGTACTTCAAGGCGTCCCGCTTATTTCCTTCGAGCGCGCAGCTCCCGGCCAGTGCGAGGGAGGAAAAGTTTCCCTGATCGTAGAGCTTTTGCTGTTCATTGCGTATGTTCTCGAACATGGCGTGCGCTCCGCCAGACGCATATCCCTTCTCGGCGGCCGAGGCCACAACCAGCGCCCCGCTGTCATGGCTGAGTACCGCGCTCTTTCTTAACTCGACGAGATAGTTCGGATAATCAGCCATGTCCAGATAAATTCTCTGCAGGTAACGATGGGGGGAAACGAACTCCGGTTCGGCTTTTTCCATTTGCCGCAGCAGGTCGAGCGCTTCCTGCCGCCGTCCCATCCCATACAAGATGATGCCCTTGTCTGCCAGCACCGACTTGGATGTGGGGTCGAGCGCCTGCGCGCGCTCAATTTCCGTCAGCGCCTCGGGGTAACGGCCCATGGTTCCCAGCACCGGCGAATACCAATGATGGGCATTCGCGTTGTTGGGGTCGAGTTCAATGGCGCGGCGAAATTCGCGATCGGCGGTCGCAGCGTCCCACATTCCCCAAAACGAAACAAACGCGAGCGAAGCGTGCGCCTGCGATGATTTGTCATCGAGCTCAACCGCTTTGCGCGCCGCAGCCAGCGCCCGCGGATACGCTTCGCTACTCTTCATCGCGCTATATTCGCGCAGCAGGTTGTAGCAGTCAGCCAGTCCCGTATAGGCATCGGAGTATCCCGGATCGTGCACAATCGCCTGGGTGAAAAAGTCCACGGCCTTTTGCAGATCGTCGGGCGTGCGCTTGTTCCAGTAGTAGCGGCCTTGCAGATAAAGATCCTTGGCCTCCTGATTCGCCGGATGCATCCCGGCATTCGCAGCTGGGTGCGGCAAATTGCCTGCGGCCTTGATCCCGCGAAAGCCGAAGAGCATGCTTCCCGCCACCAGCAGTAGCGCCGAAACCAGCGCGGCATACTCGAACTTTCGAGACCGAAGCGAAAGCGCCGGTGGCGCGATCAAACTATCGGGAGCGGCCACCGAGCTTACTGCTGTGCTCGCTGCTGAACTTGCCACCGGCTCTAACTCCGCCTGACGCGCGTCGGACGCAAGCGGCGCGACTCTGCCCGAAGTCGGGAGTCCAGAAGTCGGAGCGATAAAAGTCGGCGCGATCCAGCGGTACCCGCGGCGGTCGATGGTTTCTATAAAGATAGGATTCTCAGCGGAGTCGCCCAGCGCATCGCGCAGTCGCTTGATGGCGCTGCTGATGGCACGGTCAAAATCGACAAAAACATCGGGCGGCCAAAGCGCCTGGCGGAGTTGTTCGCGGGTCACAACTTCATTCGGCCGGCTGAGCAGGACTCCGAGCGCGCGAAAGGGTAGGTCCTGAATCTTAACCCTGGTCCCTTTTTTTCGCAGATCGCCCGCGCGCAAGTCCGCCTCAAATACACCGAAGCGCACAACAGTCTGGGGTTCGCTGGACACAGTCAAAGGCGTTGACGCTCCCAGGGGAGGGAAGGTGCAAGTCTATCACCCCGCAAAGGCACGTTGGACTGGCACTTTCGGGCTACTTCGCTCAGACAAGAACTTTTTGTAACCCACTGACGATAAACAGAATATCTCGTCGCTTCGATGTAGCCGAGCCGTCGCTTTACCCCAGCCCCCAATTCAGGTGACAGTCGGGCGTGCATTCGAGGTCGTCTCAGCCAGTTGGCTAGCGGCCCGCGCCGGGAAATAGAACCGCTATAGCGGCAGAAATTCGATTCAAATTCGGGAGAAAACAATGACTACGCTTCTCAAGGTGAAGCTTCTGGTGGGTATATTCCTGGTCGCGATAGCTGTCGGCGCGCCGGCGCAAACCTTCACGACACTGGACGAACCGGACGCAGGCGCAGCGGCCGATCAAGGAACCCTTGCTACCGCTATCAACGCAGCGGGAACAATCGCCGGGGGTTATATCGACGCTAGCGGCGTCGGGCACGGCTTCGAGCGCAGCGCTGCCGGCGTCTACACCAGCTACGATATTCCGAGCGGCTACAAAAGTGGTGTGGTTACCGGCATCAACGCGTCCGGAGTGATCGTGGGCTATCTCATTGACACCGGCGGCGTGCAGCATGGCGTCGTGCGCTCGGCAACCGGCACAATCACCACCTTCGAGGCTCCCGGCGCAGGTACCGGCAACGATCAAGGAACTTTCGGGATTGCGATCAACACGGCGGGCTCGATCACGGGATGGTACTTCGACTCCAGCGGCGTACACCGGGGATACGTGCGCTCGAAGACCGGTGTGTTCACCGACTTCGATGTGACCGGTGCGGGCACAAGCAAGGGGCAAGGAACGATTCCAGCTGCGATCAACACGGCAGGCACTATCGCTGGATCGGAATTGGACAGCGGCGGTGTGTTTCACGGATTCGAGCGCACGGCCAGCGGTACGATCACAACCTTTAAGGTCAAGGGCGCGGGCACAGGTAACCTTGAGGGAACCGTCGCTGCCGGGATCAACACCGCGGGCACGATCGCGGGATGGTACAGCGACCCGAGCGGTGCGGGACATGGCTTCGTACGCTCCAAAACCGGGGTCATTACTACATTCGACCCTCCGGACTCGGTGTCCACCATTGTCTTTGGCATCAATACGTCGGGTGAGGTCAATGGAGTCTACGGCACCTCGAGCGGAGATCTCTACGTCTTTGTGCGCAATGCCGAGGGAGTGATCACCAGCTATGAACTGCCGGGCTCGGAGGGTCTCTTTAATGGCATCAACACAGCGGGGGACGTCACCGGCTACTACGTGGATTCGGGCAGTGTGTACCACGGGTATTTGTTCGTACCGTAAGGCAGAGGGAGCGGAGCAAACTGCTCGACTCAAGCCACAGGATAGCTTGGATGGGGCATTGGGGAGCTCATTTCCCGGCAACGTCCGTCAACTCTTTGCGTTTTGTGCGACCTATAAGAATTCGAATCAAATTCAGGAGAAAACAATGACTACAGTTCTCAAGGCGAAGCTTCTCGCGGGGATATTTCTGGTGGCGATAGCTATCGCAGCGCCGGCGCAAACCGTCAGCACGATTTACACGTTCGGAAGTGGGTCGAACCCAAATTTTCCCTCTGGTGTAATGGCGCAGGGGCGGGACGGAGACTTCTACGGCGTTACGCTATCGGGCAACGGATGCTGTCAGGGCGATATTTACAAAATCAGCTCCGCGGGAGTGCTTACGAGCCTGTACTCGATGGCGCAATCGGACGGAACGAACTGCACCGGCCTGACTCTGGGCACGGATGGCAATTTCTACGGGACCTGTAAAAACGGGGGCACCAACAGTTACGGCACGCTTTTCAGGGTGACATCTGCCGGCGTCTTAACCGTATTGCACAACTTCGCGGCCCAAGGATCGACCAGCGACGGATGTTTGCCCTACGTGCCTCCAACCCAGGCCAGTAACGGAGATTTTTATGGAACCACCGCTTTTTGCGGCACAGATAATTACGGGACGGTGTACAAGCTTACGCTGGCGGGAGTGTACAGCCTGGTGTATAGCTTCCAAGGTCCGCCGAACGACACGGCGTTACCCTTGGGCTTGATCGAAGGCACTGACGGCAACTTATGGGGCGTGGGAAACGGCTGGATCATCAGCGGAGGCGGAATATTCAAAATCAGCCTCGCGGGTAAGGAGTCGCTGGTATACACGTTCGAGCCCAACGCGGATGGCGAGTTCGTGGATGGCGAGGGCCCGGATGCCAATCTGATTCAGGGCTCCAATGGCGAATTCTACG
>JBELAE010000231.1:0-8036 GCA_049509155.1 Candidatus Sulfotelmatobacter sp.
AAACAATCTTGATATCGCCATCGCGCGCTACAACCTGAATATCGCCGACACCGACATCCTGCGCGCCAAAGCGGGCGCTTCCATTCTCGGTGTGCCCAGCGGCATCGTGCAAAATACTCCCGGCGGCGGCGTCGGCGGGCTCGGCGGCCAGGTTGGCTCGGGCACCGGCGGCACCAGCCTCGGTGCAGCCGGCGCGGGCGCTGGCGTCGGCGGCCTGAACAGTTCCACGCTCGGTCTCGGATCGCTGATCACCAGCTTTGACCCGGTCATTACCGGCACACTGCAGGAGGATCACGCCAATTACATTCCTACGAGCCCGTTCTCGGGAACGCTGCAAAGAACTACGACTGGAAATTTTACCTACTCGCAAGGCTTCGACTGGGGAACCAATCTTTCTCTGGGCTTCAACAACACGCGAACCACCAGCAACAGTGCCTTCCAGACGGTTAGCCCGGCTCTGAACTCCGGTTTCAAGTTTCAGCTTACCCAGCATCTGTTGCAGGGTTTTGGCTTTGCCGCGAATAACCGCTTCCTTCTCATCGCCAAGAATAACCGTGAACTTTCCGACGTGGCCTTCCGCCTGCAGACCATTACCACCGTGAATCAGATTCAGAGCATGTACTGGGATCTGGTTTACGCCTACGAAAACGTGCGCGTGCAAAAGGAGTCTTTGGCTTTCGCCCAGAAGACTCTTTCCGATACCAACAAGCAGGTCGAAATCGGCAGCCTGGCGCCCATTGAGGTGGTCCGCGCCCAGAGCACGGTCGCGCAGGACCAGCAAGCCTTGACGATTGCGCTCACCAACCTGCAGTTGGAGCAGTTGCTCATGAAGAACGCGCTCAGCCGCACCCTGCGCGATCAGGTTCTGGCGGGAGCGGACGTGATCCCCACTTCGACTATGGAACTTCCAGAGAGCGAACCGATCCAACCCATGCAGGATCTGATTGCCGATGCGCTCCGCCATCGTGCCGATCTGGTGGAATCGCGCATCCAACTCAACACCATCCAACTCAGCAACAAGGCCGTGCGCAACGCGCTATTGCCTACACTGGACGCGTTTGCATATTACGGGGGCTCGGGCCTCGGCGGCACCGCGAACTCCGCCAACCTCTGCACCAATGAGTCCCTGCAAGCCCAGCAGGAGGCCTTCTGCTCGGGCCCCGATCCTGCCTACGGCAATGCCGTCATCACTCCAGCGTTTCCCACTACCAGTTACAGCAACACCTTGAACCAACTCGTCAACTCCACCGCTCCCGACAAAGGCGTCGGCCTGCAGCTCAATATCCCGCTGCGCAACCGCGCCGCCCAGGCGGTGCAGATTCGCTCGGAACTGGAATATCAACAGGCCCAGATGGCGCTGCAGCAAACCGAGAATCGCATCAGCATTGAAGTTCGCAACGCCCAGTTCGGAGTCGAACAGAACCGCGCCAGCGTAGACTCAGCCCGAGCCGCAGTGGACTACGCCAAACAGTCGCTCGACGCTGAACAGAAGAAGTATCAGTTCGGCACCTCGACCACGACCCTGGTCCTGCAGACCCAGAGCGCGCTGGCCACGGCAGAATCGACTTTAATGTCTGCCATGGCGGCCTACGAAAAGTCCCGCATCGAGTTGGACCGCGCCGTTGGCGTCACGCTCGATCATGCCGGCATCAACATCAGCGATGCCGCCAAGGGCCAGGTCAGCCGCCTGCCCAACGTCCCCTACGTTGCGCCGCGCAAGGACTTGCCGTCCATCGAACTACCGGCGCAGCGATAGCTGTTACTGTGCCCAAGTGGCGCCGCTGATCTGAATTCGAAAGCGGCGCCACTTTCGTCATTCCCCTCACAATTCTTTACAATCCTCCGCGCTTCCCGCGAAACTTCTCCCGCTAAGATTGAATAGACAAGATGGAAGAGACGGAATTGTGCGTCTTGCGTCCAACATTGGCATGATCAAAACTCTGCTCGTGAAAACAATGCACTCCCGCTCTTATGCAAGGAGAAGACCCATGTTCTTACCCCGTTCAATTTCTTCTGCTCGGCGTTTCAGTCCGATAGTTCCGAGTTCCGGTTGCATGGTTCGGCGTTTAGTTTCCGCATTCCGGTTCCCGGTGCGCTTCGCCTTCATCCTATTTTTGGGGACGACTTCGGCCTCGCTGTGGGCTCAACAAGGCGCGCCGGCACAGTCAACGCCCCCGGCCGCGCCCGAGCCGGCACCGCCGCAGCCCGTTCGTCTGCGGGACTATTCCATTCCGCGCGCCGCCTTTCCTCGCGTTCTGCAACCCTACCGGCCCGAGGCAGTCCCCCAGCCGAAGTTGGCTAACTCGGCGCGCATCGACTCGCTCATGCGCGATGGCAAGATCTATCTCTCCATCAATGACGCTGTTGCGCTCGCACTGGAGAACAATCTCGACATCGACATCGCCCGCTATAACCTAAATATTGCCGACGCCGACCTGCTGCGGGCAAAGTCAGGCGCGAGCATTCTCGGCGTCAACACCGGCATCGTGCAAAACACCCCCGGCGGCGGCGTCGGCGGACTCGGTGGCACGGTAGGCTCCGGCACCGGCGGCACCACCGTCGCGGCCGGCGGCGCCGGCACCGGCACCAACGGACTCGTCAGTTCCACGCTCGGCATCGGCGCTCCCATCACTGCCTTCGACCCTGAAATCACCAGCACGCTGCAATTCGACCGCGACGACGCGGAAACAACCAGCCTGTCCAGCCCCATCCCCGTCGTCGCCCAAAATACTTACACCGCAAACTTCGGTTACACCCAGGGCTTCGAGTGGGGCGGCGCGCTCACCGGCGCATTCAATAACACCCACCTCACCAGCAACAACCCGATCAGCCTGCTCACCCCCTTCATCGGATCAAGCTTTCAGTTCCGCTTCACGCAGAACCTTCTCCAGGGTTTCGGATTCCTTCCCAATACGCGATTTATCCGCATCGCCAGAAACAACCGCGAGATTTCCGACGTGGCCTTCCGCCTGCAAATCATCACCACTGTCGACCAGATCGAAAACATGTACTGGGACCTGGTCTACGCTTACGAAAATGTTCGCGTGCAGCAGGAATCCCTGACCTACGCTCAGAAAGCGCTCGACGACTCCAAACACCAGGCACAGGTCGGCACCGCCCCACCCATTCAGGTCGTAAGTTCCGAGAGCACCGTGGCCACCGACCAGCAAAATCTGATCGTGGCGGAAAACAACCTGCAGCTGCAGGCACTGCTCATGAAAAACGCTCTCAGCCGCAGCATCGAAGACCCCGTACTGGCCGAAGCCGACGTCGTCCCGACTTCGACCATGCAGCTTCCGCAGGCCGAGCCCGTAACACCCGTCCAGGACCTGATCAGCGACGCTTTGCATCATCGCGCCGAACTTGTGGAGTCGCGCATCGATCTGCAGTCGCGCGACATCAACAGCAAGGCCGTGCGCAATGCCATGCTGCCTACGCTTGAGGCCTTCGCTTACTACGGGGGCTCAGGAGTGGGTGGTAACGTCAACCCCGCCCTGCCACAGTGCACCGCCACGACTAGCACTGATTGCTACAACCTCGGCAGCTTACCGCCGCCCTTCCAAGGGGCCAACCCGCCCGCACCGGTCGGCTATGGCAACACGCTGAACCAACTGGTAAATTCAACCGCCCCGGACAAAGGCATCGGCCTCAGCCTCACCATTCCGCTTCGCAACCGTCTCGCGCAATCGAATCAAGTGCGCGCCGAACTCGAATACCGCCAGGCCCAGGTGCGCGAGTTGCAGCTCGAAAACCAGGTGCGGATCGAGGTGCGCAACGCGCAATTCGATGTGAAGCAGAACCGCGTTTCGGTGCAGGCAGCACAATCCGCCGTCGACTTGGCCCGCCAGACGCTCGACGCCGATCAGCAGAAACTGAAAGTGGGCCTCACCACGCAGACCGCGATCCTGCAGGACGCAGCCACGCTCACCAACGGTGAATCAAACCTGGTTTCGGCCAAAGCAGCCTACGAAAAGTCGGTCATCGAACTCGATCGCGCCACGGGATTACTGCTCGATCACGCCGGCATCAACGTCGCCGACGCCACCCGAGGCCAGGTCACCCATCTGCCGAGCGTGCCTTATGTCACTCCGCGCCAGGACGCAGCTCCGGTTGGACCACCGTCGTCCGTGCCGACGCAGCCGGCTCAAGTGCAGCCCGGAGGCCAAATGTAGGGTCGTATCGGCCCTGCCAGGAATTACGCAAGGCGCTGAAAACAGTAGCGTTACGTCGTTTGTACGTACAGTTGCGTACTTAAGAATGTTCCTACAGGAACATTATGGGAAAACTCCCGCCCGTCACTGCCGGCGCCCCTGCGCCCTGATAAACTACGCCTTCGACTCCGCGCACGCGTTCCACCTATGACCCTTTCCGTCGTCATCATCACGTTGAATGAAGAAGCCAACTTGGGCCGGACGCTCGCCAGCGTGCAGCCGCTGGTCGCCGACGGCAAAGGAGAAATCATCGTCGTCGACTCCGGCTCGACAGATCGCACGGTCGAGATCGCAAAATCGCTCGGCGCGAAGGTCTTCATCGAGGAATGGAAAGGCTACGCCGCGCAAAAGAATTCCGCCATCGACAAAGCGACGAGCGATTGGATTCTGAGCTTGGATGCGGATGAAGAGGTCGACTCTGAACTGCTGGATCTACTCGCCGGACATGCTGATGATAAGCAACCTCCGGGAAACCCTTCCCACGAATGGTGCCTGACTATGGGCCGGGGAGGGAAAGAGTTCCTCAAGGGCGCGCCCGCGGGGTTTCTCGTCCGCCGAAAAAACTACTTCCTGGGTCGATGGATCAGGCACGGTGGATTCTGGCCCGATTCCAAGCTCCGCATCTTTCGTCTCGGAACAGGCAAGTTCGAAAATCGCGCCGTTCATGAAGACATCGATGTCGATGGACCGACGAAGCTGATGCCTACCGGAGCGCTCCTCCACCACTCCTACCCCACGCTCTCTGACTACATCGAGCACATGAACCGCTACTCGTCGCTGGGCGCGGAGATGGTGGTGGCAAAGAGGGAGGGCAAAGTTGAGTTCAGCGTGAGCAACATCGTGGTGCGACCGCTGGCGACGTTCATCTACAACTATTTTTTCCGCCTCGGCTTCCTCGACGGCCGCGAGGGCCTGCTGCTGCACCTCTATCACGCCCTGTACGTCTCCTGGAAATACGCCAAGGCGTGGGAACTCTCGCGCAAGCAGTCATAATCAGAGCACAGATGTAATGATGCGCCACTTTCACCGTAAGGGCTGATTACGATGCCGGGTTGAGGCAGTCCAATCATGGGAGGTCTCTCCATGCTTCGGGCACGTTTACTCCGCATCATTCCTTTGTTTCTTGTGCTGACCACGCTGGCTATTTGCAGCGAAGCCGCTCAACCAGAAGCCTCTTCCGATCGCATTCAACTGAAGTTCAGTACCGACGAAGCCGAAGCTGTCCTCGCAATTCTGGACAAGCGGGCTGCCGGAACTGCCGTTACCGATTCAGACTGGCAACGGCTCTTTGCCACCGAACCCTATATCCGGCTTCAGAAGCGCGAGGCCGCTATGCACCGTGATTTCAATGACGACGATTTCAAGACCTTCGTGCTTTCGCCAGGGTTAGCGGAGAAAGCTTCAGTCCTGCGAAAGACGCTGGATGCGTGGGAGCACGCCGATCTCGCCGCCTCAGCACGCCGCGCTCTGGCCTACCTTCCGGAACAAGCCGTCATCAAAGCCAAAGTCTTCGCTGAGATCAAGCCCAAGACCAACAGTTTTGTTTTCGACACCACGACGGACCCGGCGATTTTTCTTTACCTCGATCCGGAAGAATCAGCAGCAAAATTTGAGAACACCGTCGCGCACGAACTACACCACATCGGCTATTCGAGCATCGCCGGGTTGGCCGAAGCCAAGCAGACAAATCTGCCGCCGAAGGTGAAGTCTGCAGTCGACTGGATGGGCGCGTTCGGCGAAGGCTTTGCCATGCTCGCCGCCGCTGGCGGTCCGGATGTCGATCCGCATGCCGCCAGCTCTCCCGCAGAACACGAGCGCTGGGATCACGATCTGGCGAATTTCAACCCGGATCTTGCCGGCTTGCAGCGGTTCTTTCTGGACATTATTGATGGGAAACTATCCACGCAAGAATCTAGCGCGAAAGCGTCCACGTTTTTTGGGGATGCCCAGGGCCCATGGTACACCGTGGGCTATAAAATGTCGGTCATCGTCGAGAAGCGATTTGGGCGCGAGGTTCTGATCGAATGCATGCTCGATCCGCGCGAATTGCTGGCCCGCTACAACCGTGCAGCCGAGGAACTCAATCAACACAGCGGCGAGAAACTTGCCTTGTGGTCGCCCGAATTGATGCAGAAGATTGGTGTGCGGTTGGCGAAGAGCAATCCGTAACTTCTCTGAGTATCGCTCTCCAAGCATCGTTCTCGGCAAGTGAATTGCCTACCGACCGGTCGTTCTGATGTGACGTTCTCGCCTTGCTCCAGCGCCATCCGTTCCCTATCATCGAACCAGCACACTGCGATGACAGGGAAAAATTGACAAGGAAGAGTGACAGAGAAAGAACGCATGGAAAAGAAGCCGTCTCGTCCGTCCAAGCAGCCGCGCGTTGCCGAGAGTCCCCTCGCCGACGTGTTTGAGAACCGCCACCCTTCCGACGCCGAAAAAAAATGGGCGGAGAAAACTTTGGCGCCGACGCTCGAAAAATCTCCCGAGCGGCCGATTGGCGCGCCCACCGGCGTGAATCTCGACGAGCACGGCCACGCGCGCTTCACTACAATTTCCGGCGTACCCATTCGCCGCCTCTACACCCAGGCCGATCTGCCGGAGGACTGGAGCGAAGAAAACTATCTTGGCTATCCCGGCCAACCGCCCTACACGCGGGGCATTCACGCCACCGGATATCGCGGCAAGCTTTACACCATGCGCCAGTTCTCCGGCTTCGCGTCGCCCGAAGAAACCAACCAGCGCTACAAATATCTGCTCGAACATGGCGGCAGCGGGCTCTCGGTCGCTTTCGACTTGCCCACGCTCATGGGCTACGACTCCGACCACCCCGCGAGTGAAGGCGAGGTCGGCAAGTGCGGCGTGGCCATCGATTCGCTCGAAGATATGGAGATTCTTTTCGGCGGCATCGACCTCGAAAAGACTACCGTCTCGATGACCATCAACTCGCCCGCGTCGGTGCTGTGGGCAATGTACCTGGTGGTCGCGGAAAAGCAAGGCGCCGACTGGAAAAAGATTTCCGGCACGATTCAGAACGACATTCTTAAGGAATACATCGCGCAGAAGGAATATATCTATCCGCCCGCGCCCTCGATGCGGCTGGTCATCGACACGTTTGAGTTCGGCTCGAAGTTCACACCGCGCTTCAATACGATTTCCATCAGCGGATATCACATTCGTGAGGCTGGGTCGACGGCCCTGCAGGAACTGGCGTTCACGTTATATGACGGCGTCGAATACGTGGAGTGGGCGCGCCGCCGCGGGCTTGACGTCGACGAGTTCGGCCCGCGCCTGAGCTTCTTCTTCAACGCCCACAACGATTTTTTCGAAGAGATCGCCAAGTACCGCGCCGCCCGGAAGATTTGGGGGCACGTAATGAAGACCCGTTTCGGCGCGAAGAACCAGCGCACCTGGCTGATGCGTTTCCATACGCAGACCGCCGGAGTTTCCCTACCGGCGCAGCAACCCATGAACAATATCGCGCGCGTGGCCCTGCAGGCGCTCGCGGCCGTTCTCGGCGGAACCCAGTCGCTGCACACTGATTCCTACGACGAAGCGTTGGCCTTGCCCACCGAGGAAGCGGCGCGCATCGCGTTGCGCACGCAGCAGATCATTGCCTATGAGTCAGGCGTGACGCAGACGGTCGACCCGCTGGGCGGGTCATACTTCTTAGAAACCTTAACCCTCCAAATGGAAAATGGCGCGCTCGATTATTTCAACAAGCTTGACGCCATGGGCGGCATGGTGAAAGCCATCGAGCGTGGCTATCCGCAGAAAGAAATTGCCGAAACGTCTTACCAGTACCAGCGGGCGGTCGAAGCCCGC
>JBELAE010000232.1:0-8033 GCA_049509155.1 Candidatus Sulfotelmatobacter sp.
ATAGCGGCCCTTCTTGACGGGACGACGTCGGCGTTTGCGTTTCCGTCGCAGGTGCGCGTGGAATCTGAACACGATGGCATGATCGAGCACCGGCAGGACGCGGTCGGGGGCACGATCGATGTCTCGGCGGAGAGTGCTGGTGAAGATCTGTTCCGGGTGAGCGTGCTTGTGCGGAATTTGACGCCGATGGAAACTCCCGCGGCGAACCGCGATGCTGTGCTCATGCAGTCTTTAGTTTCCACGCATACGATTCTGGGCGTGAAAGGTGGGGAATTCATTTCGCTGCTTGAGCCTCCGACAGAATTGCGGGAACTGGTCGCACGCTGCCAAAACGTAGGTGCGTGGCCGGTTCTGGTGGGAGAACAAGGGCAACGGGATACGCTGCTGGCCTCGCCCATAATTCTTTACGACTATCCGCAAATCGCTCCCGAAAGCGTGGGTGACCTGTTCGATGGGACGGAGATTGACGAGATTCTGTCATTGCGGATCATGACGCTGACTGACGAGGAGAAGCGCGAGATTCGCCAATCCGATGACCGGGCGCGCCAGATTCTGGAGCGGACTGATGCGATGCCGGTGGAGCAGTTCATGAAACTGCACGGCGCCATGCGCGGCCTGCGCCCACTCAAGGAGGACGCTTTATGAACGAGTGGGAGTGGCAGTTGCTGGAAGACAAGACGACTGTGGACCGGTTGACCATCGACGGCGTGGAAGTGCGCGTGGGAGATCGCGTGCGGTTGCGCCCGCGTAAGGGCGGCGACGTGCTCGATATCGCGCTGGCGGGACAGATTGCAGTCATCGAGAGCATTGAGCAGGACTATGAAGGCAAGAGTCATGTTTGCGTGGTGCTGGAGGATGACCCGGGGAGGGATTTGGGAATGCTTCGGCAGCCGGGACATCGATTTTTCTTTGATGCGGGGGAAGTCGAGCCTTTGCAGGCCGAAGTGGCCCGGCCGAAAGCAGGGTTGGAACCATCACGTATCCTAGTGGCGGGGATCGGAAATATTTTCCTGGGCGATGACGGATTTGGGGTTGAAGTGGCAAAGAGTTTAGCGGCTCAGGAGTTGCCTGCCGGTGTACGGGTCATCGACTTTGGCATCCGAGGTTTTGATCTGGCGTATGCGCTGCAAGATGGATACGAGACGACCATCCTTGTGGATGCGTATCCGCATGGGCAGACGCCGGGCACGGTTTCACTCGTCGAGCCTGACTTAAGCAAACTGGACGAGCCACCGGAAGACCAGCCGCAGCGAAGCGTGGTGGAAACCCATGGGATGAACCCACTGAACGTGCTGCGGATGGCGTCGACCATGAACGGCGGCCTGAAGAAAGTCCTGTTGGTTGGTTGTGAGCCCGCGACTTTCGGAGGCGAAGAGGGACATATGGGATTGAGCGAAACCGTCGCGGCGGCGGTGGACGAAGCGGTAAAGATGATTGCATCCGTGGTCGAGAAGATTCTGCAACAGCAACCGCAGGACACCAGAGAGGTCATTTCGAAAGGAGAACATCGTGGCAGAGAATAACAACCACTCCGATTCCGCAACTGACAAGGACACTCTGTACATGCTCGGCGGCGTGGCCTGCATTGTGTTTGGCGCCGGGCTGATTCTTTCCAACCCCATCGTTCGCCGTTACCTGGGTCAGATGGGCGTCGGAAGCCTGGTGCAAGGCGCGTTGCCTGACTTAGACCGCTATCTCAAGTTGCGATCGATGTAAGGCTGCGCGAGCAGGTGGGCCCCAATTTCTGGGCGAGAGAGGGGGACTTTCACCGTCGACGTTGAAGTACGCCTTGGCGGTGTGAACGACGTATGGCATCGCAGAATGAGGCAATGGTTCGATATGCGATTGATCCAAAGGCGAGTCAATTTACAGTGCAGGCATTCGCCAGTGGTTTGATCTCATCGGTAGCTCACAGCCCGAAGATTGCGATTCGCGGATACGCGGCAAGCGTGACTTTCGTGCCGGGAACACTGGCCGACGCGAAGCTGAAGGTTGCGATCAAGACATCGTCACTCGAAGTGCTGGATGAACTGCGAGACGCAGACCGGCGGGAACTGCACCGAGTGATGTATGACGACGTGCTGGAGACCAAGAGATTTCCGGAAGTGGTGTTTGAAAGCACCAGTGTTAGCGGGGAGCGGCTCAAGGACAATTTAAACCGGGTCAATGTGGAGGGACGGCTGGCGCTTCACGGAGTTACGAACGGCCAATCGTTCTTTTCACAAGTGGCTTTTGGGATCGATTCGTTTCGCGCCTACGGCGAGTTTGGTTTGCTGCAGAGCGACTACGGGATCCGGATTGCTTCGATCGCCGGAGGCACACTGAAGCTGCAGGATGAGCTCAAGTTTTCGTTTTACGTGGTAGGCCGTAAAGAGAGCTGAAGTAGAAATGTCGGAAAGTGGGCCGAACCTGATGGATGAGGGGGACTTTACAGTGCATGCAACGAGATCGCTGCTGGAGGATGCCACCGTTCGCTACACAATTGATGCCCAGGGAAGTACGTTCGTCGTACAAGTGTTCGCCGCGGGTTTGCTTGCTTCGTTTGGGCACGATCCCAGGATCGCGATCCGGAATTTTCGGGGTGAGCTGAGTTTCAAGCGGACCAGATTGACCGTCGAAGATGCTCAGCTGAACCTCACCATTCAAGCCGACTCCCTGGAAGTTGTCGACGACATCAGCGCGAAGGATCGGCAAGAGATTCATCGCAAAATGTGTGAAGAAGCGCTGGAGACGGATCGCTTCCCTGAAATCATCTACGAGTGTTCTCGGGTCTCGGCTAGCGGAAGCTGCGATCGCTTTTGGGTGGCGTTGAATGGGGAGTTGACGCTACACGGAGTGACTCAGGCACTGCCGGTTTCGGCGCGAGTAGTCATCAACGGCGACTCGGTGCGGGCCACGGGCGAGTTCTCGGTGAAGCAGGCCGACTTTGAGATTCCTCCGGTTACAGCCGCGGCAGGAGCGATCAAGATCAAGAATGAAGTGAAGTGTACCTTCGACATCGTGGCTCGGAAGCAGGAATAATCGTCGACTGATTCCTGATTTTGTCCGGTTTTCTTAAACCTTTCGCAGGTCTCTCAATCTTCCAGATGCGCTCTTCCAAGATGCGCTCCTCGATGCGCTCCTCGACTCTCGATGTTTGGCTTGAGGATGCCCCGCCGCTCTGCCAGCGCCCTTCGATGATATCTTTGTGGGTGAATCGTCAATCGTCGTGAGTGAATCGCGACCCTGATTTTACGACCAATGAACCGCGGCACTCTTCATGGACATTCTCAAGAATCTTTTTGAGCAGCACTTCCACTCGCCCGTCGAGCAGGTGCAGCCGCTGCAAGGGCAGCTCGGTGGGTCGGGGCGCAAGATCATCCGGCTGACCGGAGAGAAAAACGGAGCCATCGGTATCCTCTACGATGTGCGCGAAGAAAACGCGGCCTTCCTCGAATTCTCCCGGCATTTTCGCAGGCATGGCCTGCCCGTGCCGGAGATTTATGCCGATGATCTGGATCATGGCGCCTATCTCGAAGAGGATCTGGGGGACACGTCGCTCTTTGAGTTTCTCTCGAAGAATCGCGCGGGAGAAAAGATCGCTGCTCCGGTGGTCGAGGCTTATCGCCGTGTGATCGCCACGCTGCCCCGATTCCAGGTGGAGGCCGGGCGCGACTTGAATTACAAAGTGTGTTATCCGCGCGGGAGTTTTGACCGGCAGTCGATCGCCTGGGACCTGAACTATTTCAAGTATTACTTCTTGCGGCTGGCGGGTATCCCGTTCAACGAGCAGGCGCTGGAAGACGATTTCAGTCGCCTGACGAAGTTTCTGCTGAGCGCGGGGCGCGATTACTTTCTCTATCGAGATTTTCAGTCACGGAACATCATGCTGCGCGACGGGCAGCCGTTTTTTCTGGACTACCAAGGTGGGCGCAAAGGCGCGCTGCAGTATGACGTTGCCTCTCTTCTGTATGACGCCAAGGCCGATTTGCCGCCGGAATTGCGCCAACAGTTGCTCGATCATTATCTAGAAACGCTGGGCGGCTATGTGGATGTGAAGCGCGATGTGTTCATGCAGCATTACTACGCGTATGTGTACATCCGGATCATGCAGGCGCTGGGGGCGTATGGGTTTCGTGGATTCTATGAACGTAAAGCGCATTTTCTGCAGAGCGTGCCGTATGCGCTGAAAAATCTGCGCTGGCTGCTGCACAACGTGACCCTACCGATTGCGCTACCGACGCTCATGGAGGCCTTCCATAGCATGCTGGCCTCGGAGAAACTGCTGGGCCTGGCTTCGGATGCGGATAGCCTGGTGGTGCGGGTTGTGAGTTTCTCGTTTCATCGCGGCCTGCCGAAAGATGAGAGCGGGAATGGCGGTGGATTCATTTTTGATGGACGGAGCTTACCGAATCCGGGACGCGAAGAGCGTTTCAAATTGCTCACGGGAAAAGATGGGCCGGTGATTGACTACCTTAATCAACAGGAAAACGTGCATCAGTTTCTGGCCAGCGTGATGTCGCTGGTGGACGCCAGCGTGAGTAATTATCAGCGTCGCGGGTTTAAGCATCTGATGGTCTCGTTCGGGTGCACGGGCGGGCAGCATCGTTCGGTGTATTTGGCCGAGCAAGTCGCGAAACGGTTGCGAGGAAGGAATGGAATTGAGGTTGTCCTGGGGCATCGCGAGCTCGAGAGGATGGCGGCAGAGAATGCAGCGGCGGAGAAAGCTGCGCGATGAGGGCGATGATTCTGGCCGCAGGCCTCGGCACGCGGCTGCGTCCGCTGACAGACGATCGGCCCAAGGCTCTGGTGGAGGTGGCCGGACACACACTGCTCGAAATCACTTTGCGCCGCCTACATGAGTTTGGCATTCGCGAAGTCATCGTGAACGTGCATCATTTTGCCGATATGGTTGTGGACTACTTGAAGAAGCACGACAACTTCGGCATGCGGATTGAAATTTCGCGGGAAGAGGTTTTGCTCGACACTGGTGGCGGGCTGAAGAAAGCTGCGTGGTTTTTTCGCGAAGGGAGCGATTCGGACGAATCGTTTCTTCTGCACAACGTCGATGTGCTGAGCACGATTGACTTTCGTCGCATGGTGGAATTTCATGAGCAGAATCAGGCCCTAGCGACGCTGGCGGTACAGGACCGCGAGACGTCGCGATATTTGCTGTTTGATGAACACAGTCGGCTTTGCGGGCGAGTGGGGCGTGAGCAGGAACCGGAGATTGTCCGGCCTTCGAAGGATACGAAGGCTCTGGCGTTTTCTGGTGTGCATGTGATTTCTCCGCGCTTTCTTCCGAGGATGACCGAAGACGGCGCTTTCTCGATTATTACTTCGTATCTGCGGATGGCAGCTTTGGGAGAGAAAATCCTGGCGTTTCGCGCGGACGAATTTTATTGGCGCGATCTGGGCAAGCCTGAGAACGTGAAGCAAGCGACGCAGGATGTGAAGCAGAAGGTTCTTCGGTTGTAAGGGTGCCTCGCGGTATAAGCATGAATAGCTTCTATCTGCGCCGAATTCGTGTCATAGTCTTGGGAGTGTTTTTTGTACTCTCTCCGGTGTGGAGGGAACCAGCGAGCTGAGGAGCACGAAACCTTGAAGGCTCCCGAATCCCGCCCCGCCAGAAACGCTGGCTTGGTGGGTTTTGCTTTTAGCAGCCGCCGAGCTTTACGAAGGACGACAGACTATGCCTGAAAAAACCATGCCCGTGAAAAACATGACCGGCGCCAGCATTCTTTGGGAGTGTCTCGAGCGCGAGGGCGTGAAAGTCGTGTTCGGATATCCCGGGGGTGCGATTCTGCCCGCTTACGATGCGCTGAAGGGCAGCAAGATTCACCACATTCTGGTGCGCCACGAGCAGGGGGCGACGCACATGGCCGATGGCTTCGCTCGCGCCAGCGGGAAGGTTGGGGTTGCGGTCGCGACATCGGGACCGGGTGCGACCAACATGGTTACGGGAATTGCTACAGCTATGCTCGATTCGTCGCCGATCGTGTGCATCACGGGCCAGGTGGGGAGCAAGCTGATTGGGTCGGATGCGTTTCAGGAAACCGATATCACTGGCGTGACGCTGCCGATTACGAAGCACAATTATCTTGTGACCCACGCGAGCGAAGTAGCGCGCACCGTTCGCGAAGCTTTTTATGTTGCGCGGTCTGGCCGGCCGGGGCCCGTTCTGATTGATATTACGAAAGATGCGCAGCAGACTACCTGCGAGTTTGATTGGGAAGCGGCCAAGCCCCAACTGCCAGGGTATCGTCCAGATCTGTCGCCGGAACTGAAGGAATATGAGCAGGCTCTCGAATTAATTCACAACTCCAAGCGGCCGGTGATTCTGGCCGGGCATGGCATCATCATTTCCGGGGCGATGGCGGAAGTGCGCGAATTCGCCGAGAAGGCAGGTATTCCGGTCGCCCTCACGTTGCTTGGGTTGGGGGCGTTTCCGGCTTCGCATCCGCTCAATCTGGGCATGATGGGCATGCATGGCGAGGCTTGGGTGAACCATACGATTCAAGAAGCGGATCTGCTGCTGGCTTTCGGTATGCGGTTCGACGATCGCGTGACCGGTAATCTGAAAACGTACGCGGCCAATGCCAAGAAGATTCACATCGAGATTGATCCGGCGGAGATTAATAAGAACGTCAAGGTGGATGTGCCGCTGGTCGGCGATTTGCGGGAAGTGCTGCATGAGTTGTTGCCGAAGGTCGAAACCATTGACCGCAGTGAGTGGCTCGACTCCATCGACAAGCTGAAGGGCGATGCCGCGGTGCGCGATATTCAGAACCTGCCTGACAGCGGACATCTTTATGCGGCGCACGTCATCAACGATCTGTGGCGCGAGACGCGCGACGGCGAGACCGTGGTGGTGACGGACGTGGGCCAGCACCAGATGTGGGAAGCGCAGTATTACAAGCACGAGAAGGCTCGCAGTCTGATCACTTCCGGGGGCTTGGGCACGATGGGCTTCGCGTTGCCCGCGGCGATTGGAGCTAAGGTTGCGCGGCCGGAAGCTGAGGTGTGGGTAGTGGTTGGCGACGGCGGCTTCCAGATGACGTTGTGCGAGCTTGCGACCATCGTGCAGGAGAAATTGAAGGTGAACATTGCCATCATCAACAATGGTTTTCTAGGCATGGTGCGGCAGTGGCAGGAATTTTTCTACGAGCGCAACTATGCGGCCACGCCGCTGCTCAACCCCGATTTCGCCAAACTTGGCGAGGCTTACGGCATTCGCAGTATGACGGTCACGGAGCGCTCGCAGGTGGTGCCCGCGGTGCAGGCGGCGCGGCAGCATGATGGGCCGGTGCTGATCAACTTCCGCGTGGAGCAAGAGGACACGGTTTATCCCATGGTGGCGGCGGGGGCGTCGTTGCATGAGATGATCCGGCGGCCCAGTAAGATTGTCGAGACCGCGGAGGATGAATAAGCGGAGGCGAACAAGAACGGCGAATAAAGACGGCCGGCAGAGAAAACGGATATAGAAAAAATGCTGAACACATATGTTGTGTACGTGGAAAACAAACCAGGCGTGCTGACGCGCGTGGCCTCGCTGTTTCGGCGGCGCGCTTTCAATATTGATTCGTTGACCGTAGGCCGCACGGAGAAGCCCGAGGTCTCGCGCATGACGATCACGGCAGAGGCGGACCATGACCAGGCGCGGCGCATTGAGGCCAACCTTTATAAACTGGTTAATGTCCTGCTGGTGGAGAACATTACCAATCAACCTGCGATCGTGCGTGACCTGGCGATGATCAAGGTCGCAGCCACGCATGAGGCACGGTCGCATGTGCTGGAACTGGCCAGCGTTTTTCGGGCGCGAGTCGTGGATGTTGCCCCCGACTCGCTGACCATTGAGATCACGGGGGCGGAAGATAAAATTGACGGCCTGCTCGAAGTGCTGCGTCCGTATGGCGTGCTGGAGATGGTGCGCACGGGGATTGTGGCCATGCGGCGAGGCAAAGGTTCGGTTCCAGTCTCGGTCAGCGACAATTCGGATCGCGATGGGGCCGAGGAAGACGTGTCGCACTCAGTCTAGAATTCTGAGCGAACCG
>JBELAE010000233.1:0-8032 GCA_049509155.1 Candidatus Sulfotelmatobacter sp.
GAACTCGCGCAGCCCGAGTTCGGCACGGGCGCGGTGAAAGTGACTCCGGCCCACGATCCCAACGATTTTCAGGCCGGCCTGCGCCACAACCTGCCGCAGATCGACGTAATGGACGAGCACGCCCACATGAACCAGAACGCCGGCCCGTACGCGGGACTGGATCGCTTCGCGGCGCGCGCTCTCATCCTCAAAGATCTCCAGGAGCAGGGATTCCTGGTCGGCGAAAAAGACCACGCGCTCTCGATCGGCAAGTGCGACCGCTGCGGAACCATCGTCGAGCCGCGCCTCTCCGAGCAGTGGTTCATCAAAATCAAACCGCTGGCCGATCGCGCCAAACAGGTCGTCGAGAGCGGCGAGATCACGATCGTTCCCGACAACTATCGCCAGATTTATCTGAACTGGATGAACAATATCTATGACTGGTGCATCTCACGCCAGTTGTGGTGGGGACATCGCATTCCGGCGTGGACGTGCGGCGGTTGCAAAGAAATCATCGTAGCCCGCGAGGCTCCCACCGCTTGCACGAAGTGCGGCGGCGGGAAACTCGAGCAGGTTACGGACGTGCTCGACACCTGGTTTTCGTCGGGACTGCTGCCGTTCACGACGCTGGGCTGGCCGGAGAAGACGCGCGACCAGGCGGTGTTCTATCCGACCACGCTTTTGATCACGGCCTACGAGATTCTTTTCTTCTGGGTCGCGCGCATGATTATGTTTGGCTGCCACTTCATGCAAGGGCACGAGCAGGATCCGGCGATCAAAAAGGCCAACGGCTGGGCAGACATGAAAGATGACAGCGTGCCCTTCCGCCACGTCTACATTCACGCGCTGGTGCGCGACGCCGACCGGCAGAAGATGTCGAAGACCAAGGGCAACGTCATCGACCCGCTGGAGATCATCGAGCGCTTCGGCACCGACGCCACGCGCTTCACCCTGGCAGCCATGGCCGCACCCGGCACCGACATCGCGTTCAGCGAGAGCCGCACCGAAGGCTACCGCGCCTTCGCCAACAAAATCTGGAATGCCGCCCGCTTCATGTTCATGAACGTGGACAGAATCGAGCCCGGCCTAAGGCCCGCTTCTGCTCATGTGGGCGCGGGCCACTCGCCCGCGCAAGCGAACGGCATAACCGGAGTTGATTCTTCATCGCTCGCTTCGTTGCTCGAGGACCGCTGGATTCTCTCGCGCTTCAATCGCGTGGCCGCCGAAGTGAATGATGCGCTCGCGACCTACCGCTTCCACGAGGCGGCAAACCGCATCTACGATTTTTTCTGGGGCGAGTTCTGCGACTGGTATCTGGAACTGATCAAGCCTCGCCTAAATTTCGAAGAGGGCGCCGACAAGACCGCCGCACGGGCAGCCTGCGCGAACCTGGTGAATCTTTTCGACGCCTCGTTGCGCCTGCTGCACCCCGTGATGCCGTTTATCACCGAAGAAATCTGGCAGGCGATCTACGAAGGCCAGCCTCCGCTCAAGTCGATTGCGCGGGCTGCATATCCGCAGCCGAATGAAAAACAGTTTGACCTCGCTGCCGAGACTGAGATGGCGATCCTTCAGGACTTAATCGTCAGCGTACGCAACCTGCGCGCGGAATTGAAAGTCGAACCCAAGGTGAAAGTGCCGGTCGAGATTTTCGCGCCAGAGCCTGCGATTCGTAAGATGATCGAGCAGAATCGGGGCGCGGTCGAGCGACTGGGCAACGTTGAGAAGATCACCTTCGTCGAAAACTCTCTTGCCAACCGGCCCGGCGCTCGCGGCACGGCGCGCTTCGATGTGCACGTCATCTACGAACGAAAAATCGACGTCGCCGCCGAGAGTGACCGCTTAAAGAAGGAGTTGGAAAAAATCGAAAAAGAGTTGGCCAACAATCAGAAGCAACTCGCGAACGACCAGTTTCTCGCCAAGGCCCCGGAAAAAGTTGTCGAAGGCCTGCGCCGCCGAGGCCAGGAGCTAGTCGTCCTACAAGAAAAAGCGCACAGCAAGCTAAAAGAATTGAACGGCTGAATACGGAACGGATGAAAATGGAGACAGCCCGCGCACGCCAATCACTTGTCATCCCGAGCATCGCGAGGGACCTGGGTGTGCGCCGGCGCCGGCAGCCCTGATCGTGCGAGCAAGAACCGAAGCCCCTGGCGTCGCTCGAGTCGCAAAGTTTTGCCCAGGGCGTTGTCTCCAAATGTTCCACACTGGCAACTGACAACTGTTCTTATGGACTGGAATTCAAGACGCCTCACCGCTATCCTCGAGAACGCGCTGCTCGAAGACCGGGCCACGCGCGATGCAACCAGCTACGCCTGCATCGATTCCAGCCAGCGTGCGGCCGCGACCATCGTATCCAAGCAGGATTGTATTCTCGCCGGAATCGGCTGTGTGGCGCGCATTCTCGATGTCTATGCCGAGCTTGACGGCGCCGTCACCGCGCATTATGAAGTCACCACGCATCCCGAAATCTTCGACGGCGTGCGCCTGCGGGCAGGACAGTCCGTGGCCGTGATCCGCCACAATGCGCGCGTGATTCTTTCCTGCGAGCGCGTCATCCTAAATTTTCTGCAGCGCATGAGCGGCATCGCAACCCTGACCCGCAAGTTCGTCGAAGCTGTATCAGGCACCAAGGCGCGCATTCTCGACACTCGCAAGACCGCGCCCGGCCTGCGCGTCATCGACAAAAACGCCGTGCGCTGCGGCGGTGGACAAAATCACCGCCTCGATCTCTCCGACGGCGTGCTCATCAAAAACAATCACATTGCGCTGGCCGGCGGCATCGTTCCCGCCCTGGAGCGCGCCGTACGCAACCGCCGCGGCTCGCAGATCATCGAGGTCGAAGTGCGCACCCTCGACGAACTGGATCTGGCCCTGGCCCATGGCGCCGAAGCCGTTCTGCTCGACAATATGTCGGTCGACGATGTGCGCCGCGCCGTCGAACGCTGCGCCCAGTTCGATCTCGAGAAGCGCGCGCAGAGCAACATTCAGCGAGAAGGCCGCGGGATCCCTGTCGAATGTTCCGGCGGAATTCGCCTCGAAAATGTCCGCGCCTACGCCGAAACCGGCGTCGACTTCATCTCCGTCGGTCTGATCACCCACTCGCCCCAGGCCGTCGATATGAGCATGCGCGTCGTTCCAGCCTGACAGGTTCTTGACTTCGCGAACCCTGAAGACCGTTCGCCATTGGTCCCTTCGGCCCCCAGTTCCGGATTTCCGAACAATGTACTTCTGTGCGTCCGCACGCCGCCGCGCCCGCGCTAGACTACCCCCAACGGAGGTCCTCCCCTTATGTACCCCTTTACTCGTTCCCTCGCAGCCCTGTGCCTCGTCGAATTCGCGATGACCGTTTTAGTTGCCGGCACCCCCGAATCAAAATCGCAAACCAATCCCGCGACAACTTCTCCTCAATCAGCTCCAGCCTCACCCGCGGTCTCACCTGCGAACCACTCTCGCTCCGCCAAAACGCCAGCAACCACCAGCATCAACGTAACCATCGACGCGCTCACCAACCGTCACACCATCAGTTCCTATGTTTACGGCGGCGCCTACCCACAAGACGCGTCCACCATCACTGACAGCGGATTAAGCGTAGTCCGCTGGGGCGGCAACGCGACTTCCCGCTACAACTGGCAACTCTTCACCTACAACGCCGCCGACGACTACTTCTTCGAGGATTTCAATTACTCCGAGATCGGCGATGCCGAGTCCACTCAATTCATCACCGACGTGAAGAACGCGGGCAGCCATCCCCTCATGACCATGGTCATGCTGCCGTGGGTAGCCCAAACCGCGGAAAACGGAACCAACGGCCACTGGAGCTTCTCCGTCGCCAAATACGGCGCGCAATGCGCCGTCGACCCTTACAACACCGACGCCGGCGACGGCCTCGAAACCGATTGCGCCACAACCCTGACCGCCAATCCAAACGACGCCAACGTGCCCATCCTCGATCAGCCCGGCACCAGCGATCCTCCCGGCAGCGTCTACCGCAATCAATGGGCCGCAGCGCTGGCCACGGCGTTCGGCACCGCGCCTCACTTCTACAACATGGATAACGAGATCGACATCTGGGGCAGCACGCAGCGCGACGTTCATCCCTTGCCCACCGCTTATAACGAAATGCGTGACACCTTCGTCACCGAAGCTCGCAACCTTAAAGGCTGGGACCCAGCCGCGATGCGTTTCGGTCCCGTCAGCTGCTGCTGGTGGTTCTACTGGAACGGCGCCAACAGCACCGACAAAGGCGCACACGCCGGCGTCGATCTCCTCCCCTGGTGGCTGAACGAAGTTTATTGGGAGGACAAAGTCGCCGGCGTTCGCTCCGTCGATGTTCTCGATGTGCACGCCTACCCCGACGGCCCCGACACCTCAACCTGGACTTACGCCGAGGATCAGGCTCTCACCGCCCGCATCTATCGCGATTACTGGGACCCAACGTATGTCAGCGAGTCCAGCACGATCAATCAAGAGTGGGCGACGTTTATCCAGCCCAATAAGACAATTCCTTTTCGCATCCCCCGCATCCGCGCGACCGCCAACATGATTTATCCCGGAACCCCCATCAGTTTCACCGAATGGTGCGCCAACTTCGCGGGCGAGTCGGATTTTTCGACTGCCCTCGGAGACGCCGACGCGTTCGGCATTCTGGGCCGCGAGCGCGTCTACCTCTCGTCGCGTTGGGTTGCCCCCGTGCCGACGAATCCCAACTACCTCGCTCTGAAGCTGTTCACCAACTACGATGGTCAGCATCACAGCTTCGCGACAACTTCCATCTCCGATACCAACAACGGCGATCCCGATCTTTTTAGCAGCTACGCCGCCCTCAACGCGACGGGCAAGATTCTGACCGTGCTGGTCCTGAACAAAGATCCGGCAAACACTGTGCAAGCCCAGTTCACCACGACTGGGTTCACGCCGACGAAGATGACTTCCTACACCTTAGCTTCCACGAATCCCACCCAGATCACCGCGTCTGCGACTGCGCCGTGGTCGCCCACCATCACTTTTGCGCCCTACACCGCCACGCTGCTCGTGGTAACAGGTACGGCACAGTTGCCCGGAGCGGAGTGGGACCTGAATCCCGACACGACCATGGTCGCTGCGGGCGAAAACGTCGTCCTGCAGCCAAAAGTTACATCGGGAACGGCCACCGTGACCTTAGGAACTCCCACGTTTGACAGCGGCATTACCGTCGTCGTGTCGCAGCCCATTCTTAGCAAAGGCAGTAACGGAAAAATCACCGTAACCGCCGGGACGACCCCAGGCTTCTATCACTACAGTGTTCCCAGCACAGACACCGCAGGAGTAACCCAGCAGCAGGGCGGCTACATTCTCGTTGGCAATCCCCCGGCATCGTTCACCAAAACAGGCGACAAGCAGAAAGGCGCTGCCGGTAGCCAGTTAACCCTGTCCGTCACGTTAAATCCGGGGCAGTCGGGTGGAAGCGCCGCTGGCGGCACGGTTCTGTTTACCACCAGCGCCGGCTCGCTTTCGAGTCGCATCGTCGACACTGACTCATCCGGGAATGCGGCCGTCGTGCTCACTCTGCCCTCGACTGCGGAAACCGTACACGTCACAGCCGAAGGCCAGTACGGGCTAGGACATCCGACGGTCACGTTCACCGAGACAGCCGAGTAATTTGCGGGGCTCAGTTTTCATCTTCACCCTTGCGTCATCCCGAACCGCGGCGTAGTTCAGCCGCGGGAGGGATCTCCCAAGGCATAATTTCAGGGAGATCCGCCGCGCTTGAAAGCTCAAACTGACCCGCAAACCAGTAATGCGAGTGTTTGTTGTTTCGCGGGGATTCGCGCATAATCTCCACATCCGTAAAACCGCCACCATTCGCGGCAGAACTGGTAAGAGCGCGGCGCGGGCCAAAACGCCCGCGGCGCACCAGCCGCAGCCCACCGACCTGCGGCTCGGACGCATTGTGCGTCTGCTCATCGACCACGCCACCGTAGTCGTGAGCGGAACCAAGATTGCCCAGGAGATTTCTTCCAGCCGCTCCGAAGTGTGGCGTTTGATCCAGCAATTGCGTGGCCTGGGCGTGGACGTGCCCGGGCACCCTGCAACCGGCTATCAACTGCGCTCGGTTCCAGATCTACTCCTGCCGGAAATTCTTCGCCCCCTTCTTCGCGGCACCGTCTTTGACGAGCACCTTCACCACTTCTACAAAATCGGATCAACCAACACCGCAGCCATGGCCGCCGCGGCGGAAGGCGCTCCGGAAGGCAGCGTCTTTCTGGCCGAAGAGCAAACCGCCGGCCGCGGCCGCGGCGCTAACTCCTGGCAGTCGCCCCGCTCGACCGGGATTTATTGTTCGATCGTCGTGCGGCCCGCGCTGCCCCCGTCGGAAGTGCTGCCGTTGTCTCTAGCCGCTGGGCTTGCAGTCCGCGCGGCCATCCAGCAAGTCGATTCGCGAGTCACCCCCGACCTCAAGTGGCCCAACGATGTTCTGATTGGCGGCAAGAAAGTCTGCGGGATTCTCACCGAGATGAATGCTGAGGCCACCCGCGTCCGCTTCATCGTGGTGGGTGTCGGCATCAACGTGAATCAAGCAAGCTTTCCCAAGGATTTGCCCGCGACCTCGCTGCGTCAGGTGACCGGGAGTGAGTGGTCGCGCGTTGACCTGGTGGCAGCTTTGCTAAAATCACTCGACCGCGAGTATCGCCAGTTGCTGGAGGATTCCAGTGCGCGGGAATCGATTCTGCGCCGTTTCACCGAGGCTTCCTCCTGGGTGCGAGGCAAAGCGGTTCGCATCGAAGAGAATGGCTCCGCCTTCGAGGGAACGACCGAGGGCCTCGATCCACGCGGGTTCTTGCAAGTGCGAACCACGAAGGGAATGCAAATCGTCTTAAGCGGAACCGTAAGAGAACAGTAAAAAAGCATTCGGCACTCAGCTTTCAGCAGCGCCGAGCGCCAGAAGCTAAAAGCCAAGAGCTAAGCGCCAAGAGCTAAGAGCTAAGAGCTAACTCATGCTTCTCGTAATCGACGTCGGCAACACCAACACGGTCCTGGGAGTCTTCGCCCGCGCCGAGGCGCGCCCCGCCGGCGATCACGACGAGACTCCGCGCTACGAGCGGCTTGTGGCCAACTGGCGCGTCGCCACTTCCCGCACCAGCACAGTGGATGAGTACGGAGTACTGTTCCGCAACTTGTTTTCCATGGCAGGTCTTGAGGCAAAAGGCATTCACGGCATCGTAATCTCGTCGGTCGTTCCGCCGCTCGACCCCGTGCTGCGCCAGGTGTGCGAGCGTTATTTCAATTTGCGTCCTCTCTATATCGAACCTGGAATAAAAACTGGCATGCCCGTCCACTACGATAATCCGGCCGAAGTCGGCGCCGACCGCATCGTCAACGCGGTCGCTGCCTTCGAAAAATACGGCGGCCCGTGCGTGATCGTAGACTTCGGCACGGCCACGACGTTCGACTGCGTCTCCGCCAAGGGCGAATACCTCGGCGGCGTAATCTGCCCCGGCATCGGCATCTCTGCCGACGCTCTTTTTGAACGCACCGCGCGCCTTCCGCGCGTCGAGATCCGCAAGCCCGCCCGCGTGATCGGCTCCAACACCGTCGGCAGCCTGCAATCCGGTCTCTATTACGGATATCTCGGCCTGGTCGACGGCATCCTCGAACTGTTGCTGGCGGAGTTGGGCGCCGCGACTCCCGTGATCGCGACCGGCGGCCTCGGCCCCATGATTGGCACGGGATCGAAATACATCAAGCACGTCGATGACTTCCTGACGCTCGAAGGCCTGCGCATCATCTGGGAACGCAACGGGGCTGCCCGCAAAGATTCCGCACCGCCGAAATCCGCGCCGCAAGCCTCATCGAGGTCAGCGCAGCCGAAATCGGAAGCGAAAGGGAAGAACGGTGGTGGCGCGCCGGCCGCACCGGCCGCGCGTTCTGCCCGCTGACCTGTCTGCCGTGGAACATCACCCCAACTATTTCAATTACTTTACCGAGACTGAAGATCGCTTTCTGCGCCGCCGCGGCGGCGGCCTGTTGCTCTCCACTCTCGACTGGGCTCTGATCGAAACCTGGAAAGATGCCG
>JBELAE010000234.1:0-8024 GCA_049509155.1 Candidatus Sulfotelmatobacter sp.
CGCCGGTCCCATCAAGACGCTGGCCGCCCGCGGCATCGCCGGCTTCGGAGACATGCTCAAAGGCCACGAAGAGCGCGCCCCGCTGGGACGCCGCGTGGAAGTGGAAGAAGTCGGAAACACCGGAGTCTTCCTGGCATCCGACGCCAGCAGTGGCATCACCGGCGAAGTGATCTATGTGGACTGCGGCTACAACATCATGGGGTTCTGAAACGAGCTTGCCTCCTGCGAACTTCAATGTGGGGACAGCCGCCGTTGGCTGTCCCTCGAGCGCGGCTCGCGCGCGAATCGTTATCGACCAGGCACATCAATAGCGCCCGGCTTTCGGAGCTGCCGGAATTTTTGGCGTAGAATAAGGGAGGCGCGGAGGGCTGGCTCTCCTCCACGAGCGGGCCGTTGCAGTCGCGTTTTTTTTAGTTTCGTCTTGCCCCGACCCTATGGATAAACTGCTCCTATTTGCGTTTCTGGCGGTGCTCTCCCTACCAGCGGCTGCGGGAGAAAAAGCGCCACTGCCAACGAAGCTAAAGACCGCAAGAACCCTACTGCTTGTCAACGAGGGCGTATCCGCGAAATTGTTCGATAAAGTTTACGCCGAGCTTAAAAAATGGAACAGGTTTCAACTGGTAGAAGGCAAAGAGGACGCCGACGTCGTTATGACGCTTGCGCGCGGTTCGACATCCGGCGTAATCGCTGGAGGCAAGGGGGGCATTTTTGGGGCTACCGTTGCTGATTTCTCTGTTCGTATCACCAATGCGAGGGACGACACGCCCCTATGGGCCGATGCCATCGATGGTGGCCACTCAACGTGGTACGCCGGTGACTCAATCGTTTCCCATCTGCGTAAACGGATGGACAGCAATTGAGACGGCGCGCCGATTAAGTTTGCCGCCGAGCGTATTGCTTGCTGTTACGGAGTAGATAGCTGACGTAAACAGGCGCTTACACTCAAAACCAACCGGAAAACGACGTCCAGACCTATCCCCTTATCTTGATCCGCCGCTCATTCTCCCCGGCCCGCTCCAGCGTAATCTCCACATCCCAGCACAGCCGCGGAAACTTTTCTCCCCACTCGATCAGCAGGATGCTGTTGTCGGAGCGCAGGTCATCCAGCCCCAGCGTTTCCAACTCACGCGGCGTGTCGATGCGGTAGAGATCGATGTGGTAGAGATTGGCTCGTGGCCCGCGATATTCGTGCACCAGCGTGAAGGTGGGACTGGTGACGTCTTCCTCGGCAGCCGCTTCGAAGGCCGCCGCGATTCCTTTGACCAGCGTGGTCTTCCCTGCTCCCAGATCGCCGCGCAGCAGCACCAACTTCGGCGGCGCGAGTAATTCTGTCAAAGTACGCCCGAAGGCGATCGTCTCCTCAGCAGAGTGCGTAGTGATTTCCCGCAGGATATTTCCGGTCTCAGCTTCCACGCGATCAGTATATGTGGAAGAGCGGGCGACGTGTGGTAGAGCGGCTATGTGTGGAACCGCGGCCATATGTGGGAGCGCGGCGATGCCTGGAGCGTGGCTTTATGTGGAAGAGCGGCCCTTTAGGGCCGCGTGAGCAACGCACACTCCGTGGGGCTTTAGCCCCCGAAGATCAGGCTCGCTGCGCTCGCCGGACGGCCGGGGCGGCTATCCCCACATGTTCCGTGCCAGCTAATACGTGGAGAACCCGCTGGACTTCATGCCCAACAAATTCCTATCCACAACGTGATCCAGCGAGGTCCGCAGGCGCCGATGGTCCTCTTCCTCCAGCGCGACGAAGCGGAACGCCTGCAATACGCCGTCCGACCGCCTCTGCGTGGGGTGGAGAACCTCGGCCATGCCGTGCACCGGCCCAGCCTGCGTCTGAAAGGCAACCTCGACGAAGTCGCCCTGCGCCAGCGATTGCGCCAGTTGCAGCAATCCGCCAGTCACGGAAATGGTTTGGAGTTTCGCTTTTGTGCGCCGTCCGTCCTCTAATCGAATCGCAGCCAGGACAGAATCGCCTAGCTGGACCCGGGACGCGCGCCTCGAAGGGTGCGGTTGGGGGAAGTGGGTCATAAGGTGATTCAACTATCGCACCATCTGCTGTTAAGTAATAGATTACTGAGGCCCCTTGTCCGGATTCCCGTGCTGCAAGCGGCAAGTGGAGGCATTACAGGCCTGCGGTATGTAGCAGTTAGCGCCATGTTAACCATTTGATTAATGTCCTACAGGACGATCCCCGACGCTCGCAAACGTCGTCTCCGGCGCGCTTTCTTGTCGCCGAAGGACGAGCGATTTACCATGTGGCTGCAATCTAGGAGGAATCATAAATGCTCCGGATCACTCGTCTGGTTTTTCTCCTTATGTTGTTCGCCACGACATTCTCTTTCAGCCAGACCGCGCCCGCACATCCGCCGCTCCGCGTCGGCATCGTCGGCCTGGTCCATGGACACGTCCACGGATTCCTCGGCCAGTCGCTACACAGTCCCGAAATTCAGATTGTCGGCGTCGCCGAACCGGACTCCAGCCTTCTAGCGAAGGCCGCAACCCGCTATAGCTTTGACCAAGCCCTGCTCTTCACCAATCTGGAAGAAATGTTGCAGAAGGCTCATCCGCAAGCGGTTCTGGTCTACACAAACACTTATGACCATCGGCGCGTGGTTGAGATCTGCGCCCGCCACGGCGTCCACGTCATGATGGAAAAGCCTCTGGCCGTCAGCCTCGACGATGCCCTAGCCATCGAGAAGGCGGCGCATGCCGGCAAAATTCACGTGCTCGTCAACTACGAAACTTCCTGGTACCGCAGCAACCACGCCGCGTACGACCTGGTGCATGAAGGAGTGTTGGGAGATGTCCGCAAAGTGGTGATTCATGACGGCCACAACGGCCCGAAAGAAATCGGCGTCGAACCGGAATTCCTGGCCTGGCTCGCCGATCCCAAACTCAACGGCGGAGGCGCCCTATTCGACTTCGGATGCTACGGCGCCGACCTCATGACCTGGTTGATGGACGGCCAACGCCCGCAAACCGTCACCGCCGTCACCCAGCAATTCAAACCGGAAATCTATTCTCGAGTGGACGACGAGGCCACCATCATCCTGACGTATCCCAAGGCGCAGGCCATCGTGCAGGCCTCGTGGAACTGGCCCTTCGGCCGCAAAGACATGGAAGTGTACGGCCAGACGGGATACGCGGTCACCGTGCAAGCGAATGACATTCGAGTTCGCCGCGCCGGAGAGAACAGCGAACAACAACTCGCCGCCAAGCCGGTGCCCGCACCGTACGACAATGAACTATCGTATCTGCGGGCCGTGGTCCTCGACGGAGCCAAGGAAGACGTATTCTCGTCGCTCGAAACCAATGTGACAGCGACCGAGATCCTCGACGCGGCGCGCCGTTCGGCGGCAACGGGAAAAACCGTCGTGCTACCAACTCCCAGGTAAGAGTCTTCTGACTTCCGTTTCGTTTCGTATTGCCGGCTCACAGCCCGGTCATTTTCTCCAGCCGTTCCGGGTAGCGATCACCTTCCACCGTTATCTTTGAAGCTGCGCTGTCGATCCCGCGGAGATCGTCGGCCGTCAATTCGACCGCCACTGCTCCAATGTTCTCTTCGAGCCGGTTGAGCTTCGTCGTGCCCGGGATCGGAACGATCCACGGCCTCTGAGCCAACAGCCACGCGAGTGCGATCTGAGCTGGAGTCGCTTTCTTCCGTTCCGCGATGCTGCCGAGCAGGTCGATGAGTGCCTGGTTCGCCTTGAGGGCCTCCGGTGTGAAGCGAGGCAGAGTACTGCGGAAATCGGTTTTTTCGAACGTCGCGCTTTCTTTGATCGCTCCCGTCAGAAACCCCTTGCCCAGCGGGCTATACGGCACGAAGCCAATGCCAAGTTCCTCCAGCGTCGGGATGATCTCGGCTTCTGGCTTTCTCCACCACAGCGAGTATTCGCTCTGCAGCGCGGTGACCGGCTGCACCGCATGGGCGCGGCGAATCGTCTTGGCTCCCGCTTCAGACATGCCGAAGTGCTTGACCTTGCCTGCCTGAATCAGCTCCTTCACCGCCCCCGCGGTGTCTTCGATCGGAACGTTCGGGTCAACCCTGTGCTGATACAGCAGGTCGATGGTCTCGACCTTGAGCCGCTTGAGCGAGCCTTCGACCGCCTGCTTGATGTGCGCCGGCTGGCTATTCACTCCCGCCGCTCCTGGCTTATGATCGGTGCCACTCAGATCAAATCCAAACTTAGTGGCGATCACAACTTTTCCGCGAAAGGGAGCCAGCGCCTCGCCCACCAGTTCTTCGTTCAGGAACGGGCCGTACACTTCCGCGGTGTCGAAGAATGTGACGCCGCGTTCCACCGCGGCATGAAGGAGAGAGGTCATCTCCTGTTTATCTTTGGGAGGGCCGTAGGAAAAGCTCATCCCCATACAGCCGAGTCCGATGGCAGACACTTCCAAATTGCTCTTTCCAAGTTTGCGCTTTTGCATTGCTGCTCCTCTTCAGAATTCATCCTTCCCAGCAAACTGATTTCTCTCGCGCGGATCGTTGCGCACGCCGGAAGGCCTCGGGCAGTCCCTTCAGCAGATCGGTCGCAACCATCGAATGCTCGCCCACACTCTCGCGCATCACGTCCCCTGCAAACCCATGCAGATGCACCGCGGCACAAACCGCCAGCACCGCGTCTTTCGGATGTTGCGCCAACATACCCGAAACCATTCCAGTAAGAATGTCTCCCGTCCCGCCCGTAGACATGCCGGGATTCCCCGTCGTGTTGACCCAAGCTTCGCCATCGGGCCGAACCACCAACGTCCGGTGCCCTTTGAGCACGACGACCAGATCATGTTCGCGAGCAAACCGCCGCGCCACCCCCAGACGGTCTTTCTGCACGTCAGCGATAGTAGATCCGCACAGCCGCGCCATTTCTCCCGGATGCGGAGTGATCACCAGCACCCGGCCCTTCCCGCTCAATTGCTCGGTCCGCCCCTCGAATGCATTCAGGCCGTCAGCGTCGAGAACGATCGGAACCTCACTCTTGCTCACCAGAGTCCTCACCAGCTCAGACGTCTCAGGGAATCGCGAAATTCCCGGCCCGATCGCCAGCACGGTCTTCCCTTTGACGAGCCCGCCCAACCGCTCCCGCGCACTCGCTGAAATCGTACCCTCACTGGTTTCAGCCAACGGCTCCGTCATCAACTCAGGATGAAACCCCGCAACCGTAGACAGCACCGACTTCGCAGTCGCGATCGTCGCCAGCCCCGCTCCGGCTCGCAGCGCAGCCATCCCCGCCATCGCAACCGATCCCGCTTTGCCGAGCGATCCTCCGACGACCAGCACGTGTCCATAATTCCCTTTATTCGATTCCGCCTTACGCGGCTCGATCAGCGGCCCAAAGCCGCGGGCCGTAATCACATTGAGCTGTAACGATGAAACGATCGCCTCTTCCGGCGACCCGATCCCTGCAACGCACGTCGGCCCCGCGGTGAGCGAACTGAAGATGTGAGCGGGGCGTGGAGCAGTAAAGGTAACAATCGAATCCGCTCGCGCGATGATTCCTGTGGGATCTGGTTGAGACGCTTGCTGCTGCCCCATCGCATCCGCATCGGCGCCGGAAGGAATGTCGACGGCAACCACCGGCGCCGTGCTCGCATTCAGCATCGCGATGGCATCGGCATACAACCCGCTCACCGGCGGCTTGAAGCCGGTACCAAGAATCGCATCGAGATATAAATCCGCCGGCAGACCAAGCCGCACACGCTCGATTTTCCAATCTTCGCTGGAGCGGACTACGGTTGCCGCCGTTGGCAATTTGCCGAACATCACCGCCGCATCACCCCGCAGCTCTGCCGGATCGGCCAGCAGGATGACCTGAACCGTCTTACCCCTCTGATGCAGACAGCGCGCGGCCACGAATCCGTCACCGCCGTTGTTGCCCTTGCCGCAGAAGACTACAACTTTCTGCGCCGCGCCGTAATGCGCAAGCACGCGCTCCGCCACGGCGGAACCAGCATTCTCCATGAGCGTGAGCGATGGCACCCCGAAGCGCTCGCTGGTGGCCCGGTCGATTGCGCGCATCTCCGCCGCAGTAACGATTTTCATGACGTCGCCGTTGGTCGTCGGTCGTTGGTCGTTAGCAGCCTGTGGTGCAAGTGCGATTCGTATCGGGGGACGCATTCATGCGTCCCGTAAGTGCCGCAAAATCGATGCGCCTTAAGCGCTGGCCTTAAGTTTCCGACTTCCACCACGGGCTGTTAGCCGTTCGTCCTCCGCCATCCTCCGCGAATCAGGTCGACCGGCAAGCACGATCACTGACTAGTGGCCAACGACTAACGGCCAACGACCAACGACCGATCTTAAAACAAAACGGCCCTCCGCGCCGTGCGGAGGGCCGCCATATCACAAGCCGATCATGCTTCCGGCGTTTTGCCCGCCGCCAGTGCCTGCACCCGGCTGTGCTTCACGCTGTAGGTGAAGTACACGATCAATCCAATCGCCAGCCACCCGAACAACCGAATCCAGTTCCACATTCCCAGCTTGGCCATCATGTATCCATTCGTGATCACGCCCAGGACCGGAATCAACGGCACCCACGGCGTCCGGAAGGGCCGCGGCTGCGTGGGATTCGTGTGCCGCAACACCACGACCGAGATCGACACGATCACAAATGCAAGCAGTGTGCCAATATTCACCATCTTTGCGATCTCGTCGATCGGCGTCACGCTACCCACCACTGCCGCCAGCAGCCCCACCAGAATCGTGTTTTTCCACGGCGTGCGGAACTTCGGGTGGATCTCCGCGAAGAATTTCTTGGGCAGCAGCCCGTCGTTGGCCATCGAGTAGAGAACGCGGGTCTGCCCCAGCAGCATCACCAGCATCACGCTGGTCAGGCCCGCCAGTGCGCCCAGCGTAATAATGTTCGCCGCCACCGGCAAACCCCGGTCCAGGAACGCAACCGCGACCGGCGCTTCAATGTTGATCTGCTGCCAGTGCACCATCCCGGTCAGCACGCCGGCCACGGCGATATACAAAACCGTGCAGATGGCCAGCGACGCGATCATCCCAATCGGCAAATCGCGCTGCGGATTCTTGGCTTCCTGCGCCGTGGTCGACACCGCATCGAAACCGATGTAGGCAAAAAATATGTAGGCCGCTCCGGCTCCAACCCCAGCAAACCCGTTGGGAGCATAAGTGTGCCAGTCCGTACCCCAGTTCGATCGATCGATGTAATGCGCACCAAGCCCGATCACGAACAGTACGACCGCCACTTTAATCACGACGATCGTAGCGTTAAAGCTCGCGCTCTCTTTAATGCCAATGACCAGGATCGTCGTGATCACCAGCGCAATAAGAAAAGCCGGCAGGTTGAAGCCTATTTCCATCCCAAACAGATGCGGCGCACCCATCAAATCGTGCGCCCTCTGCAACAATTCAGGAGGCTGCGCGCTTATAGTCGCGCTCACTTTATCCAGAAACGCCTGTGTGCCCGGAACCAGCGAGGCGTCCGAGGCCTGGATCATCTGCTTCGCCACCACCGTTTCGGCCGTCTTCAGCGCAGTCCAGTGATCGTAGGCCAGCCACAGCGGCATCTTGATGTGGAAAATATTCAGCAGTTCGATGAAGTGATTCGACCATCCCGAAGAAACCGTGCTGGCGCCCATGGCATATTCGAGCGTAAGATCCCAGCCGATAATCCACGCAAGAAGCTCACCCAGCGTGGCATAGGCGTACGTGTAGGCGCTGCCCGCCAGCGGAATCATCGCCGCGAATTCGGCATAGCACAGTCCCGCGAACGCGCATCCCAGCCCCGACAAAACAAACGACAACGAGAGTCCCGGACCGGCGTAATGCGCTCCCAGCCCAACCATAACAAAAATGCCTGCGCCGATAATCGCGCCCACGCCGAGCGCGGTCAGCTGAAAAACTCCCAGCGTACGCTTGAGGCTGTGCTCGCCGGTTTCGCGGGCTTCTTCCATCAGCAGGTTCAGCGGCTTGGTTGCCAGCAGATTTGCCATCCGTTTGCCTTCTCCTTGGGAGTTACGCCGAGGTCCGTTTTGCGCCCGCACTCCGCGACCACGCATAGTAG
>JBELAE010000235.1:0-12083 GCA_049509155.1 Candidatus Sulfotelmatobacter sp.
ATCCTCAAAATTGGTATGCCTGGGCGGGCCTCGGAGACTGCTATGTTCAGTTGAACAACCTGCCAAAAGCCGAAGAATCGCTCCACCGAGCCGCCGATCTCTCCCAAAACCCGCGCGTGATTCAGCAGTGGCAGGAACTACGCGCGCAAATGGGACTGTCTACGTCCGTTCCCTGAACTTGCGATTTTCTTGCAGGTCAGAACCTAGTCACAGCGCGGTAGTGGCTCAGCTTGAACTTCCAATCGTGGCGTCATCCCGAGCGGAGCCCGGCTTCGTCGAAGAAAAGCCCAGGTGGAGAGAGAGCCTGCCCTGAGCGAAGCCGAAGGGGATCTCCCTTCGAATCGTGCCTGGGGAGATCCTCCGCGCCCGAACTAGGCCGCGGTTCGGATGACGCAAGGACGAAAAATCAAACCGCGCCAAGCGGGGCAGCGCGTCGCACACAGTTATAATAATCAGCCCGGTGTTTTGGGTGGCGCAGCATCTCCAGCGCTGCGACGAAGGTTCTTTTTTGAACGGGCTTTAGCCCCCGAGGTCTGCTGGCGCTGTTCGCTTCCTCTATGGCCACAACAAACCCAACCACTGCGCACCCGCAAGTTTCCGTCATCATCCCCGCGCGCAACGAGGAAGCCAGCCTCGCCGATTGTCTCCGCTCCCTGACCGAGCAGTCCGGCATAACTTTCGAAATCATCGCGGTCGACGATCACTCCACCGACCGCACCCACGAAATCGCCGAATCATTTCCCGGCGTGCGAGTCATCGCAGCCGCCACCCTGCCCGCCGGCTGGACTGGAAAAAACAACGCCGTCACCACCGGCGCCCGCGTGGCCCAAGGCGACTGGCTCCTGTTCACCGACGCCGACACCATCCACCTCCCCGGCTCGCTGGCCCGCGCCTTAAAAGAAGCCCAGAACAAAGACAACGGCGCCGACTTGCTCTCCTATTCGCCCGAGCAGATTGCCGTCACCTTCTGGGAAATGGCAACCCTGCCCGTCGTCTTCGCCGAGCTGGCGCGGCAATATTCCCCGTCGAAGGTGAGCGATCCGGCTTCTCCCATCGCCGCCGCCAACGGCCAATACATCCTGATCCGCCGTGAAGCCTACGACGCAGTCGGAGGCCACGCCGCGATCGCCAGCGACATCCTCGAAGACGTCGCGCTCGCCCGCGCCGTGAAAACCTCCGGCCGGAAAATTCGCTTCCGCTACGCCGCCGACGCCGTCCGCACCCGCATGTACCGCAACTACCGCCAGCTCCGCGACGGCTGGACCAAGAATCTGGCGCTGCTGTTCCCAAATCCCGGCTGGCTCGCTACGCAAACCTTTCTTTGGTGGGCATTCCCGTTCACAAATCTGCTCTTGCCATTATTCGTCCCCGCAGTCGTTCATCGCGCCTGGTGGTTTGTGCCTGGAGCGCTGGTATTTGCACGCAACGCGGGGCGTATGCGTCGAGCCAACTTCGACGTGGCCATGGAGTTTCTCAGCGCCCTCTTCGGCATGCCCATGTTCGCCTATCTCCTGTTACGCTCGAAGCGGGCGCACGCCAACGGAAGCGTCTCCTGGAAAGGCAGAACCTACGGCCCGAAAAATGGCCGCGTAAAAGATAGCCCCGTAAACGAAGCCATCAATCACACCCCCACCCCCGCAGGACGACTCTCATGAAACTTGTGACCCTCATTCTGCCGACCATTCTCTTGCTCACGCACTCCGGCCCCATCACCGCCCAGGAACCCGAGCCCAGCGCGCTCTCCAGCCAGGTCATGATCGAACCCGGCCTGAGCATCGGACCTCTCAAGCTCGGCGACACCCGCGAACGCGCCCTCGAACTCTTCCCCAAAAAAGCGGAAGACCTGGAGTGGCAGAACACCTGCGGCACCACCCTCGATTGGGTCGACGCCGAAAACCCCACCGGTCACGGCGACCTCTTCATTCGCCTCAAGAAAGGAAAAATCTTTCAGATCGAATCCGCCACCACGCGTTTTCACACCGCCGAGGGCATCACCACTTTCGATCACGGCGACAAAGTCGCCGGCGCCTACAAAGACCTGCGTGCCTTCACTCTCTTAACCCAGCCCAGCCCGGCCCTGGGCGACCGCCCACTGGTTTTTTGGATCGACAAAAAGAAAGGCATCGCGTTCGCCTTCGCCTACTATCCCGCCGAGCACAAGCGCTATCTCTACAAGATCATCGTTTTCGAACCCAACAAGACTTTCTGTCCGGAGGAAGAAACCACCAGCTCCCCGAAATGGCAGCCCATTAAGTCGTACGCGCTGGAACCACCCCCAGAGCTGGCGCCAAATCTCTAAAGAACCGCTATTCTTTTATTCTGAATGCTCGACGCGCACTGTCGTAGTTGTTCTTGAAGTTACTGGAAACTGGAAACCGGAAACCGTTTTCTATGGTCTACCTAACCCGCAAAGCCGAATTCTCCGCCTCGCACTATTACCACAACCCCGCCTTCACCCCCGAAGAGAACCGCCGCATCTTCGGCAAATGCAACAACCCCAACGGCCACGGCCACAACTACACCCTAGAAGTCACAGTCAAAGGCGAAGTCGACCCCCGCTCCGGCTTCGTAGTCGATCTCAAACAGCTCAAAGAAATCATGCACCGCGAAGTCCTCGACGCCATGGACCACCGCTTCCTGAACAAAGAGGTCCCCGAATTCTTCACCCAGATTCCCACGACGGAAAATCTAGCGATCGCGTGTTGGCAGCGCCTGGAAAGCAAACTCCAGCAAGCCCGCCTGCACCGCGTGAGAGTCTACGAAACCCCCGACCTCTTCGTAGATTTCTACGGAGAGGAGTAGAAATTCATTGCTGATTCTTGATTGTTGATTGCTGATTAAAGTCGCGCAGTACAACCCGAACGTCGAAACCTTAGGCTTTCAATCAACAATCAAAAATCAACAATCAAAAATTGCCACTATGAACGCCCACCTAACCCGCCGCTACCGCTTCTCGTCGTCCCACCGCCTGCACAGCCCCAACATGTCCGCAGAAGAAAATCTCTCGACCTACGGCAAATGCAACAACCCCCATGGCCACGGCCACAACTACACCCTCGAAGTCACGGTCAGCGGCCCCGTCGACCCCGCCACCGGCATGGTCTGCAACCTGGTCGATCTCGACGGCTTCGTCGAAAGGGAAGTGCTGGCCCGCTACGATGTAGAGAATTTGAATACGCTGCAAGAATTCGCCCAACAAGTGCCCACCACGGAAAACCTATCGATCGAGATCTACGAAATATTGCAGCGCGGCTTCCAAAAAGCGCATCTGGAACGTGTAAGACTCGAAGAAACAATGATGAACTCTTTCGAGTACTCCGGCGCCGCCGAACCCCGCCGGTAGTGGCATTTAGAAGAATCGCGTTTAGAAGCATTAAGATTCGTATCAGGGCATGGCTTCAGCCATGCCGTCAGGCGTAAGAACTAAATGCGGCTTCAGCCGCTGAGGGATCACGATCTCATGAAGCCAGTCACCGAAGCACCCACCCTAACCAGCGCCACCTTCGAAGGCCTGGTCCGCGAAATGCTGGTCCGCCTCGGCGAAGATCCCAATCGCGAAGGCCTCACCGCGACTCCCGAACGCGTCCACAAAGCCATGAAGTTCCTCACCAAGGGCTACCAGCAAGACCCCGAAGCCCTCCTCAAGGGCGCGCTCTTCCACGAAAAATATGACGAGATGGTCATCGTCAAAGATGTGGAAATGTTCAGCCTCTGCGAGCACCACCTGCTCCCGTTCTTCGGCAAAGTCCACGTCGCCTACATCCCCAACGGACGCGTCATCGGCCTCAGCAAAATCCCGCGCCTCATCGAACTCTTCTCCCGCCGCCTGCAAATTCAGGAGCGCCTCACCACCCAAATCGCCGAGACCATCCAGAAAGTAATCGAACCCCAAGGCGTCGGCGTAGTCATCGAAGCCCGCCACCTCTGCATGATGATGCGCGGCGTAGAAAAACAACACTCCGCCGCCGTCACATCCTCCATGCTAGGCTGCTTCCGCCAGGAAGAAGAAACCCGCTCCGAATTCCTCTCCCTAATCCGCCAACGCCCCAACGGCGTGTAGATGTGGCCGATTCTGTGGGACGGACACTCCTGTCCGTCGCCTTTGATCTTGACTTGATCCCAAGGCTCGCGCGAAATCTCAAACCGATGATGATGTAAGATCATGGCGCGCTCGACCAGACGCTCAAGTTGACAAAACGAAATTCAAGTAAAACATTAGGGCCGCGCGATCCCCGCCTCCGCGGCCAGGTCGCCCTAATCACCGGCGCCACCCGCGGCATCGGACTCGCCCTAGCCCGCGCCCTAGCCGCCGAATCCTGCAACTTAATCCTCACCGCCCGCGACGAAAACTCGCTCGCGAAAATCAGCAGAGAACTAGCGTCCCCAAGAATAAAAATCCTGGTCCACCCCTGCGACGTCCGCGACCCTCACTCCGTCGACGCCCTCTTCCGCGCCGCCCGCCAGCATTTCAAGCGCCTCGACATCCTCATCAACAACGCCGGCATCGCGCACCCGAACCTCCAAGTCGAAAAACTTCCATTCCCCACCTGGAAAGACGTCCTGGAAACCAACCTCACCGGCACCTTTCTAGTCACCCAAGCCGCGCTAGCCATCATGAGCCGCGGCGGCACCATCGTGAACAACCTCTCCATCGCCGCCACGCGAGTCTTCCCCGGCTCCGCCGCCTACAACGCCTCCAAACACGGAGCCCTCGGCCTCACCAACACTCTCCGCGAAGAACTCCGCCCTCGCGGCATCCGCGTAATCGCCCTGCTCCCCGGCGCCACCGACACGAATATCTGGACCACCCTCTGGCCCCAAGCCCCCCGCCGCAAAATGATGTCCCCCGCAACGGTCGCCGAAGCCGTACTCCAAGCCATCCTCCTCCCCGCCAACGCGACGGTCGAATCCCTGGAAATCCTCCCCACCGCCGGAACCTTATAAGCGGCGGCTGGAAATGTGGGGCGGACACTCCTGTCCGCCGCTTTTGACTTTGAATTTGACCTTGGGTTGACCTCGGTCTGGAAGTCGTTCTGATCGCTCGGCCCGGTCCCCGAGGGACCAATGAAGATAGCCCGCCAGTTCTACTGGCGGGATTGCGACCAGCAAAATGAACCGCGTCCCGTAGGGACGCCTGAAACAAACACCCTGAATCACAGCGAGCAGAAAAAGCAGATGTGACGCGCCCCCGCTCACCTTTCCTCCCTCGCCAAGTCCAACTACAATTGCCACCGCCATCCCATTCGTGGAGGAACTTTCAATGAAAATAATGATGTCGAAAACGCCCTTGCTAGCCGCTGCTCTGCTCGCCGCGGCCTTCGCTCTCCCCGCCCAGTCCCAGGACGCCATGAAGCAAGACACACCCATAAAACCCGCCGACAGTCCATCCAAAGTCCTGCTCGACTCCTGGAACGACATCGGCCGCAAACTCATCGCCATGGCCGAAGACTTTCCCGAAGACAAATACGATTTCAAGCCCACGCCTGTCCAGCGCAGCTTCGCCGAACAACTCGTGCACGCCGCCGGCGCTAATTATTTTTTCATCAACCCGGTCACCGGCCAGAAATCCGACGTCGAAGCCCTGATGAAGCGCGATCAGTACAAAGACAAAGCCGCCATCGTCGCCTTCGTCAAGAAATCCTTCGCCGACGGAGCCGCCGTCATCAAGGCCAAAGGCGACAAAGGAATGTCCGACCAGATCGTCGACCCCTTCTCCCGCCAATACGACAGAGTTAGCGATCTGGCCTACGGCTTCATCGAACACGCCGGTGAACACTACGGCCAGCTAGTTGGCTACTACCGCCTGTCTGGCCTGGTCCCCCCAGAATCGCGCCCAAAGAAGTGACGGTGTGGTAAGGACAATGTGGTACGGACAATGTGGGACAAACAATGTGGGACGGACACTCCTGTCCGTCGCCGTTGATCTTGTTGTTGCTTCGTTGTTCCGGCCTCAAAGATCAACCCGGGCACCCCACCCTTCTTTCGCGTTCTTCGCGAAGAAGGGTGGGGATTCTGATCTCGCCATTCCCATCTACCGGTAAGCATACGGATTCCGTCTCTGCCGTTCCGGCAACAACTTCACCATCACCATGCCAACCAGAAATCCCCCAATGTGCGCCCAAAAAGCCACGCCTCCCACATCGCGCCCCATCTGCGCTGCCGCCAATGTGCTGGCGCCGTTCAGAAACTGAATCACAAACCACTCGCCCAGCACGAACCACGCCGGAATGTAGATGACAAACACAAAGAACCACGTCAGCACCCGCGCCCGCGGATACAAAATGAAATACGCTCCCAGCACCCCCGCAATCGCTCCGCTCGCCCCCACGGTCGGAATCGTCGAATGCGGATAAACCGCCACCTGCGTAGCCATCGCACACACCCCGCAAAACAAATAAAACACCAGGTAAACAAAGTGCCCCAGATAGTCCTCAATGTTGTCCCCGAAAATAAACAGAAACCACATATTGCCCAGCACGTGCATCCAGCTGCCATGCAGAAACATCGACGTGAAAAACGGAAGAATAATCTGCTCGGCCGAGTACCGGTGCGACCCCGCTAAGAATGCCGCCAGATGCGCCGGAACCTCGCCATAGGTCCGCGCCAAATGCTCCGCGCCCTGCGGATCAGAAATCATCTGCGACCATTGCAGAAAATAAACACCAATGTTCAGCCCGATGAGAAACCAGTTCACATACGGCGTGCTATAGCGCGGCAGATCGTCTTTGATGGGAAACATGAGAGACTGGGTAAGTTAGAAATACAGAGTACAACAGGTCCTGTGGGACGGACACTCCTGTCCGTCGCTTTTGACGTTGATTCTCCGACTCTAGCTTTTGATCTTCCGAAGTTTAGCCAGGGATGACTTGAACCAGGGATGACCTGCTTGAGCCGCCGGTCAATCCGATCACCAAACGAATTACCAAATGAATCCCTCATGAACGCCGTCCTGATAATCGACAAGCCCGCCGGACTCACCTCCCACGACGTAGTCAACCGCGCCCGCCGCATTCTCCACGAGCGCTCCATCGGCCATCTCGGCACCCTCGACCCTCTCGCCACCGGCGTCCTTCCGCTAGTCACCGGCAACCTCACCCGCCTGGCCCAGTTCTACACGTCGTCAGAAAAGACCTACGAAGGCACCATCCGTTTCGGTTTCGCCACCGATACCTACGACGCCGAAGGCGACCCCACCACTGCTCCGCAAACAGTAAACCTGAACAGGGAAGTGATCGAAGCCCAGGCCGCGCGCTTCCGCGGAGTCATCCAACAAACCCCGCCCCCATTCTCCGCCAAAAAAATAAAAGGTGTCCCCGCCTACAAACTCGCCCGCAAGCAAAAGGAAGTCATCCTGCAGCCCGTGCAAGTAGAAATAAAAGAATTCGAAATCCTCGCCGTCGACGTCGACCGCGTCCGTTTCCGAGCCCGCGTCGCCTCCGGAACCTACATGCGCTCCGTCGCCCACGAAATGGGCCAGGCCCTAACCTGTGGCGCGCACCTCGAATCCCTTCGTCGCACCTCAGTAGCCGAATTCACCCTGGAAGACGCCCACACTCTCGATGAGGTGGCCAACCTCTGTTATCCCACAAATCTCCGTCATCCCGACCAAACTCCCTGTCATAGCGACTCCAGTTCCTCCGAGATCGCCGCTCCCTGTCATCCCGACCGGAGCGTACCGTTCCCGAAGGGAACGGCACGCGGAGTGGAGGGACCTGCTGTTGAGGGATCTGAAGCGTTAGAAGCCCTCTTCGTCCACCCCCGAAAACTCCTCCCCCAATTCCCCTGCGTAACCGCCGACGAGCCCACCGCCGCCCGCATCCGCAGCGGACGCACCGTCAATCTCCCCGACGTCTCCCGCGCCCGCCAAGTCAAAGTCTTCTCCAGCCAACGCGACCTGATCGCCATCGCCACCCGCATAGCCGGCACCCTATTCCACCCCAAAATCGTCCTCTGCGACACGACCCCATGTGGGGCGGACACTCCTGTCCGCCGCCTTTGACCTTGCTCTTGATCCGTTTCAGACTTGGCGTGGAAGGACTCGAGAATGCAAAGGCAGGCAGCACCGTGGAAGAGCGGCCCTTCAGAGCCTGCCCTGAGCCTGCCGAAGAGGCCGCGTGAGAGTAGGAAACGCTAGCAGGCTGCGGAAAAACTGGGTGTTCAGCGAATTATCGATTAGATGTAAGCTTTCAGTTCGCCTTGCCAATCCCTGAAACGGATCCATCCTCTAAATTGATGCGGACTGTATTACCCCAGCGCGTCTTGTGGACTAGCACGCGACAGTTCCGCGAAAACTCGAAGGTTCCCCCGGCGAACCACTGCGGCGTTTCATCGGTAACAATTTCCACGTTCGGGAACTTGTCTGCTGGCCAGATTTCTCTTAACGTGATCTCCTTGATGAAAACCCCGTGGTCCGGTCCTTCCCGGATTGGGTCGCCGAGGTGATCCCGTCGCCGGTAAATCCGGAGAGCAGAACCACCGGCAGAGCCGGCGACGTCCATGTTCAGAACGATCAAAAACTCGCCGTCATCGGAGATCAGTGACAGGGGGCATGCAGGAACGGGGTGCGCGTTGCTCGAATTGAGGGCTATGCTCCATTGCACCCAGTTAGTCCAATATGTCGCGGGCGAGGTTAGCCTATCTTTCGCGTTGATAAAGTTCTCTTTGGGGAAGACTTGCAGCGATACTTGCTGCACTCTAGCTCTGTTTCCTAGCTCCGGCTCCAGCTGAACATTGCTGATGACTAAGAAATTCCCATTGTTCGAACTGACTGCCTTCACGCACGGGGGAAGAGGCCCCGCCAGTGCAGGTCGGGCGCAGGCAAGGATCAGAAATAGAGGAAGCAAGCGGGCGGTTTGTCTCCTGAATCGCATCAGAATCAGCTCCCTTCAATGTCCGATAACAGGTATTATGTAAATTCGTAAGGGTAGCGCCGCCCTGTCTTATCCCTGACTCCCGTTTACTCGATCACCTCGACCCCGATCCCGCCGCCCAAGGCCCCGATTCCCTTGTCCAGCGTCGCCAACCTGCCCTTATGCTGAATCGCCAGACCCACCAGGTACCCATCCGTAATCTGCCGATGTCCCGTCAACTGGACCCCGAAGCTCCTCAGCGCATCCGGAACGGAAATCGAATCTGCCCAGAAATGATGACCCGGCAGACTCAAATTCGCTTCCAGAACCCGCAAGGCATTCTCCGGCGTCAGGGCGTCGCCGGAGAATGCCGCGTTGCTCAAGACTCTCACAAATGCGGCTTGCGTAAATGGGCAAGTGGCCCATCCCGCGCGAGTATGGCGTGCGAACCACCGGCCGACTTTTTCGTGGAATTCGTGCTCAGGCCAGGCCAATGCGATCAGCACATTGGCGTCCAGCAGAAAGACCGCCACCTAAATCTCATCCTCAAGAAATTGTTTAACTTGTTTCGCAGTAATCTTTGGGGAGTTTGCCGGCAGCACGACAGCGTGGAAACCATTCACCATGCGGGTCTGAACCGGCGCCGCCAATCCCTTACGCACCAGTTCCGAAGCTGCCCGCCCGAGCGCCACGGATCGGCTCTCGGCGTATTCCTTCAGCAGTTCAACCACATCATCATCAAGGTTAAGAGTAGTCCTCATAGCCTAATGATGTCATGCACCGCAAGTGATGTCAACATATTGTCAATAGCATCACTCGGCAAAACAAGCATCACGCCAGCCAAGTCTACATCTTGTACTTCCCCAAATCGTCGTCCCCCAGCCCCTCCAGATACTTCCGCAATTCCTCGCTCGTCACCCGGTCTGACATGTTGGAAGCCAGCTTCGAAGTCTTCAGCACCACTTCCTCCACAAATATCGGACAATCCACCCGCAGCGCCAGCGCCAGCGCATCCGAAGGCCGCGAATCGATCGAGATCACCTCGCCCCCGCGTTCCAGCCAGATCACCGCATAAAACGTATCCTCGCGCAGCTCCGTCACGACAACCTTGTGCACCTGCGTCTCCAGCCCAGTCAGCACGTTCTTAATCAAATCATGCGTCATCGGACGCGGCGTACTCACCTTCTCCATCTCCAACGCAATCGCATTCGCCTCATAAACCCCCACCCAAATCGGCAGCACACTCTCCCCCGCCACATCCTTAAGAATCACAATCGGCATATTGCTAACCGGATCCATCAAAAGACCGCGGATTACCATCTCTACCTCCATGCTGCTACCTCCACTTGAGCTTGCTTCGGGTGCGCCGACTGCGTTCTTTGCTTTTTATATCACCAATTCGCCTAGAAGGCTGTTGGGAAAGCTGGTTGTGGCTTTTACCGGGACATAGCTTCCCACCTTGGGCTTGCATGATTCCGGGGCGGTGAAGTTTAAGGTTTTGTTTTGGCTGGTGCGGCCGATCCATTGGGCGCGCGCTTCGTTTCTTCCTTCAACCATTACTTCTAATACTGTTCCTATGTATCTCTTATAGCTTGCGATCTGGATTTCTTTCTGTTTTGTCATCAGCACTTCGAGGCGGCGGGATTTTTCTTGATCTGGGATCGCGTCCTCGAATGCCAGTGACGGGGTGTTTGGACGCGGAGAGTATTTGAAGGTGAAGACGCTGTCGTAGCCTACTTCCTCGAGCAGGTTTAAAGTTTCGGCGAAGTCTTCTTCGGTCTCTCCGGGGAAGCCTACGATCATGTCGCTGGTGATGCTGATCTCGCGCTTCGCTGCTTTCATCCACGCGATGCGTTCGAGATATTGATCGCGAGTGTAGAGGCGTTGCATGGCGTTCAGGACGCGGTCCGATCCGCTTTGCACTGGGAGATGAACGTGGTCGCAGAGCGTGGGCACGGCGTCGATGGCGTCGATGATGTCGCGTCCAAAGTCGCGGGGATGCGATGTGGTGAAGCGCACTCTGCGAATGCCCGGCACTTCGCCGACTGCGGCGAGCAATTCTGCGAAGCTGCGCTTCGCTGCTGGATCTTTAAATGAATTTACGTTCTGGCCCAGAAGTTGGATTTCCGTGTAGCCGAGATCGGCCATCTGGCGCGCTTCGGCCAGCACCGACTCGGAAGTGCGGCTGCGTTCTTTGCCGCGCGTGAACGGGACCACGCAGTAGGCGCAGAATTTATCGCAGCCTTCGATGATCGTGATGTATCCGCGATGGGGATTGGTGCGAGCGGTGAATTCCGTTTCGAAGCATTGGTCGGTTTCGCGATCGTCGAGTCCGGTGATTCTTATGAGAGGGGCGGCGGTTGTGCTGCGGGAGATCCCTCGCCCCGCTGGTGAAAGCGCGGGGCTTCGGGATGACGCCTCATCAACAAGTACGGCTTCTGGCGAGGGCGGCGCTTCGAGCTTCACGAGCATTTGCGGGAGGTTGCGGTAGCTGGCTGATCCGCAGACCAGGGAGACGTGCGGGGCGCGCTCGAAAATCTTTTCGCCTTCCTGCTGGGCTACGCAGCCGAGCACTCCAAACTTTTTGCCCTGCTTGAGCAGTTTCTTGTAATCGTTCAGCCGGTTGAAAACTTTTTGTTCGGCCTTGTCCCGGATGGAGCAGGTGTTGTAGAGAATCAGGTCGGCCTGCTCGACCGTCTGCACCTGCTGATAGCCTTCGTGCAGCAGCGTGCCGATGACTTTTTCGGAGTCATGCACGTTCATCTGGCAGCCGAAGGTTTCGAGGTAGAAGGTTTTGTGTGAATCCCCAGACATAGATGAAGGTAGTATAAGCGATGCTCCTATGGGTCGGACACTCTATATCGGTGTAGCTCAACGAATGCTTGACGGAGTATACGTATAGACGTATACGGCAGCGTTTGGCGGAAGCGGAGCGACTGCATCGAGAGAGGCAGAATTGACATCCCAATGAGAACAAACAAGCGCACGGAGTCTAAGAGAATCCGGACCGAAAAAAGCAGCGGGAACGTTTTTGCCGATCTCGGGCTTCCTCATCCTGAGCAGGAGCTTCTGAAATCGCAGCTTACGCTGCAGATCTACCGGCTCATTAAGGCGAGGGGCCTCAAGCAGGCCGAGGCGGGAAAGATCCTAGGCATCAAGCAGCCACATGTCTCGGCGCTCATGCGCAACCGCTCAGGCACCTTTTCGGTGGAGCGCCTGATGGAGTTTCTCACT
>JBELAE010000236.1:0-8013 GCA_049509155.1 Candidatus Sulfotelmatobacter sp.
GAGACTTCGTCAATCAGATCGGCTTTGGTCATAACCCCTCTTCGTTCCTGATGGCCGGCTACGCGGCGAACGGATTCCCGCCGGCCCACCACCCATAACCTTCTCAAATTTCAGGGGTTTCACGCAAGTTGCAGGGCGGATACACTTCCAAACCACCCTCCAGCCTTGACTCTGCCAACTTCTTGCTCAGCGGTCGTCAGTTCGGTCGCAAACATTTATCATAAAGCTTCTGAGGCCTTATGTTCTTCGTCCCACGAGTAAACGTAGTCGAGAGCGACGCCGGGTTTTCAATTGAAATTCTCGGGCGCACTGGAATGAAATACCGCGAGGGAGAAAAGTCGCTCTTCGTCGACTCCGAGGTCCTTGTGCAAGGAAAAGGGATCGCAATTTCCTCAAAGTCTATCCGGGAGTGGGATCCCCCCTACACGGCATCGCCGATAAGTCCCGAGAAGAGAGACGCGATCATAAACAACATTAGGCAGGCGATGGAATATCAGAACGAGCCCCTCGAAGTCCTGTAGGCGGAATCGTTGAGGGGCAGCTCGACGAAGTTTGAGCGGCGGCTCTATTTCCACAGGTAATAAAATCCCACTTGCTGCTCCAGCATCTTCTCGCGGCTCGGCAGGTACTGGGAAACATCGCCGAGTAGCAGATCCATCAGCGTCTTGCGGTCGCGGTCGGGATGCACCAGCGTAGGTTCGCCCCGAATGCCCACCGACTTGGCCGTATCGGCCACCACCGTTTCGAAGTCGCCGACGCCGTCGATCAGGTTCATCGACTTGGCCTGCTCACCGGTCCAAACCTTGCCGTTGGCGATCGCCTTCACGTCGTCGTACTTCAGGCCCCGCCCGTCGGCCACAGCGTGAACAAACTGTCCGAACATGTTGTTGATCAAATCCTGCATGTAAGCCTGCTCGTTGGGCGTCAGGTCGCGGGCCGGGTTGCCGGTGTCTTTGAATTCGCCTGTCTTGATGACCACATTCTTCAGCTTCGCCCACTTCAGCAGATCGCCGTAATTCATCCACTCCGCGATCACGCCAATGGAGCCGACAATGCTTCCCGAGTCAGCATAAATTTTGTCCGAGGCCGAGGCCACGTAATAAGCGCCGCTGGCGCCCACGGTTTCAATCGAGACCACGATTTTCTTCTTCTTCTCACTGCGAATGCGCTTGACCTCGCGATAAATCTCCTCCGAAGCAGCCACGCCGCCGCCGGGCGAATTGACGTGAATAATGATCGCTTTGATCGAAGAATCATCGGCGAATTTCTTAAGCTGCCCGACCACCGGCTGCGGAGACAGAATCACGCCGTCGAGATCGACCACGCCGATGCGGTCGCCGAAACCGCCAATACCAGCGTCGGTGCCGCCCGCATGCAGCGTCAGGTAAACCAGAGCGAACACGGCCAGTACGAAGAGGAAGAAAGCTCCTCCGCCAATCAGAACCCAGAGCAGGGTGCGCGAACGTGCTTCAGACATGAAGAAAGTTTAGCACTTGGCGAAGTTTCGAGTTTCTTGTTTCTAGTTTCCGGCGGTCTGCGCGTCGGTTTTTCGAATAGCTTGCATTAGCCCGTGCAGAAGGCGACTGACTTCTCCGGACGCGCAAGTCAGTTGTTTAGCCTCAGTCCTTAATAAGTAACCGAGATTTTCCGCAATCACCACCTGTGTTTCCATTTCGAGCAGCGAGCCTCGCGCCACTCCCAGGAAATAGTGAAACTCGCGCTTCGAAAGCCTACCCTGTCCCTCCGCGATGTTACTGGCCACGGACACTGCCGACCGCCGGATTTGGCTCGTCAAGCCGTAAGTCTCCTGCCGGGGAAAGTTCTGGGTCGCACGATAGACTTGGGTGACCAAAGCGATCGCCTTCTGCCACACGATGAGTTCTCGGTAGGAATGTCCCACGTTCGGCTCCTGTTCTCGTCAGTCTGGCGCGCTGAAATCACGCCACAGGAAACTAGAAACCAGAAACTAGAACCTTGTCTGTGACGGATGAACAATAACTCGCAGCGCAACCTGTTGAATCCCCAACTCAACCGGCGTCCGGCAAACAAATTCCCCGTCGGCATAAACGTCAAGCGCACGCTCGCTCTCGACCCGCACCCGGCTCGTTTGGAAGTACTCGACCTCCGGGACCTTCAAATGGTTGCCGCTATAAACGGTCGGAAACAACCGTAAGAGCCTAAAGCGATCGACGGCGCCGACGATGCAGACATCGAGCAGGCCGTCGTCCATTTTCGCGCGAGGCGCGATCTTCATTCCGCCGCCGTAGAGCGGAGTGTTGGCGAAAGCGGCCAGCATGGTGGGCCGATCGCTGCGCGTGGTCCAGCTTGCGTTTCCGTCGTCGATAGCGATGCGGCCTTCAACCGGGCTTGCGGCGACGCTTTCCGTAGCGGCCAGAATCTTGATGGGGAATGCGGTGAACGTGAAAATCGTAGGAGTCAAACTCAACACGTAGCCGCCGTGCCCGCGCAGCCAGCGAGGAAGCCGATTGGCACGTGCAGTAACTTCTCCGTCGAGACCCACGCCTGCCACGCAGGCGAAGTAGACAGGACCCGATGGCAGATCGCCGGCAGGTATATGTGGCGCGGGCGCCGCGCCCGCACTCCCGAGTGGAGCAATGAATCCCAAGTCAATCGCGCGCACATTGCCCGTGCCGACGCAGAATTTCCGCCAAGCCGCCAGCGAATCGCGCACACGCCGCAGTCCGAGCGCGCGGGCAAAGTCGTTTCCGCTGCCCGCAGGCACGACCAGCACCGGCAGGTTGAGTTTGACCAGTTGTCCCAGATGGCGATGAATCGTCCCGTCCCCGCCGAAGAGCAGGATCACATCGGCTTCGTCGCCCGAGGCGGGCATGCCCATGTGCCATTCGACGTTGTTTTCGAACTGGAAGCGCTTCAGGTCTTTGGGAGAGCAACCCAGCCCGAGGATGACCGCGGCGCGCATGTGCGGGGAGAGCGTAGCAGATTTACACGTGATGCACACAGACGGGACGACGCGCGTCAGGGTGCAAACTGCCCACGTACGAACACTTGCTTAAATTTCCGGCCTAGCTGCAGGGTCAGGGACTTAGGAAGCGCCCGCAGCAGATAAATCGGATCAAGAACGACAACATCGTCAATCCTGACCGCACGTTCTGCACGCTTCCTAGACGCTTCGGTTACAGATGAAGCTAGACTGACTTTCTGCACGAGCTTATCCACCTTGATGGGAGCGTCCGCTGGAATCGGCGTGCCCGGCAACCATCCCGCAGCAATATCTTCGTAGTTAACCTGAGCCTGCTCGATCGTCTGAGGCGTCTGCCGAAGCTGGTGCTGTCTTGTCCAGTCGTCCGATGCCGCGATTGCAGCGGCAGATGAATGAAAATCTTTCACAATCCTTGAAGCCAATTCCTTCTTCGACTCCATGGGTTGTTGAAGTTTCTTGTAGCCATCAATCTCCGCGAGGGAGACATCCGTCAGCAACTCGTAATAGCGCCACATCATCTCGTCGGAGATGCTCATGATCTTCCCGTACATCTCGAGCGGCGGTTCGTGGATGCCGATTGCGTTGCCCAGCGACTTCGACATTTTCTGCACGCCGTCCAGGCCTTCGAGGATCGGTGTGGTCAGCACGACTTGCGATTCCTGGCCGTAGGAGCGCTGCAGTTCGCGGCCGACCTGCAGGTTGAACTTTTGGTCGGTGCCGCCGAGTTCCACGTCGGCTTCGAGCGCAACCGAGTCGTAGCCCTGCACCAGCGGATAGAGCAGTTCGTGTACGGAAATCGGCTTCTCTTCCTGAAAGCGCTTGTGAAATTCCTCGCGCTCCAGCATCTGCGAGACGGTGTACTTGGCTAGAAGGCGCACGAAATCGTCCGCCGTAAACTGGCCCATCCAACGCCGGTTGAAGTCGATCACCGTTTTCTGCGGATCGAGAATCTTGAAGACCTGGGTTTTGTAAGTCTCCGCGTTTTGTTCGATCTGCTCGCGGCTGAGCGGCGGGCGCGTGGCCGAGCGCCCCGTGGGGTCGCCGATCATGCCGGTGAAATCGCCGATCAGAAAAATCGCCGTGTGGCCGAGATCCTGAAAATGTTTCAGCTTGCGCAGCACGACGGTGTGCCCCAGGTGCAGATCGGGAGCGGTCGGGTCCATCCCCAGCTTTACGCGCAGAGGTTTTCCGGTGGCGCGCGACTTCTCCAGCTTGGCGCGGAGTTCGGACTCGCGAATGATTTCCGCCGCGCCCTTCTTGATGTAGGTTAACTGTTCGTCGACAGGTGCGAAGGTTGACATGAGAAAGGACATTATAAGGAAAGCAGAAGGCGGAAGTCAGAATGCTGAAGTTAAAATGCAAAAGTTAAATGCAAAAGCTTGAATTAATCGCGAAACTGGATGTTGCGTGATGACGACGACGTTTTCCGTGCGACCAGCGATTGCCGCAGATATCCCTCGACTGCGGGAAATCATCGACGCCTCCGTCCGCGGGCTGCAGGCCAGCGATTACACTCCCGCGCAGATCGAGGGAGCGCTGCAGTCAGTGTACGGTGTGGACAGCCAGTTGATTGCGGATGGAACTTACTTGATCGCGGAAACACCTGTGGAAACAGAGCCGGTAATTGTCGCTTGTGGAGGATGGAGCAAGCGCAAGACACTTTATGGAGGCGATCAATATGTCGGGCGGGAAGATTCCATGCTCGATCCCGCTCGCGATGCCGCCAAGATTCGCGCTTTCTTTGTGCATCCCAAATGGGCGCGGCGCGGGATTGGCAGCCTGATTCTGCAGGCGTGCGAAGACGCCGCCAGGATTGCAGGTTTCACGCGATTGGAGATGGGAGCGACGTTAAGCGGCGTGGCGTTCTACAAGGCGAAGGGATATGTAGAAGTTGAGGCTCAGGCCGTGCCGCTCGGAAACGGGGAAGCGCTGCCAATTGTGAAGATGACGAAAAATCTCAAGTAAGGCGATTGGCTGCAGATAAATCTGCTCCCTGCTCCTTCATTCCGATTTCTGCCTCTCACTTAACCGGAGCCGTCGTCCGACGACTTCGAACTCCCCGCGCAGAACAATATTGATCGCTTCCGTGTATGCCAGATGTTCCTGCTCAAGAATGCGTGTCCCGAGCGTGTGTTCGTCGTCGCCGTCGAGCACTGGAACCGTCTTCTGCACGATGATGGCGCCGTGATCGAGTTCTTCGTCGACGAAATGAACGGTGCAGCCGGAGACTTTCACGCCATAAGCAAAGGCCTGCTCCTGCGCTTCGAGGCCGGGAAAGGCAGGCAAGAGAGAGGGATGAATATTCAGGATTCGATGAGGAAACTGTTGCACGAACCACGGGGAGAGTAGCCGCATGTAGCCGGCGAGGCAGACCAGATCGACATGTTGCTGCTTTAAAGCGGCGACGACTTCGCGGTCGTGTTCTTCGCGCGGCTTGCCCTTGGATGGAAGCACCAGTGCATTCAGGCCGCGCTGGCGGGCGGTTGCGACCCCCGGTGCGTCCGCCTTATTCGAGATGACCACAGCGATCCGCGCTTCAGGAATGCGGCCCGCGTCGACGCTGTCGGCGATGGCGACAAAGTTCGAGCCGCGCCCGGATAGAAGAATGCCTAGGGAGTTCATGGAAGTTTTGTCAGCTTAACCATCTTATATTGACTGGAGCGACATGCCTGGAGCCGGACGACTGGAGCGAGACTCCGCGCGCAAACCATCAATCATCAAAGCCTTGCCCACCGCCTCAACGCCGGCGAGATTAAAGTGCTACTACTTCAATCGGCGCCCCGCTCTTGCTTAACGATCGCGGCCAGATCCTGATGATCCAATTGAAAGAGTACGGACAATTTATCGTGATCATCGCGTTGCACCAGATAGGTCGCCAACGTGTCGAAAGTTTTGACCAACCCGGTACCCGTCCGAAGCGTCATGGCCCATCGTACTTTTGTCAGGGCATAGCCTGATCCGAGCTCCGTGGTCTCCACCGACGATAAGCGTGTTCCTGTCAGCCCCAGCGACGCAAAATGCTCCTTCATTCGGGGAACGACCTTCAGAAAATCCTCTTTTCGCACTGGTCGCGCCGCATTCCGGACGGCAAAGATAAATGTTTCCGCATACAAGTCGCCGATCGCTGCGACATCTAACGTCGAGTTCGCTTTTGCGTAAGTCTCGAAAAATGCTCTGACGAGGTCGTCCATAAAACGCTTCCTTTCGGAGAGGAACAATGCCCCCAGTTGCGCGAGCCGGACCCTACAGACCGTTCAAAACGAAAGGGACTTTAGTATTATACCACAAGAGCGAAGAAAAAGCAAATGCCGGCAAGGCGGGGTAGTGGTGCAGTTTGAAAAGAGATTTGTATCAGGGCATGCCTTCAGGCATGCCGACTGCTCGCGGGGTACGAAACCGGCTTCAGCCGCTGGGTCCGTAGGACAAGCCCCCAGCGGCTAAAGCCGCTTGCCCTTGGGCCGTTGTCGGCATCGCTGAAGCGATGCCCTGATACGAATCTTTTTCAAACTGCACCATTACCCGAGGCGGAGATTGTCTCAATTTAAATTTCCCGTTGTTGATCCGACGCCGGCGCTAGCGATTCCCGGACGAACAGGCATAATGACATGAAGTCTAAAATGACCGGGAAGAATCGACATGAATGACGCAATTGTTGTATCCACGGATTTTGATTTTGAAATCGGTTCATGGCGGGTCAGGCATCGGCGCCTCAAGGAGCGCCTGTCGAATTGCGAAGAGTGGGAGGAGTTTAACGGAACGGCGAATATGCGGACCCTGCTGGGGGGCAATGGCAATGTCGAGGACAATGTCCTGGAGTTGCCCAGTGGAACCTATCGAGCAATTGCGCTGCGTTCTTATGACCCCGCTTCTAAGTCATGGGCCATCTGGTGGTTGTCTTCAAGCAACCCGCATGCGCTGGACGTGCCTGTGATCGGGCGGTTTGAAAACGGCATAGGGTCTTTTTATGCAAATGATGTGCTGCGCGGAACGCCGATTCGGCTTCGGTTCCTATGGTTGCGAACAGATACGAAGACCCCGAGGTGGGAGCAGGCCATGTCCAAAGACGGCGGCATCACTTGGGAAACAAATTGGACGATGGACTTTGAACAGGCCTAAGGTTGTAAAGAATTTCAGATCGTGATCGGCGAATGCTCGATCAATCTGAAATCTACAATCAGCAATCTACAATCTGAAATCTGCAATGGATTCTAGCTGTACGTGACCTTGCGCTCGCCCTTTACAATCCGCCCGATCGTGTAAGCCTTTTCGCCGACGCGCTCCAGCACCGACTGGGCCTTCTTGAATTTCGCCGCCGGAACCACGAGCAGCATCCCTAGGCCCATATTGAAGGTACGCAGCATCTCGTCTTGCGGGACGCTTCCCAGTTGCTGCAGGTGTTCAAAGAGCGGAAGCACGGGCCAGGTTCCGAGTTCGATCACCGCGGCCGTGCCGCGCGGCAAGACTCGAGGTAAATTTTCGGTGATGCCGCCGCCGGTGATGTGCGCCAGTGCCGCGACGCATTGCGCGTCAATCAGTTTTCGCAGCGCCGGCCAGTAGCTCTTATGCGTGCGCATGAGTTCATTGCCGACTTTGTTCTTGATTTCGTTGACGTAGGTCTCCGCAGAGTAATGCGCAACTTCGAACAGCAGTTTCCGCGCCAGCGCGTATCCGTTGGTGTGCAGGCCATTCGAGGGCAGGCCCAGGATGATGTCGCCGATCTGCACATCTTTGCCGGTAATGATTTTTTCGCGCTCCACCACACCGACGATGAAGCCTGCCAGATCGTATTCTCCATCGGGATAAAAGCCGGGCATCTCGGCGGTCTCGCCGCCAATTAGCGCGCAGCCGTTGTGCTTGCAGGCGTCCGCGATGCCCTCGACAACTTTCTCTGCAATCGACGGGTCGAGCGTGCCCGTGGCCAGGTAGTCCATGAAAAACAGCGGCGCCGCGCCCTGCACCGCAATGTCATTCACGCAATGGTTCACCAGGTCCGCGCCCACGGTGGAGTGCAAATCCATCTCAAACGCGATTTTCAGCTTGGTTCCCACGCC
>JBELAE010000237.1:0-9111 GCA_049509155.1 Candidatus Sulfotelmatobacter sp.
CGCGTCATCTGCACCGCCTCGATCGAGGAGACCGTCCCGCAGTTCATGCGCAACAGCGGCAAAGGCTGGATCTCCAGCGAATACAGCATGCTGCCGCGTTCGACCCTGACCCGCACCCCTCGCGAAGTCTCCAAAGGCCGGCAGAGCGGACGCACCCACGAAATCCAGCGCCTGATCGGCCGCAGCCTGCGCGCTGTGACAGACCTCACGCGCCTCGGCGAACGCACCATCTGGATCGACTGCGACGTCATCCAGGCCGACGGCGGCACGCGCACCGCATCCATCACCGGCGCATTCGTGGCCTTGGGCTTGGCCTTGGAGAAGTTGGTCGACGCGGGCACCCTGACTTCAGTCCCGCTCAAAGATTTTGTGGCCGCAGTAAGCGTAGGAATTGTGGACGGAGAAATCCTGCTCGATCTCTGCTACGAAGAAGACTCGCGCGCCGACGTCGACATGAACTTCGTCATGACCGCCGGCCACAAGCTGGTCGAAGTCCAGGCAACCGCCGAGCACCAGGTCTTCGACGACGCGCAACTCGCTAAGATGATCGCCTACGCCAAGCAAGGCGTGCAGTCGCTAATCGCCAAACAGCAAGCGGTGCTGAAGGCGCTTACCCTGAGGCAGTAGAAGTGAGACACTTTTAATGGCTGCAATCGAGAGATTTATGTGGAACCGGGGTTAGACATACAGTTGAGTGTCCAAAGAAATGTGGCGAAAAAGGCTTCCTGCGCTCGCTTTTCTTCTGGTATCTGTCGCGGTCTCGGCTCGGCAAGCAGCTGAAGCCGTCGGCCCCACTTTGAAGACTACGGCTCGGTTGGCCGTTGTCGATGTCGTCGTGACGGACCAAAACGATCAGCCAGTTCCTGGACTGCGTAAGGAAGACTTCAGTGTTTTCGAAGACGGCAAGCTACAAACGATCTCGATCTTTGAGGAACATACCGGCAAGCCTCCCGCGGCCATAAAGCCACCAATCCTGCCGCCGAATACTTTCGATAACGCCCCCCGTGCTGACGCGCCTGATTCGCTGAACGTGGTTCTCCTGGACGCGCTAAACACGCCACTCGGGGACCAGTCGGAGGTACACCAGCAGGTTCTCAAGTACCTGACGGGTATTCATCCCAGCGCACCCATGGCGATTTTCATCCTATCGACGCGGTTGCGCCTGGTGCACGGGTTTACCAGCGATCTGTCGGCGCTGTTGGCCGTTCTCAATGACAAGAAATCGGGGAGTGGTCCACAGGTATCCCCGTCACGCCGATGAGCAGGCCACTGCCCAAATGCAATCCCTGGCCGCCCGCGATCCGGACATACAGGCTGCGATGGATGCGCTACGGCAGTTTCAAGCCGAGGAGAAGTTGAGCAAGACAGTGAACCGAGTGAAGACTACGTTATTGGAAATGCAGCAACTGGCGAAATATCTCGCAGGTTTTCCAGGGCGCAAAAATGTGATTTGGTTTTCGGGAGCATTTCCAGTGACCTTTTTCCAAAACTTCACTTCCATGGGCGAGGGCGGGGAATACGAAGAGTTGCGCAAGACGGGTGACGCGTTTACCGCGGCGCGAGTGGCCGTTTATCCGGTAGAGGCTAGAGGCTTGGCTGCGGATTCGCCGTATGATGCCAGCGCTCTGCCGCTAAAGGTGACAGGAGAGCACAGTGCCACCCAAGCTCAGGTGACGCAGTTACAAAACGCAAGCATCCGGCGCAATGCGAACCAAGCGACCATGCAAGAGTTGGCCCACGAAACCGGCGGGAAGCCAATTTATAACGCCAATGGGCTGGACGAGTCTTTGGCGAAGGCGATCAGCGATGGGTCTCGCTTCTACACGCTGGACTATATCCCGACCAATAATGAGATGAACGGGAAATACCGGCACATCCATGTGAAACTGACGCACGGCCACTACAAACTTGCCTACCGCCTCGGCTACAACGCAGAGGATGAACGCACCGGAGGCGCAGTCGCGCAGAAAGTTGCCACGGGCGACCCCTTGGTTCCGCTGATGGCTTGGGGCCTGCCGGACTTCGCCCAGATTCAATACCGAATGAGCGTGACACCCTCGACACCCCAGCCGGAGCTGACGGCCCCGCGCGCCGGGGACAATTTGAAAGTGCAGGGTGCCTTCACTCGCATGGACGTGGACCTGGCGGTCTCTGAGAAAGCGCTTCAAATGGAAGCGGCGCCCGATGGACGCCGCCATGGAACACTTGAGGTCACGCTCATTGCCTACGATCGCTATGGGAATCCGCTGAACTGGCTCGTGCGAAAAATGGAACTCTCTTTCACACCGGAGCAGTACCAAGCGTATTGGGACATCGGACTCCAGCCCCACCTGGAGTTTGACGTGCCTCGGGGTAGTTCGTATCTGCGGTCCGGCGTTTGCGATGTGGAGTCGGGCAAGGCAGGCACGATAGAGGTTCTCCTGAATGTGCCCGTTGCCGCGCCAGATGAGGCGAGATCGAACTAATGCGAAGTCGGTGACCCGTGAGATGGTCGCTGACCGGCGATTACACTCTTTGGGGGCCCACTCCCCCACCCACACCTTCGCATTCAGACTAAGCGTCAGTTCTCGAGCACTGCCACCAGCAACTCATGCCTCTTCGCCGCAAACGGATTCACCACCGTTACCCCGCCCCAGGTGAATCCTTCCTGCATATCCTCGGAGAGCAGTAAGCGGCATCCGCCCGCAGCCGCACCCGCAAGGATGATCGCGTCCCAGATGCTCAGACCATGGTCGGCGGCCACATCAAGGGCGGCGACCAGAATCGACGGAGAAGTCTCGATCAGAGGAACCGTATCTTGCCAGCGAAGAACCACGACCCGTGCCTCAGGCCGGGGAAATGCGGATTTTCCTACCAGGACACGGAACAATTCTCCGAGCACTTGTACCGGCAGAAATGTGCTGGACTCCGGCAGCTTTTTGATCAGCTCGACGATCGTCTTTGCGCGGAGTGCGCCGTTCCCACCCTCGGCGTAAACCAGAATATTGGTGTCTAACGCGATTCGCATACTCCGCTCAATCAGTCCCGCTCTATCAGTCATACAACTCGTCCCGCTTCCAGCGGCCAATTGGACGCCGTCGCACGGGGCGGGCCTCGAGATGAGCCAGCAAGGCAGCCTTGGCTTGGCTGCTGCGCTGTTCGGTCACCGGCGCAATGCGGGCCACCGGCCTGCCGTGGCTGGTCACCACGTAACTCCGGCCCTCTTTAACCTCCCTGAGGAGCTGGGAGAATTTGCGGTTCGCGTCGGCGGCTGAAATGGTTTTTTCCATACTTTCCACAATGTAGTGATTTACATACTTTTCAAACTTGCTGTCAAGATCTCGTCTGAATCCCGTTTTCGGCCCTTCCCGAAACGAAACTCGCCCCCCGACCTTCGTTCCTTCACCCCCCGGCACAGCCTTTACACCGTACCCGACGAAAGTTACGGTGAAGAGTCCCGCATGGAGATTCTCCGCAACCCCGAGCGCCGCTCCGAACCTCGCAGCAGGGCCGACCTCGCCCTCACGGTTTGGGGCGTTGACTCGAGAGGCGAACGCTTCCTACAGCAGGTCAATGCCCGCGAGATCAGCCTGAGCGGAGCACTTCTGTCCGGGCTGGCTACCGAACTCCGCTCCGGTGATGTCATTGGAATTCTCTATGCCGGCAAGAAGGCGCGCTACCGCGTGGTCTGGGTCGGTCGTAATGGGTCCCCTCCCAAAGTACAAGCAGCGGTGCACCGCTTCGCGACCGATGAATGCCCCTGGAAAGATCTGCTGGCGGAGGAGTCCGCGTGCGCAGCCGCGCTGCTTGGCACTGAAGCTTTATAAATGGACGCCCGAATCCCACAGCGGCCCAGCTAACACTGGCAACTGACCACCGGCAACTGGCAACTGCCTCTAAGCCACCCAAACCGTCTTCGCGTTCATGAACTCGCGGATGCCGATCGCTCCCAGCTCCCGCCCGTGCCCCGATTGTTTTACTCCGCCAAACGGAACTCGCGGATCAGACGCGACCATCTTGTTGATGGATACCATCCCGGCCTCGAGTTCATTGATGAAGCGCTCGCGTTCCTGATCGTCGTTGGTCCAAGCGCTCGCTCCCAGGCCAAAACGCACATCGTTGGCGATGCGAATCGCCTCATCCTGATCCTTCACCCGAAAGATCGAAGCCACCGGGCCAAAAAATTCTTCGCCATACGCCGGCGAGCCTTTGGGGACGTTAGTCAAAACCGTCGGTGCGTAGTAGTTCCCTTTCTGCTTCAGCGGATGCCCCCCGGTCAGCAGTTTCGCTCCCGCCTGCACGCTTTTCTGCACGTCGGCGTCGAGCGTCGTAACCGCGTCGGCAGTAGCCAGCGGCCCCAGCTCTGTCTTCTCGTCAAACGGATCGCCCACCCGCAGGCTCTCCATAAGCGCGACAAACTTCTTTTCAAACTCCGCCGCGATCGGCTCCGCCACAATGAAACGTTTGGCCGCAATGCACGACTGGCCGTTGTTGATAATGCGCGCTTCCACCGCCGTTTTCACGGCCAAGTCCAGATCAGCCGAGGGCATTACGATAAACGGATCGCTCCCGCCCAGCTCCAGCACAACTTTCTTGATGCGCTTGGCCGCCCCGATCCCCACCTGGATTCCAGCCTGCTCGCTACCAGTTAACGTTGCGGCCACCACTCGCGGATCGTTCAGCAGCGCGTCTACTTGCCCCGAGCCAATCAGCAGCGTCTGAAACGCACCCGGCGGAAATCCGGCCTCCAGAAAAATCTGCTCGATGGCCAGCGCGCATTGCGGCACGTTCGAAGCATGTTTCAACAATCCGACATTTCCCGCCATGAGCGCCGGCGCAGCAAACCGGATCACCTGCCAGAACGGAAAATTCCAAGGCATCACCGCTAGAATCGGCCCAATCGGCAGATAACGAATAAAACTCTTCTTCGCTCCCGTCTCGACGGCCTCGTCGGCCAAAAAGCGCTCGGTATTCTCCGCATAGTAGCGGCACGCCGTGGTGCACTTCACCGCTTCAGCCACGGCGGCCTTGTAGGGCTTGCCCATCTCAAGCGTCATCAGGTGCGCGAACTTCTCCTTGTCGCGCTCCAATATCTCCGCCGCTTTGAGCATGCGCTTGGCCCGCACCGCAAACGGCGTCGTGCGCTCGCCCTTGAACGTGCTGACCGCAAGCTGCAGCCTTTTCTCGATCTCGGTTTCCGAAAGCGGCTGGAATGTTTTCACTACTTCGCCCGTGGCGGGATTAATGGTTGCAATAGCCATGATGACGTTTCCCTCTTCATTATTTCGGACATGTCGGACTATGCCGGATTGTGTCGAACGCAGTTCTTCGCCGCGACTCCCGCCTGCGTCCCCCAAATTGGATAGTTGATTGTCCGCTTCCAAAGCAAATCGAAGGGCGACATCAAGCGGTCATACCACTATACCACTGATGGGATTTGCCTTTGGAGATCTGATTTAGCTTCGATGCCCTAGGGGCTACTCAACGATGCGGCAAACGCCAATTCCACTTGAGGACGGCCACCCCCGGGTTTGCCGTGAGCGCCTCGAAGGGGGACTTCCGCCGGGCGCAGTTCCGTCCCCAAGCCACGGCTTCGCCACCGTTTACTTCGATCCGTGCTTACCCAAGCCTGCGCCGCCCAAGGGAACTCGCTGGTCCAGATGTTCCGGATGCTCGCGCAACTCCAGAAACTCCGCGTAGACACCCAAAGCAAACAGCAGGATACCCCCCACCGCGCAGAAAGCCATCAGCATCGCTACCATGGCGTCACCTCCAAACCTGTCGTGATGGCAGGTGACCTTACAACTTCAGGCTAGTCGCTCGGCGCTTTCCCGTCAGTGACGGAAATCACATCCGCGCGCCCGTCCGCGCCCCCCCGCGGCGCCAAACCTTGTGCTGGTTCGGCTAGCTGGTTCAGATAGCAGGCGCGAACATCATTTGTATATACTTGCCGTATATACATTAGCAGGAGGCTCGCCGATGGGTACTGCCCGCGTTTTCCGGTCCGGCAACAGCCAGGCAGTTCGCCTGCCCAAGCAATTCCGCTTTAGCAGCAAGGAAGTCGAAATCTTCCGCCGCGGCGAAGAAATCGTTTTGCGTGAGAAGTCCGGCAATCTGGCACATGCCTTTGACCTGATCCTTGCCTTACCCGACGACCTGGCCCTCCCCAATCGGAAGAAGGATCTTCCGCAGGTAAGAAAAGGCCTCTAGATGGACACGCGCTACCTGCTCGACGCGAATATCGTGATCTATATTCGCCAGAAGCGACCGGAGGCGGTACTTCGTCGTTTTGCCCGGCTTCGGCCCGGCGAGGCTGCAATTTCTGTCATCGCATACGGCGAACTTATATATGGAGCGATGAAGAGTTCGCAGCGCGAATCGGCGCTCGAGCGATTAAGCGCTTTGACCCGTGCACTCCCCGCCCTTCCATTGCCAGAAAAGGCAGCCGAAACCTACGGAGCTATCCGCGCCGAACTGGAAGCGAAAGGAAAGATGATCGGCAATAACGATCTATGGATCGCTGCTCATGCTCTGGCATCAGAACTGACGTTAGTCACCAGCAACGAAAATGAATTCCGCCGAGTGCGCGGGCTGAAGATTCAAAACTGGGCCGCGTAACGCTATCCACGCGCCTTAGCGTCTGGGATACTCGAATGCCTACTTTTTTCGAGAGCGTCGCACCGCATAACATGTTTTAAACCCGAAATGGTTGAGTATCAACATCTGACGGCGGACGAACTCCTGCACCTTGCCGAAGGAAGGGAGCAACTCACCGATGAGGCACGCTTGGCGCTGGAGGCGGAACTCAGCCGAAGGAACTTGTCACCGCCCGACATTGAATCTTACCGACAACAACGCGAATCAACAGAGAAAGATGACAAACTGAAGCGCGGAGTAAGGGGCTACATTCCCGAAGTCGGCCTGGGCAAGAAGTTCCTCGGCAAGACCAACCGCCATCGTGATCCCAGCGGCTTGTTCGAACAGTACGACACCACACTCTGGTTTGTCGTTCTCTGGTTTCCCGTTTTCCCCATCGCCGCTTTCACGGTCAGAAGAGATCTGGAGCGGTGGTTGGGCCTGACCGTTGCCTCGGGCGAGATTGCACTCGATCGTCATCCCCGGAATTGGGAACAGATTCTTCTGACGTGGGTAAAGGCGGGGTCTGTCCTGCTCGCCCTTCGCCTAACATTTCTGTCGCTGCTGCGCCACCCTGAATGGTTAAGGCATCTACCTTGAACCTGAAGCTGAATCCTTCCTGATCCCGGAATCCTGACGCCCGCAGTCCAAGGTCCGACGCCGTTTTTCTGCTCCCTTGGTTTACAATTGTTGGTTCCACGCACTCATCTTCATTCGCATTCCGGAGGAATCTATGAAACTCACCCCTGGCAAACTTGCCGGTCTCAAGAAAGTCTCCAACGAACGCGGCATCATCGCCGCCGCTGCCATGGATCAGCGTGGCTCCCTGCAAAAATCTCTATCCAAAGAAAAAGGCGGCGAAGTTACCGACGCCATGATGGAAGAGTTCAAAACCCTGGTCACCGAAGTTCTCACCCCGCACGCCACCGCCATCCTGCTCGACCCCGAGTGGGGACTGCCCGCCTCCAAGCGCCGCGCCAAAAACGCCGGCCTGCTGCTTGCCTACGAGAAGACCGGATACGACAAGACCGGCCCCGGCCGCCTCGGCGACCTGCTCGACCACTGGTCGGCCCGCCGCCTGAAAGAGGCTGGCGCCGACTGTGTGAAGATTCTGCTCTATTACACCCCCGACGATCCCAAGGACGTCAACGACAAGAAGCATGCCTGGGTCGAGCGCATCGGCGACGAATGCCGCGCCAACGACATCCCGTATTTCCTGGAATTCGTCGGCTACGAAGAAGGCGCCGACGAGAAAGGCCTGGAATACGCCAAGAAGAAACCGCACATCGTCACCGAAAGCATGCGCGAGTTCAGCAAGGACCGCTACGGCGTCGACGTGCTGAAGGTTGAAGTGCCGGTGAACATGAAGTTCGTCGAAGGCGTGAAGTGCTTCGGTGGAACCAAAGCCTATTCGAAGAAAGAAGCCATCGACCTGTTCCACAAAGCCGCCAACGTTGCGACCAAGCCGTTCATTTATCTGTCGGCCGGAGTCAGCAACGCCGAGTTCAGCGAGACCCTCGAACTCGCCGGAGAATCGGGCGTCAAGTTCAACGGCGTGCTCTGCGGCCGCGCCACCTGGAAAGACGGCATCCCCATCTACGCCAAGCAGGGCGCAGCCGCCTTCCGCAAGTGGCTAGAAACCGATGGCGTGAAGAACATCAACAACGTCAACGACAAGCTGAAAGCCGCCACCAGCTGGCACTCGATCTACGGCGTGGAGTTAGTCCACGCATAAAGCTCAACAGGTTATGTGGGCGCGGGCGACTCGCCCGCGCCTTTTTCTTGCGATGCTCACATAGGAGCGGACGCATTCGTCCGTCCCGCGAAGCGACGCGAGCGCCCCCAGACGAATGCGTCCTGAGCAACGCAACTCCCGCTAAAATGAACGCATGTCCACCGCACTCATCACCGGCGCCTCCAGCGGCATCGGCTACGAACTGGCGAGACTCTTCGCCCGCGACCATCACAATCTCGTCCTGGTGGCCCGCAGCGCCGACAAGCTCGCGCAGGTCGCCGCCGAACTCCAAACTCACGGCGTCACGGTGAAGAGTGTCGCCCTCGACCTCACCGCGCCACCCGCGCCCAACTTCCTCTTCGACCAACTGCAGCGCGAAGGCATCGCCATCGACATCCTGGTCAACAACGCCGGCTTCGGCATGTACGGCGAATTCTCGCAAATGCCCGAAGCAGAAATTCTCGGCCAGATCGACCTCAACATTCGAGCGCTGACCGAACTCACGCGCCTGTTCCTGCCGCCCATGCTCGCCCGCCGCCACGGCCGCATCATGAATGTCGCTTCCACCGCAGCCTTCCAGCCCGGCCCACTGCTGGCCGTCTACTACGCCACCAAGGCGTATGTACTTTCGTTCTCCGAGGCCATCGCCAACGAACTGCGCGATACCGGCGTCACCGTGACTTGCTTCTGTCCCGGTGCGACGCACACGGATTTCGCGCAACGCGCCGGAGTGTCGAACTCGCGCCTCTTCAAGCTTGGCG
>JBELAE010000238.1:0-7922 GCA_049509155.1 Candidatus Sulfotelmatobacter sp.
TACTCGCGATTCGCGTCTGCCAGGGCTTTCTTCACAGCAGCGTCGGCGTCTGCCGCATTGCTTTGCTCCTGCGCTGACCAGACTGCAGACTGAGCTGGCGAAGACTGAACCGGCGAAGACTGAGCCGGGGATGGCGCCTGCACGCGAGTCTCCCCGATTCGCGGATGGCTCCGGAAGGCCTCCATCCAGTCGGACCGCGCCAGGCTGTTCCAGGTTTCGTTGGACGCCGCAAGAAGTGCACCTCCGTCTGTCAATGGCCTCCGGGCGACCATCTCCTGCGCCCAAGCCCGTGATCCGCAGCAGGGAAGAATTGCGTTCAAGGCGTCGCCGGACGGAAGGAGATTCCAGTGGGCCAGAAATTCCCTCGCCTCCCCGGGTCTTGCGCCTGCTGGTTCAGAACCAAATCGATTCAAGAACTCGACCACGAGATTGCCCGCCACTGCTGTGCGATATCGTGCGGTTGATCGAATGTCGTCAATCGGCCGGATCTCCGCACTTGCGGTCCTTCGGGCGAGAAGGAGCAGAGGCGAACTCATCGCCTGTCCTCTTAGAGCTTGTTCGGTTTGCCGCAGACGCATCGGTACTGGCGCAATACTTCCGAGGGCGATGCGGACATCTTCAATCACACCATTCGCCATGCGGCCCAGGGCTGCGATGCAAACTTTGGAAATCGCCTGCGCATTGCGGGCCCCGACTTTGCGGGCATGGCTAAAATACTCCGAAAACCGTCGAGACAGGCACACGGCCTGAATGAGTTCGTCTGGCGCCAGAAGAGTTCTCTTGTATCCGGTGTGAAAAGTAACATAAGGGAGCCGGCGTTCGCCTCGGACTGATACCAAAATCAGCTCCGCTTCGTACGCCAGCAATGCAGGCAAGGAATCGGCTGCCGGCGATGCGTTCACAATGTTGCCACCAATCGTTCCCCGATTCTGGTTTGCAATTCCTCCGGTCCATCGGGCGGCGGCGGCCAGGAGAGGGAACTCGCGTCCAACAACGTCGTGTTTGCGAAGGTCGCTGTAAGTGCATCCCGCGCCGATTCGAATCTCGTCTGCCGTGACCTCAATGCGACGCAGTTCGGGAAGATTCCAAATGCTGACCAGTCTTCGCGCCGGCAGCTTTCCTGCGGCGTATTGGACCATCACGTCAGTGCCACCGGCGATCGGAAGCCATGCGCCCGGTTCCTTGGCCAGCAGCGAGACGATCGCCTGCAAGCTTCCGGGCGCGACCATTTCGTAGTCTGACGGATTCGATCTCATGGGGTCGCGCTCACGTGGTTGTCGTTCTGCGCCAATCCGCGCCGCGCCGCTTCAGCCACGGCTTCAACAATCTGACTGTAGCCGGTGCAGCGGCAGAGATTGCCGGAAAGACCTTCGCGGATTTCGTCGATGGTGGGTTCAGGTTTCCCGTTCAATAAATGCGCCGCCGCGAGAATCATTCCCGGCGTGCAGATGCCGCACTGCGCGCCACCGCATTCCAGAAAAGCCTCCTGCAGGACGTGCAGCGTCTGGCCCACGGCAAGTCCCTCGATGGTAACAATGCTTGTGCCCGCCGCCTGCAGAACGGGCACGAGGCAACTATTGATGAGCGCGCCATCCATCAGCACAGAGCACGAACCGCACTCGCCCTCTCCGCAGCCTTCCTTCGCGCCGGTCAATCCAAGTTCCAGACGTAATACGTCGAGCAGGCGCTCCATCGGGTAAGCTCGTACTCTCTTCGGCTCGCCGTTCACCGTGAACGAAATCTCGGCTTTGGTGACGCTGGCGTGAGAATCGGTCATTGATCAATAGCCTCCGCGATCATTGGCCTCCACTTGAGGGACTCGCGTCGCTCATCTGCGAAGATGTTGCGAGCGCTTGTCTATCCAGTGCATCCATGATGTCTTCCGGAAGCAAAGGGACAGAATCGAATCGCACTCCGAGAGCGTCTTCGACAGCATTCACGATCGCTGGCGCGGGACCATCCATGGGAAGCTCGCCGATGCCCTTTGCGCCGTAAGCGCCATGGACATTGCCCAACTCCTCAAAGAACACGCGAATCGGCGGTAGGTCGCTCGAAGTTGGCATAATGTAATTGGTCATCTGACCGTTCTGCATGCGTCCATTGTGCCAGACCACTTTTTCATAAAGGCTGAACCCGATCCCCTGGGCAACCCCGCCGATGATTTGTCCGCGCGCCAGCAGCGGATGCAGAACTCTGCCAACCTCCTGGAGCGCGACGAAGTCGTTCACCGACACGTTGTACGTCGCCAAATCCACGGTGACTTCGGCAATGTAAACCGCCCAGGCAAGTGCTGCGTAAGCCTCGCCTCGATACGCTTGATCATCCCAGAAAATGCCGCTGGGAGCCTCGTAACGCGACCAGGAACGGAATTGGCCATGCTCCGCAACATGCTGCCGACAAGCGGCGCGAAACTCATCCACGGAATATCCCTCGTGCAGCAGGCCCGACGACATCAGAGTCTGAGCAATTCCAAGCGCGGCGGACTGCACCAGTTTACCCACCACCATCACCGTACGGGATGCCACCGTGGGCCCGCTGTTGGGCACTTCGAGCGTATCCGGCTGCGCCATACTGACACTTTCATATGGCAGACCGAGAGCCTCAGCGGCAATCTGACTCAGAACAGTTTTCGTGCCCTGGCCAAATTCCGTGCTCGACACCAGCACGCGAACATTGCCGTCGGCGCAACCCTCGACCCCGACCACCGAACTCAAATAGCGCTCGCCCGACCCGGTAAATCCGGCGCCATGCAGAAACGCGGCGATGCCCACACCGCTTCTAGAAGGGCCGGAGAGATTCTGTTCCGCGAACTTCTTTCTCTTGGAGTGATAATCGGAAACCTCCAACGCACGATCCATCAACTTCCCCAGATCGATCGGCTCCCGAATAACCTGCTGCGTCGTTGTCTCCTGCCCCGGCTGCAGAAAATTGCGACGGCGAATCTCGACCGGAGAAAGGCCAACGGTCTGCGAAATCCTATCCATGTGCCGCTCCATGGCAAAGAGGCTTTGCGGCGCTCCAAAGCCGCGGAACGCCCCATGGGGTGGCGCATTCGTTGCGACTGCTTTCGCACGGATGCGAACGCTCGGCCAGTAGTAAGGTCCGCCAGCGTGAATGACTCCGCGGGAAAGCACTACCGACGACAACGTTGCGTACGCCCCACCATCAATCGTGAAGTCGATTTCTCCTCCCAGAATCTTTCCGTCGCGGCTGACGGCGGTCCGGTGGCGGGTGCGCGAGGGATGACGCTTCGTCGTCGCCACCATGTCTTCCAGTCGATCGTAAATAATCTTCACGGGCTTGCCGGATTTGATCGCCAGCAGCGTAGCATGCGCGGCGATCATCGACGGATACTCTTCTTTTCCGCCGAAAGCCCCTCCTGTTTCCATCTGCACCACCCGCACTTTTTCCGCCGGCAAATTGCAGAGCGCCATGAGCGCTTTGTGAATGTAATAAGGGCACTGCAGCGAGCCCCACACGGTTATGCCCTGCGCGTGATCGAACGCTGCGATCATTCCATTATTTTCGATGTAAAGCTGCTCCTGCGCGCCGGTCGAATACTCGCCTTCCACGATGAAGTCGGCCTTCTCCCAAACGCCGTCGAGAGTGCCTTTTTCGATTGAGTAAGTCTTGAAGACATTGTCTTCGCCCCAGATGGTTTGCGATCGACGTTCACTTTCATCAATCGAGAAAATGGCGGGCAAGGGCTCGTACTCGATCGACACCGCCTGAACTGCTTTCGGAAGAAGATAGCGGTCTGGATGAGCCAACAACAGAATCGGTTCCTCGGGATGGTTTACGAACTCGCCCGCCAGGCAGGGCTGATCGTCCCCGATGAGCGCGATGCAATTCTTCCCGGGAATGTCTTTCGCCGACACGATCACGAATTCACTCCAGGCAAGGCCCGGACCGAGCGTGATCTTCGTGATGCGGCCCCGTGGAATCTGGCTGCGAACTGTCGCTCCGAAGAGCATGTTGGGCAAAACCATGTCGTCGACGTACTGTGACTTTCCCGTGACCTTGTCGCGCCCCTCTTTCCGCGGAACCGACTTGCCGACGATGCGATTCGTATTCATGGCTCAATGCTGCGACAGCTCTTCGATGGCGTTGATCTGAACCGCCCGCCAACAGGCGCAGATGGGATAGTGTATGACAGAGTGAGTGACAATGGCGCAGAAGTGTGGCGACGCGTGATAGAAAAAGGTTATGGTGTGGATTGACCACTTGGATTCGCGGCGAACTCCTTCCCGGCAGGTTCACCGGCAAAGGCACCGTCGGCGAAGACAGGATTCCCTCGGAGGTAAGTAGCTTTCACAACTCCGCGCAACTTTTCTCCTAGATACGGCGAAACCCGATGCCGGTAATGCAACTTATCTTCCGTGACCGTGAATTCGCGGTCGGCGTCGAATACAACGAAATCTGCATCGTAGCCCGAGGCGATTCGACCCTTGCGCTTTTCGCTGCCCGCCAGTCGAGCCGGGGCCGTCGACATCCATTGAGCCACGTCGAGCAGCGTAAATCCCCGCTTGCGGGCTTCCGTCCACATCAGCGGCAGCGCTACGGAGAGGCTGGCAATCCCACCCCAGGCGGTCCGGAAGCTGCCTTCGGCGAGCCGCTTCATTGCTGGGGGACACGGCGAGTGGTCGGTAACGACCATGTCAATGGTTCCATTTTTGAGGCCCTGCCACAATCCCTCGCAGTTCTCGCGGCTGCGAATGGGCGGAGCACATTTGCTGAGCGTCGCCCCATCGAGAATCGTTTCAGCAGACAAATGCAGGTAATGGGGACAAGTCTCGATGCTGACCGCAAGTCCTTCAGCGCGTGCTGCGCGCAACTCTGGAAGCGCCTGGCTGGTCGCCAGATGCACGACGTGCAGACGAAATCCATATTCGCAGCAGAGCGATAGCATCAGCCGGATGGCCTCCAATTCCGCCTCGTCCGGCCGCGACTGCAGGTAAGTCGAGTAGCGGCTCCAATCGGCATTGACCAGAGCGTCGGTGGCGCGATCAATCGGGCGGGGCAGCTCCGCATGTACCAGCAGCGGCAGGCCAGTCCGGGCAACATGAGGCAGGGCCAATCGCAACTCCTGCTCCGTAACCATGGTGAACCCGTCGATGCCAGGATTGATCAGGAAGCATTTGAACCCGGGCACGCCGGCGGATGCGAGAGCCTCGATCTCCGACTGATTGTCGTGCACTACGCCGCCCCAAGCGGCCCAGTCGACGCGGCATTTGCCCTGCGCCGCTGATCGCTTGGCCTGCAGCGCGGCAACCGTTGTGGTCGCTGGTAGACAGTTCAGCGGCATATCGACGAGCATGGTGTATCCGCCCGCCGCCGCGGCTCGTGTCGCCGTTTCGAAGCCTTCCCACTCCGCGCGACCGGGATCGTTGATGTGCACGTGAGAATCGACGAGTCCCGGAAGAATGGCCGCCTCGCCGAAGTCGTGAACTGTGTAGCCTTCACTTACCTGATCAGGCGACACGACGGCCTGAATCCGTTCTCCCTCAACCAGGATCGCCGCCGGGTGGATTCCTTCGGGAGTGACCACGCGCCGCGCGACGAATGCCTGCAAATTCAAAATGTCAGCTCCGAAAACAGCATTTTACGAAATTCTGAGTCCAGCTTATACTCGCTTCTCAGCGAAGCGGCTGCGAAAAGGTCCATGTCGACTGACTTGCGGGTTCGCGGATTGCTGGCGCCGGCAAACCGAGCATTACGCATCGATAGAGTCAACACGCATGGACACTTCTTTCATGGCTCGCGCCATTCAGCTCTCGCTCGATAACGTTCTCTCTGGCAATGGCGGACCGTTCGGTGCGGTCGTGGTGAAAGACGGCGCGATTGTTGCCGAAGCCGCCAATCAGGTCACCTCGACCAACGATCCGACTGCGCATGCCGAAGTAGTCGCCATTCGGGCCGCATGTAAGAAGCTTGGAAGCTTCGACCTTGAAGGCTGCGAGATCTATACCTCCTGTGAACCGTGCCCCATGTGTCTGGGGGCGATCTACTGGGCCCGCCTGTCTCGCGTCTACTTCGCCAATGCCGATGCCGATGCTTCCACGATCGGCTTCGACGATTCTCTGATCTATCGCGAGATCGCGCAACCCCATTCGCAGCGCAAGATTCCGATGATTCAAATGATGCGCGAAGAAGCGCAGGCGGCGTTTCGTGCCTGGGAAAACAAGCCCAACAAGATCGAGTATTGAGTCTGAACCACCAATCCCATGCTCGGGGAGTTCAGGGAGATGAATCTCACGGAGGAAGATTGATCGATCGTTATTTCAAACTCACCGAGAACCAGACCTCCGTGAAGCAGGAGATGCTGGGTGGGCTGACCACTTTCGTCACGATGGCTTACATCATCGTGGTGAATCCCCAGATTCTTGCGCAGGCAGGAATGCCGGTCGAAGGTGTGGTCTTCGCAACTTGCGTCTCGGCTGCGGTGGCGACTCTGGTGATGGGGCTGTATGCCAACTATCCTATCGCTTTGGCGCCGGGAATGTCGCTGAACGCGTACTTCACGTATTCCGTTTGCATCGCGATGCATGTTCCCTGGCAAACCGCGCTGGCGGTGGTTTTCTGTTCGGGCGTTCTCTTCCTTGTTCTTACAGTGACGCGGGTTCGCGAGCAGATTGTCGACGGCATGCCCGACTGCCTGAAACATTCGACCGCGGCTGGAATCGGAATGTTCATCGCGTTCGTGGGATTGCGGAATGCAAAACTCGTAGTAGCTAATGCGGCCACGTATGTCGGCCTCGGCAGTTTCGCCGACAAAGAAGTGCAGACCGCTTGCTTCGGCCTCGCTCTTACTCTGATTCTGATGTCACGAAAATTCCACGGCGCCATCCTGGTCGGAATCTTTGGCACAGCAGTGGTCGGAATGCTGCGCGGAATCACGCCGCCGCCGTCGGCGATATTCGCGATACCTCATCCCTCCTCCACCTTCTTAAAGCTCGATTTTCGCGGCGCCAGCCATCTCGGCCTACTCGAAATCCTGTTTGCATTTTTGTTCGTCGACCTCTTCGACAACGTTGGGACTCTGGTGGGCGTATGCGAACAAGGCGGCTTCATCAAAAACGGCAAGATTCCCCGGGTAGGCCGTGTCTTGGTTGCGGATGCGGTGGGGACCATCGTCGGCTCGTTGACAGGAACTTCTACGCTGACGAGTTATATCGAAAGCGCAGCCGGAGTCGCCGCCGGTGCTCGCACCGGGCTGAGCAACGTCGCAGTGGCGGCGCTCTTCCTGCTGGCCACGTTCTGCTCACCGCTGGCCAGCGCGATTCCCGCTTACGCAACGGCTCCTGCGCTCATTCTTGTGGGCGTACTGATGACGCAATCGATCGCGCAAATTGCCTGGCAGGATTTCAGCGAAGCGGTTCCGGCGTTTATCACCATGGTGGCCACACCGCTCACTTTCAGCATCGCGACCGGACTTAGCCTCGGCCTGATTTCTTACACCGTCGTTAAAATTGCTTCCGGGAAATTTCGCGAGATCAACACGCTCATCTGGATTCTCACCGTGCTGTTTATACTGCGGTATGTCTATCTGGCCGCGGCGTAGGCCCGACCCGGTCCATGCGCCGATCCTGGTTGCTGAATCAGGGAGCCTGGGCCGCCGCTTTTGCAGCTGGGCTGTCAGATCGAATTAGCAGAGCGAGCCTCGGGAACAGAAAAAGGCCGGCCGCGTCATCGACGACGTTTACTTGACAGGTGTAAAACCCGGGGGTCAGAGAGCTAAGTGGCAGCTCAAGCTGGAAGACTCCCGCCTTCCGGTCGCGAGCATTCAACTCGGTAAGTTCAACGAGCGAACTCTCGAACACTTTCGCTTTCCCCCGAAAAAAAGCCACATTCGTGAGCAGGTGAATGCCAGGCTTGGCCGCTGCTGCATTTGGCGCGGATGCACTGGCGCGTGCAGGGTCATA
>JBELAE010000239.1:0-7919 GCA_049509155.1 Candidatus Sulfotelmatobacter sp.
GGAACGGCGACGCGCGGCCGTATGTGCTCACCTACCCACTGCCAACTCTGGCCCTCAGTTATTGAGGTGAAAGTGTAGAAGCCGCACTCAAACCAGTCATTGAAGCCATGCGTGATTTCAACGGTTTCATGCTCGGCGTGGTTTGTAGGATGAAGGCCGTCCATGGTCGTCTTCGAACCATCGATCGTGAAGTTGCTGTGAAGTTCAACCATAGTATGTTTGGGATCGACCAGGTCAGCTCCGTAGACCTGGATCTCGTAGTTCTCTTGCGCACTAGCGGCTGTCGTCAAGACAAACGTGAGGAAGACAGCATTCAGGGCAAAGGCGAGGAGTAGGCGTTTTTTCATGCAGTTTCGACCGAAGCAGTGGCGTCGCAGCCTCGTCACCGGCTCTCCGGGCACTCTGCAGAGCCTACTCTGGCTTCCCCGTGTAGTGTTGTTCGCGGTGGACATCGGCATGGTCTTCCAAGGACTCCAGGTGAGTAGTGACTTCGGCCGGCATCCCAAGTTCGGACGGCAGGCGTTCTTCCAGAATCGTCGCGAGACGGTGAGCCTCGCACACCGCTGTGAGTCGCGGAAACAACAAGTGCACTTCGATGATCTGCCGATATCCGGTGGTTCGGAACCGCACGCCATGGTATTGAATAGCTAACTCTGAGCAGATGGAGTCCAACTTGTCCCGGATCTCGCGGCCGGCTTTCGGATCGGAATAATCCATCAGTCCAATTGCCGAGCGCCAGACCAGGCGTCCCCCTGACCAGAGAATATTTATGGCGACTGCAATGGCCACCAGTGGATCCAGCGGTTTCCAGTGTGTCAGTAACACCAGCCCGAGTCCTCCTACAACCCCAAAGCTGGTCCAGCTGTCGGTCAGCACGTGTTTGCCGTCGGCTTCGAGAATTAGTGAATTCGTGCGCCGGCCGGTTCGCAGGAGGAAGTAACCGAGACCCGCATTTACCAGTCCCGCAACCAGGACTAACAATGCACCTGCTCCCAGGTGGTCCAGCTGTAGGCCGCCAATCCACTTTCGGATCGACTCATAAAGAATAGCGACGGCGGCCACGATGATCATGGCGCCTTCAAATCCTGCGGAGAAGAAAGTGATGCGCTCGTAACCGTAGAGGAATTGAGGAGAAGCTGATTTTGTGCTGAGACGAAGACTGAAACTCGCAAACCCCACGGCCACGACGTGGACAACCGATTCAGCCGCGTCGGAGAAAATCGCCGCCGAATGCGTCACGAAATATACCGAGGTCTTACCGAGCAGCATTGCCAAACCAACAATCAGGGAAAGACGCATGGCGAAGCGTGCGTCGTGCAACTCGCGTTCATCTCTCCGTGTCGTGGAACTAGCTGGGGCTGGTGTGGGCACGCTCTGTATCTCTGGCTCAGAAGCTTAGCATTTCGCGGGTCGTTCTACCGTAGACGAATCACTGGAGGACGTGATCTCGCTCACGCACGGGGCGCCGCAGGCTTAATGATGCTGGACCGGGGAAGGATAGCGGTTTGGCTTCCCTGTCTGAGCTGGGTGCGGTTCCCGGCTTATCCAAATATTATTCAGCTGTCATGTCGTATGAGCAGCTAACTCGAGACACTCATTGTATGAACGCAATCCGAGCGCGGGGTAAGCCGCGGACAGCATGAAGCAAACCGATTTCCAGGGTGAACTCGGGCGGCTGCACGGCGCCAGCTTCGGCTGGGCGCTGTGGTGTTGCGATCACCGGCGGGACGAGGCCGAAGAGGTCTTGCAGACAGCCTATTTAAAAGTCGTGGAAGGAACGGCAAGTTTCGACGGAAACTCGAGCCTGCGGACCTGGTTTTTCGGTGTGATCCGCCGTACGGCCTGGGAACAACGCCGTCGGCGCTGGCTGCGCGACGGAATCCTGGGACGGTGGTTCACCCGCCAGCCCGCGCCTGTGCCGGCGCCTGATCCGGAAGCAGTGGCGAGTGCGTCAGAGAGCGGCCGTGCCCTGCTCCAGGCCCTGGCGGATTTGCCAGTTCGCCAGCGGGAGGTGCTCCACCTGGTCTTCTATCAAGACCTAACCGTGGAGGAAGCGGCCCGCGTCCTGAGGATTTCTTTGGGAACGGCCCGCACCCACTTTGCACGGGGCAAAGACCAGCTTCGCCGAAGGCTTGCTCAGTCTGAGGAAAAACATGACGGGAGATGATCATAAGGATGATCCCCATATTCGCGCTGACAGCCCTAGCGATGACCAACTGCGCGCCCGCTTTGCGGCATTGCGACGGGAGGAAGAAGCGCAGGCTCCGGAATTCGTGATCCGGTCGGGGGTTGGACGCGAACGAGGGCGGCAGCGATCGACAGGCCAGCTCATTGCCATCACAGCGTGCGTGGCAGCGATAGCTGTGGCTGCCGTTTGGCTGCACTTCGCTTCGCAGAAACCGGAACCTGAACCCGGCAAGTTTGTAGCCTCGATCACGGGGTGGAAGGCGCCAACGGACTTTCTGCTGCTGACGCCAGGACGGGAGTTGTTGCGCACGGTGCCGACAATCGGAGTGTGGCATGACTACAGCAAAGCCCCTACGCAGAAAGAGAGACATCGGCAGGCTAAGAAACCAGTTTTGCCTTAACCAAGGAGGAACGCTTTGAAATCTTACTGGGTGTTGTTGGTGTTGGTATTTTTGGGCGCGGCGTGCTGGGGACAAGAACCCCAATCCGCCGATGATCCCATCGCTCAAAACCTGTTTCCCCCGGAATTGGTGATGAAGTATCACCAGGAGATCAACCTGGACGAGGGCCAGTCCAAGGCCATCAGAGAGGCGATCCAGAAGGCTCAGGCAAAGTTTCTGGACATGCAGTGGGACGCGCAGTCGGAAACGGAAAAGCTTGTCCAGTTACTGAGGGCCCGGCCGGTGGATGAGAACGCAGTCCTGGCCCAGGTGGATCAGGTGCTGAATCGCGAACGCGAGATTAAGAAGACCCAGATCTCTTTGCTCGTCCATATCAAGAACCTGCTCACCGAGGCGCAGCAGAACAAGCTGATGGAATTACGGCGCAAGCCTTCGTGAAATTCAGTGGTGGACTGCGCTCGTCCGGAGAAAACCTCCGTCGATGGAGATGGAAATGGAAATATTTGCACACTTTCATCGATTGTCGCTGGCAGCCCTAGCGTGTTCCGCGCTCGCGGCGCTGGGGATGATGGCTTGCGGTGGAGGACATCCGGCGGCTGCTCCCATTCAGTCATCTGCAGCGATTTGGTTTCACCCGAAACCGGCGGGAGGGACTCAGGGCGGGTCCATCGACTTCCTGTTGTTGTTCCAGCCGAATTCGACGTGGCCACGCGCCATGGCAAAGACCCAGGTGATCGGGCTCTACGCCGGATGGATCGCCGAGGCCAGCGACCAGGATCTGCAATCGGTCGTGGAGTTTCTGAATGCTCACAATATGGGCATCGAAATCGAAGCGCCGGCGATGCAGGCACTGGCCAATTGCGGTTCGGGCGTTGAAGGCTACGTACCCTATGGGCAGTCGGTCGAAACTTTCACACTCTCCTACTTGCAGCGGTTGCAGAGTCTCGGCGCCCAGGTACCCTACATCAAAGTCGACGAGCCGTATTTTTTCGGCAACAACGTGCTGAGCGATCCCAACTCGTGCCTCTTCTCGGTGGAACAAGTCGCGGCGGAAGTCGGGCAGTATGTGCAAATAGTCAAGACGGTTTATCCGAATGCGCAGGTAGGAGACGTCGAGCCGATCATCGCCGGCGCTTATTTGCCTGACGTGGCCACCGCGATTGCCCAGTGGCACGCCACTTATCAGGCGGTCACGGGCGCGCCGTTTCCGTTCTTCATCGCGGACACTGACTTCAGTAATCCGGCCTGGCCGACCATTGTGAAGGGAATTGAAACGACGACCAAACAAAGCGGAATGCAATTCGGCATCATCTATATCGGCGACATGCAGGATGTTTCCGATGCCGAATGGAGCGGCAAGACCGTGACGCGTTTTGAGACCTACCAGGGAGAGAACGGCGGCCAACCCGACTTTGTGTTGTTTCAATCGTGGGAGCCTTATCCGCAGTACTGCCTTCCGGAAAGCAATCCGACCACGTTCACTGGCGTGCTTGACGCCTACATCGACGCGACGAGTTGACTCGGGAAAGGGGCGGCAAAACGGAAAGCAGCCACTCCATTTAAGGCTGAAACCCACAGCCGGGGCCCGTTCCGGCGACATGCCTTCGGAACGATTAACTTGACAATCCGTCGCGGATATGGAAAAATCCCGAAACTAGTTTGTCGCTGTTGGTATTGCGCCGCTGAGCCCCCGGATCCAAATCTTTAAAGGAAAAGGTGTGCCCGTATGAAAGCTACTCCCCTGACAGCCCTCGCAAAACAAGCGCTAGCATTTGCCATTCTGTTAAGCCTGGGAGTGCTCGCCGCTCCTCTGGCACAGGCACAAACCTTCAGCGTGATTCACAACTTCACGGGCGGAAGCGATGGAGCAAATCCGCTTTCCGGCTTCCTGATGGTAGATGGGAATCTGTATGGCACCGCCAGTACCGGAGGAAGCTCCGGCGCGGGCGTAGTTTTCGAGATGAGCCCTACTGGTGAGGAAACGGTGCTGCATGAATTTACTGGTGGCAGCGACGGAGCAACTCCCGAAGGACATTTGGTTGCGGACAAGTCCGGCAACCTCTACGGGACAACCTTCGCCGGCGGCGTTTTAAACGAAGGAACAGTGTTCAAGGTTACTGGCACGGGCGAGGAGACGGTGTTGTTTGTCTTTTCCCTGTACGCGGACGGTGCATTTCCCGTGGGGGGTTTAACAATCGACGCTGCCGGAAATCTTTACGGCACGACTTCGGCGGGCGGCGCGAGCGGGAATGGAGCCGTCTTCAAGCTGTCTGCGCCGACTGGGTCTGGCGGGACGTGGACAGAAGAAGTTTTATACAGCTTCGGTACGGGTACTGACGGAGCAATTCCTTATGCAGGCGTCACCCTCGATGCCGCGGGAAATCTCTATGGCACAACCTCCGCCGGAGGCACCTACACTTACGGTACGGTCTTCGAGTTGAGCAAATCGGGATCCAGCTGGAAAGAAACTATTCTCCATGAATTCGCGCTGGGAAGTGATGGAGGCGTTCCTTACGCCGGTCTGGTTGCTGACAGTAGGGGCAACTTCTATGGTGCGGCAACCGAAGGTGGGGAGGGTGGTCAAAGTGGAGGTGGCACCGTCTTCGAGCTGACGAAAGAACATGGCAAATGGAAGTTCGCCGTTCTTTACGAATTATCGGGATGGGGCATTTCGGGGAGTTACCGCAACCTGATGGTCGTAGGCGATACGATTTATGCCGCGACCCACTGCGACGGCGCAAATAATGCCGGCACGGTTTATGAGTTGACTCGGTCGGGAAATACGTGGACCTACAATTCCCTCTACGTGTTTGCTGGCGGTACTGACGGCACGTACTCGATCAGCAATCTTGTTGCCGACAGCGAAGGAAATCTTTACGGCGTGACTTTACTGGGTGGGGCCAGCGACTATGGAGTTGCCTTCAAGGTAACGCCTTAACCGAAAATGCGCGGAGCGCTTTGAGGGACCGAGCGCAGCTGACGGACGAATCTTCCGGCGCGGCTCTGGTTACTCATTACTAATTCAGATGCTGATTCAGTTACGGCCAGCAGTCGTCCGGCTGAACGGGCTGAAGATGTCAATGCATTTTCCTCTCGCAGTCATGCTGCTCGCTCTTCTTACGGCAACGCCGTCCGGCGAGGGCGAAACTCGATCGGTCACGGAAAGCCTGGCGGGAACAGTCGCTATTTACGATCCTGACCCCGGCCACGTTTGGAATCGGCTGCACGCGACATTCTTCGTCCGCGAGGATCTTCCGGAAACCAGTTTGCTGCCCGACGCTCTGGACCCGCCGTTCTGGTTCCACACCACGTATCTGCTCGAGCAGCCTTCACACAACAAAGCGCTGCGCGTTCTGGACGAGTTCCGGCAGACGCACGCTGAGAATTTGATTCATGACCCAGTGAAGCGAGCGATGCTGCAGCGGGACTTGTGGGCAGTGTTCGATTGGTCGGCCAAGCGCGCCCTGGGCTATGAAACGGAACGACGCGAACTGCAGGCCCGATTGCAGGAGATCCTCCGGCGAGTGGCTCTGACGCCTGAGCAAATCGGGGCGCTTCCAGACAACTACGCGCAGGCCGTCGCTTCAGGAGAGTTCGCCAAAGAGTACGATCCGGAGCACCGAGAGCGCGCGTTTCTTCCGCCGGACTTGTTTGATCCTCGAGGGCCTTGGGTGGAACTCGAAGGCCGGGGGAAGCCCTTGCCCGTGGCCGAGCAACATGACTCTTTTTTCGACGGGCGTTCCAGTTTCTTAGTGTTCCTGCGGCTTCCCGGAGGACGAAAAGCGACGTTTGATTATTTGAAGGCGTTGTGGAACTCACCGGTACCACTGATTGCCACTCCGCACTTTTCCCCGCTGCAGGACGATGCTCCGAACCCAGATTTGCCGCAGTTACCGGCCGGAACGCAGGTCGCACTGATCCGGCAGATGACTCTCTTCGACAATCGCGGCCAACTCTTGGCGTCACCCATCACTGAAAGCGTGCAGATTCGGGTGTATCGCTCGGTCGTGCAAAGTACGGGGCCGGGTGTGGGGATCGATCGGCTGGTTGAAAAGAGTGGGCAGGATTTCTACGCGATCCGGCTGAGTCGACCGTTGCTTTTTGCCGGCCGAGCCGGCGGACTGAAAGCGGCGCGACCGGACGAACGAGACTTCACGCTCTTCGGAGGTGGCGGGCCGGACGATGGTACGCCGGGTCATTACACGGCGCTGGCGGCCTATAATCCGGTCGTCAAGGCTTGCGTTATGTGCCACCGGGAAGTGGGGCTGCAATCGCTGAGCACTCGCGGCCGATTGCTGAAACCGAATCCTTTGCAGCAGGACCTTCCAGCTGAAACCTATGGACCGCGATGGTGGCAGGATGCGCGCGTGCTTTCCTGGAAGCGAAGCCAGAATGACTGGCAACTGCTCAGCAATTATCTTACTTCTGCCCAATAAACGTCGCGCGCGGCGCAATCAGGACAACCTTGGATTCACGGGCGATCTCACGAGTGGATCGGACGTTCGAATCGAACGGCTGAACCGCATTCAGTATGGCAGCGCGCCCCGGCCAGATCGGATGTTAAACTTCGCGCAGTGGATGACTTCGTGATGGCTCCCCACCAAAAACGCATTTTAACTATGAACCGAGGGTCTTCGACCTTGAAGTCTGCCCTCTATGACGCGGGAAGTCGCGAGGAACTCCTGCTTTCGATCACCGTGGACCATACCGGCGATTCGGGTGGTCGTTTGAAGATCGCAGACCCGAATGGGAACATATTGTTCGAGTCTGCGGGCAACTGTCGGGATGTAAATGCTGGCTTGGAGGCAATGTTTGCTTGGCTGGGCGAGCACCGCTTTCTTTCGGGACTGGCGGCTGTGGGCCACCGGCTTGTCCAAGGCGGACCTCGACACAAAGAGCCGCTGCAGATCAATTCGGAATTCCTTCGTGAGATCGAACAGCTGATTCCACTCGACCCCGATCACCTGCCGGCCGCCATCGAGGGAATCAAGTTCATCGCCAGGAAGTTTCCGGAACTTCCGCAAGTGGCCTGTTTCGACACGGCGTTTCACAGTTCCATCCCAAGAGTTGCGAGCATGTATGCGTTGCCCCGGCGCCTCTACGACCAGGGCATTCTGCGGTATGGCTTTCACGGTCTTTCTTACGAATATGTCATGGGCGAACTGCAGTCGCTGGAAGGCAAGCTCGCTGACGGTCGCGTGATCATTGCGCATCTCGGTAGCGGCGCCAGCATGGTCGCGGTGAAAAACGGAAAAAGCATCGACACCTCAATGGGCTTCACTCCTCTCGAAGGACTGGTTATGGCGACGCGTTCCGGAGATGTCGATCCAG
>JBELAE010000024.1:0-23734 GCA_049509155.1 Candidatus Sulfotelmatobacter sp.
TTCACCCGAGGATCCCTGCGAAAACGAGCGCGGTGAATTGCGGGATCAGGTTGTGGGTCTGCAGAGAGCCTTCCGGCTTGTACCACTGATAAATCCAGTTGATCATGCCGAGCAGAGCGAAGGCGGCGGCGCGCGGGCTGACGGGAGATTTTTCGGAAATGGGGCGTTGAGTTCCCTTCTGCGCTGCTTTCTGGGTTTCGCTCTGAACTTCTCTCTGCCCTTCCCTTTGAACTTCGGCGATCAGGTTCTCTACGAAGTGCACGTATTCCTTCTTGCGATGGTTGATGCGCTTGCGGAGGGTGGGTGGAAGCGGATGGTTTTCGTGCAGCATGACTGTAATCTCGCGGTCGCGCGGGCTGAGCACGACCTCGATGTGCAGGCGGATCAGGGCGCGCAGGCGGTCCTGTGGATCGGCGATGCCGCGCACGGGGGCAAGCACTCGCTCCTCGGTGATCTCCATGGCGTGATTCATGATCTCGAACAGGATTTCGTCTTTGCTTTGAAAGTGGTGGTAGAGGCCGCCTTTGCTGAGTTTGAGCGCGGCAGCGACGTCGTTCATGGAAGTCGCGTCGTAGCCGCGCTGCTGGAACAGGCGGGCGGCGGTGCGCAGGATTTCCTGCCGAGAATCGACGACGGCTTCGCGGGGCATCGCGTGCCATGGTAAATAGTTGCGGGGAAGAATGCCAACGGGCTGCGTTCACTTGGAGTTCAGTGGCGCTGCCAGGGCGGACGGAGGCGTCCGCCCTCCATAAACCTTAGACAACTCTCGAACCAGAGTTCTCTCTTGACACCCTCGGGCCTGGGCAGGTAGCATTTCAATATACCGACCGACCGGTCGGTTTGCCATTTTATGGGATTCGAGAGGAGCACTCGGTGGTTACTATTTTCTACGAACGCGACGCCAAGCCGGAGGCATTGAAGGGCAAGACAATCGCCATTATTGGTTACGGCAGCCAGGGACACGCGCAGGCGCAGAATCTGCGCGACAGCGGACACAAAGTAATCGTTGGGCTGGCCCCGAACCGGCCGAGCGCCGCAACCGCCCGGGCCGACGGAATGGTTGTAGTCGCGCCGGATGAGGCCGCCAAGCGGGCGGACTGGATTCAAATTCTCACGCCGGACGAGACCCAGGCTGAGACCTATGAACAGTTCATCAAGCCTTATCTGCATCCCGGGAAAGTTCTCGGCGTATCGCATGGGTTCAGCATTCATTTCAAGACGATCGTCCCGCCCACGGACGTTGACGTGGTGATGATTGCGCCCAAGAGTCCCGGTCATCTCGTACGGCGCGTCTATACCGAAGGGCGCGGAGTGCCGTCGCTGATCGCGATTCAACAGGATGCGAGTGGGCACGCGCATGAACTCGCGCTGGCTTATGCGCACGGCATTGGGTCGACGCGCGCGGGAGTGCTCCAGACCACTTTCAAGGAAGAAACTGAGAGTGACTTGTTCGGCGAGCAGGCTGTGCTCTGCGGCGGGCTGACGTCGCTGATCAAGAAAGGGTTCGAGACGCTGGTTGAGGCTGGGTACGCGCCGGAGATTGCTTACTTCGAGTGCTTGCATGAGGTGAAGCTGATCGTGGATCTGATTTACGAAGGCGGGCTGAGCCGGATGCGGTACTCCATTTCGAACACGGCGGAATATGGCGATCTGACGCGCGGTGAGCAGGTTGTGGGCGATGCTACGCGGGCGGCGATGAAGAAGACGCTGGCTGACATTCAGAGCGGCGAGTTCGCGCGTGAGTGGATTGCCGAGAACAAGAGCGGCGGGCACAAGTTCAACGCGCTGCGCGAGAAAGAGAAGCAGCACCCGATTGAGATCGTCGGGGCGCAACTGCGCGGGATGATGAGCTGGCTTCCCAAGGACGGCAAGAAGCCGGAAGCGCCCGCGCCGAAACAGGTGGTGAATGCTTAGAAGCGGCTGCGGGAAACGCCTTTTGAGGCCGGTGGCGGCGCATATTCGAAAGGGGTCCTTCGACTGCGGTTGTTCTTCGCGCGGGCGCGAAAAACAATCCTCGCTCAGGATGACAGGGCCCGTAATGATGGAGATTAGTTGCGATGGAAATTAAGGGAGCGGACATTGTTCTGAGGTGCCTGCGCGCCGAAGGTGTAGAGCTGGTGTTCGGCTATCCTGGCGGCGCGATCATGCCGTTGTACGACGCGCTGGAGGGCAGCGGGGTGCGTCACATTCTGACGCGGCATGAGCAAGGTGCGGTGTTCGCGGCGGAGGGTTACGCGCGGGTCACGGGCGAAGTGGGTGTTGCCATGGCGACCAGCGGGCCGGGCGCGACGAATCTTGTTACCGGCATTGCCGACGCGAAGATGGATTCGGTGCCGTTGGTGTGCATCACGGGGCAGGTGCGCAGCGCGTTGATCGGCACTGATGCGTTTCAGGAGACGGATGTTTTTGGGGTGACGCTTTCGCTCACCAAGTGGAGCAGGCTGGTGCGCACGATTGACGAAATTCCTGAGGCGATTGCCGAGGGGTTTTACTGGGCGCGCAGCGGGCGGCCGGGGCCAGTGGTTATCGATATCCCTACCGACATGCTGAAGGCGAAGAAGGAATTTTCTGGGCCGGTGAAGTTTACGCCGCATGCGCGGGCGGCCGATGCGAAGGCCGACGGCGGATTCACTGACACGATTGTGGCTTTGCTGCGGCAGTCTTCGAAGCCGGTCGCGCTGGTGGGTGCGGGGGCGAAATTGTCGGGAGCGATTCCGGAGTTGCGGCGGCTGCTGGATGACTTGAACATTCCGACGTTTGCCACGGTTCATGGATTGGGCGCAGTGCCTCCGGAAGCTCCTTTTTATCTGGGCATGGTGGGCATGCACGGCACGCGGGCGGCCAATACGGCGCTGAACGAAACCGATTTGTTGTTCGTATTTGGAGCGCGGCTGGACGATCGCGTGACGGGCGAACCGACACGGTTTGCGCCGCACGCGAAGATCGTTCACTTTGAAATTGATCCCGCGCAGCTGGATCGGGTGCGTCCGTGTGAGGTTCCGGTCATTGGAAATCTGGCGGATACTATTCCAGCGTTTCAGGCGGAGTTGCGGCGGCATTCGCTGCCTGACTTCAGCGGCTGGCGCGCTGTGGCGTGCGGACCGGAGCGAGCTGAGCTTGATCCGCGTGGGCTGGCGCAGCCGACGATTCGCTTTCTTGACGAACTCTTCAGCCGGTTGCCGCAGGATAGCGTGGTGATCGCCGATGTGGGGCAGCACCAGATGTGGGCGGCGCAGCGGTACCGGTCTTCCTCGCCGCGGGGATTTATTACGTCGGGCGGGCTGGGGGCCATGGGCTTCGCTCTGCCCGCTGCGGTCGGCGTGCAGCTGGCGAAGCCGGACACTTGCGTGCTTTGCGTTTCGGGCGACGGCGGATTTCAGATGAACATCCAGGAACTGGCGACGGTGCGGCGGCTTGCGCTGCCGGTGAAGATGGTCATTGTCGACAACAAATATCTGGGCATGGTGCGGCAATGGCAGCAGCTTTTTTACCAGCGAAATTATGCCGAGACTGACTTGAGCGACAATCCGGATTTCGTGGAGATCGCGAAGGCTTACAAGATTCACAGCTTCCGGCTGAATGAAGACGCCATGCGGGAGTTTCCGGTGTCGGCGGAGACCGGGGATGAGATTGACCGGTTCCTGCGGTCGCCGGAGCCGGAGTTGCTGGTATTCGATTGCGCACCGGAGGCTAATGTTTTTCCGATGGTTCCGGCGGGCGCGGCGCTTTCGGAGATGCTGTTGGAAGAGGAACCGGCGCAATAGAGCGGTGGGCACGGCGGCCGGAGCTACAAGAAAACGGCGCTATGGGGAGCGTGACACAATGCAGACTTTTCACATTCGTTATCGCAATACGCAGGGAACGTTGATGCGCATTCTGAACGCGGCTTCGCGGCGGGCACTCGACTTGCCCGTGGTTCATGCTGAGCCTTCGGAGCACGATCACCTGGTCACGCTGGCGCTTGAGGTGAATCAGAAACAGGTGGGCCAGCTTTACCGTGAATGGTACGGAATCGCGGACGTCATTAAAGTCAGTTCCGGCGCGGCACATGCGTCGGCTTGGACGGGGGCGCATCCTCCGGCAGGCGTGCCGATGGAAGAATCGCGCGCCGCGGCCCGGGCGTAGGCTCAAGATTGGAATAGCTGGGCAAGCGTGACGGCTCCTGGGCAGCGTCACGCACTGGGGAGCCTGCTGCTAGGCGGGTTCCCCGTTTTTCGTTTGGATGGTTCGGCGCTTTGAGTGAGAAAAGAAAGAGCTTTAACCACGAAGGGCACTAAGGTACACGAAGGAAAAACCGGGAAGAGCGAGCGTGGCTTTCACTCTTTGCTGGGAGTCCTGTAATCTTCCAACATGGATCTCAAGCACATTAGCCGAGGAATTACTGAGGGACGCGATCGGGCGGGGGCGCGCTCCATGTTCAAGGCCGTCGGGTTCACAGACGCCGATCTCAGCCGTCCGTTGATCGGGGTGGCCAATACCTGGATCGAAACTATGCCGTGCAACTTTCATCTGCGGCGGCTGTCGGCCAAGGTGAAGGAAGGCATTCGCGCGGCCGGCGGCACGCCGATGGAGTTCAATACCATTGCGATTTCGGATGGCGAGACCATGGGCACCGAGGGCATGCGGGCGTCGCTGGTGAGCCGCGAGTTGATCGCCGACTCGATCGAACTGGTCTGCCGCGGGCAAATGTTTGATGCGGTGGTGTGCGTGGTGGGGTGCGACAAGACGATTCCGGCGGCGGCCATGGCGCTGGCGCGCATGAACCTGCCGGGTGTGGTGCTCTACGGGGGTACGATTGCACCGGGGAGTTATCGTGGGAAAGATGTGACCATTCAGGATGTTTATGAAGCCATCGGCGCGAACATAGCGGGAAAGATGAGCGACGCGGACCTGCGCGGACTGGAAGATGCGGCGTGTCCGGGCGCGGGCGCGTGCGGCGGGCAGTACACGGCGAACACGATGTCGACGGTGATGGAGATGATCGGGCTTTCGCCGATGGGGTTCAACAGCGTGCCGGCGATGGATCCAGAGAAAGACCAGATTTCATTTGACTGCGGCAAGGTTGTGATGAACGTGCTGCAGAACGGGATTAAGCCGCGCGACATTCTGACGCGGGACGCCTTCGAGAATGCGATTGCTTCGGTGGCGGCTTCGGGCGGATCGACCAATGCGGTTTTGCATTTGCTGGCAATTGCGCGCGAGGCGGGCGTTGAACTCGACATTGAGGATTTTCAAACGGTGAGTGCGCGGACTCCGTTCCTTGCCGATCTGAAGCCATCGGGACGATTCGTGGCTTCCGACATGCACCGTGCGGGCGGCATTGGGCTGCTGGCGAAACGATTGCTGGACGGGAAATATCTGCATGCCTCGGCGAAAACGGTTACCGGGCTTACGATTGGCGACGAGGCCGAGCGCGCGGTGGAGACTCCGGGGCAGGAAGTGATCGTTCCGCTCAACAAGCCGCTCAAAGCAACTGGCGGACTGGTAATTCTTAGGGGCAATCTTGCGCCGGAGGGCTGTGTTGCCAAGATCAGCGGACATGAGCGACTGGAGCAGCGGGGGCCGGCTCGGGTGTTCGAATCCGAGGAAGACGCCATGGCAGCGGTCAAGGCGAAAAAGATTCAGGCCGGGGATGTGGTCGTGATCCGCAACGAAGGGCCGAAGGGCGGACCTGGGATGCGCGAGATGCTGGGCGTGACGGCTGCGATTGTGGGCGAGGGACTGGGCGGATCGGTGGCGCTGTTGACTGACGGACGCTTCAGCGGCGCGACTCGCGGGCTGATGGCGGGACACGTTTCTCCGGAAGCGGCGCTAGGTGGGCCCATTGCAGGGGTACGGGATGGAGACATAATTCGCTTCGATGTGGTGAAGCGGGTTCTGGAAGTGGAGGTCAGCGACGACGTATTGCGCCAGCGCATGGCGCAGTGGAAGGCGCCACAGCCGCGCTATCCCACTGGCGTGTTCGCGAAATATGCGGCGCTGGTCGCTTCGGCTTCGCAGGGGGCGATTACGCGGCCGCGCTGAAATCTGATATGTGGCCGGCGAACAGCAGGTTCCCTTCGGCAAGCTCAGGGCAGGCTCTCACCGGGCTTTCAGCCCGGTTCGGAATGACAACAATAGTAATGAATGTTGCTTAAGCTGGCTCACTGCCGCCTGCTCTGTTTATTTCCGTGTTTACTTCGATCCCGACCCGGCCAGCGTTGTTTTGTCGGGGGTCTCCTTCGCCATTCGAATCAAATAGGGGAAAAAGGGAGTGATTTCGAATGGCATCTTTTCGCGAGAGGTTGCGAGGATCATGGGGTGGTTTTTGGCGAGTTCGACCCGGTCGCTCCAGGGATCAAGCCTGATCCTTCCTCCCAGGGGAAGAGCAGCGATCTGGTCGATGCGGTTTTGGTCGAGTGAGGGCGAGCTGGCCAGCAGCGCGGACATGCGAATGCTCTGGCCCGCAGCGAGACCGTTTCCGAGATGGGGACGAATCAGGTTGGGTAATTCCGGCGCGCGCTCTTGCAGCGCTTTCAGGAACAGTCCGGCCGTTCCCATTTTTTCTTTGTAAGGAGAATTTTTCAGAAGTTCCAGAGCTTTGGCATCCGCGGCCTCTTCGTCCGCGGGGCGACGTTTGAAGTCAAGGCGCTGAAAGGATTGTTCGTCGGGAAAAAACATGCGGTCGTTGAAGGCCATCTTGGAGTCGAAGGGATGGCCGAGCACGATGTGACTGAGTTCATGCGCCAGCACCATGGCCAGCGAGGCTTCATCGGGCAGCACGTCCAGCAGGCCCCGGCTCAACACGATGGTGTTGCCGATGGAAAATGATTCCAGCGGCGCGGTGAGCAGAACCCGGCAATGCACGTCGGATACGAGATTTATGCTGTTGCTAAGCAGCAGATTGTTGATGACGGTCTCGAGCACTTTGTTGACCGTCCCGGGCGGGGCCAGCAGGCCAATTTTCTGCAGGCGCTCGATGATGTTGTCCTCCGCCTGACGCTGCCACAATCGTTCCGCCGCCACCGGGGTGGCATCTGCACCGCCGTCGGTCTGATCCTCCACCGGCTGTTGCGACTCCACCATAACTTTCGTGAACTCGTCCATGCGATCTTTCCCGGCAGCTTTCAGGTCATAGCCCCACAGGCGAGTCTGGGCTTTGAGGTGAACGTGGCCGGCGCTGCCCTCCAGATCGGATTCCTCGCTGTAGACGTAGGCGGGCAGCCACAGGCCGGGCTTCAGATTCAGCCTCCAGCTGTCGAAATGCAGGTAGAAGGCGTTGCGCGGAGCGCGGGAATAGGTGCCGTTGAAGCGGACAATGTTGTAACCGTTGTCTTCCACCCAGATTCGCCCCTGGAAGCGGCCGGCGGGCGCCTCCGGTTTGGGCTGGACATCGATGACCAGGCAGCGCACTTCGCCCAGAAATTCACGGCGGACAAAACTGAAGTTGTAATTGGTTTTATCGAAATCAGTGTCGGGCACGATCATCTGGGCAAAGCCCAGGGGCTGAAAATGCAGGGAGAAGATTCCGGTCAGCTTGTTCAGCCGGCTCTTGCCGGGCTCCCGCTGCCCGACAAACGAAATCCCTTCCGGGGCGTCGCTCATATCGAGGCGGCCGAGAAAGTACTGGTCGTTCACCGGAAAGGAGTTGCCGTCGGCGTCCGATTTCAGATTCTGCAGATAGGTTTCCACCACGGGTTGCAGATTGCGCAGCTCGGCCAGCAGTTGATGCTCCCGGTCGACCACATGGTCCATCACATCCTCGAATGAGCCGGGGGCGGGTTTTGATGCTAACGCCGGCACAGGAGGGGCAACTGCGGGTTGGCTGGTCGTCGACCAATCGTAAGTCGCGCCAGATTGCGCCGCCGCGCCAGAGATCAGGACCGCCAGCAGGAAAGTCGTAAAACCAAGGGGAGAAACAATTCGCATACGAAATCCTTTCGATGTTTGGAACAAATGCTCTTGTCCTGCCGCTGTCAGCGGATATTCAGCCCGCGAGCAACGCCGACTGGTTTGAATGGCGATCCGGCAGTGCAATCCTGCGAAGCACGCAGGCGGCCATCTGCGGATTAAGAAATCCTTATTGGGTGGGCTCGAAGGGCTCCGAGGGGAAACCGCGCCTTGCTCAGCTGGAACGCTCTGTGAAAAACTAAGACTTACCGTTTTCTTGAAGCCTATCCATGGCAGCGAATCGCACATTATTCGAGAAGATTTGGGAAGCGCACCTGGTGGTCCGGCCTGCGGGACGATCGCCCATTTTGTATATCGACTTGCATCTGGTGCATGAGGTGACGTCGCCGCAGGCGTTCGATGGTTTGCGCGTTGCGGGCAGGAAGGTACGGCAGCCGGTGCGCACCGTGGCCACTGTGGATCACAACATTCCTACGGAGCCGCGCGGAACTCCGATTACGGATTTGATCGCGGCCAAACAAATCGCGGCTTTGCAATCGAACTGCAGGGAATTTGGCATCCGGCTGTTTGACATGGATTCGCCGGAGCAGGGGATCGTGCATGTGATTGGTCCGGAGCTGGGGCTGACGCAGCCGGGCATGACGATTGTGTGCGGCGACAGCCATACCAGCACGCACGGGGCTTTTGGTTCACTGGCTTTCGGGATTGGGACGTCGGAAGTGGAGCATGTGTTGGCGACGCAATGTCTTGCCCAGCAGACGCCGAAGACGATGAAGATCGACGTGCGCGGGCGGCTGGCCGAGGGCGTGGGGGCGAAGGATCTGGCGCTCGGAATTATCGGGCAGATCGGGACCGACGGCGCTACGGGGCACGTGATTGAATATGCCGGTGCGGCGGTGCGCGGGCTCTCGATGGAAGGGCGCATGACGCTGTGCAACATGAGCATCGAGGCGGGAGCGCGGGCTGGGATGGTTGCGCCCGATGAGACGACCATCGCGTATGTGAAAGGCAAGCGATTCGCGCCGCGGGATGCGGAGTGGGAGAAGGCGGTCGCGCACTGGCGCAGCCTGCCGACCGATGACGGGGCGCGTTTCGACAAGGTGGTGGAGATTGATGGGGCACAGCTTTGTCCGTTCGTGACCTGGGGAACGAATCCGGGGATGGTGGCTCCGATCACGGGGCGTGTGCCGGAGATTAAGGGATTACAAGACGCTGACCGGCGCGCCACGGAACTCGCCTTGCAATATATGGGGCTGGAGCCGGGGAAGAAGATTGAGGAGATCGGGATCGATCGCGTGTTCATTGGATCGTGCACGAATTCGCGGATTGAAGATTTGCGGGCGGCGGCTCGGGTCGCGAAGGGACATCGCGTCAGCGCGAAGGTGCGGGCGATGGTGGTACCGGGGTCGCAGACGGTGAAGCGGGCGGCCGAGCAGGAAGGGTTGCACCGGGTTTTTCAGGAGGCCGGGTTTGAGTGGCGCGAGTCGGGATGCTCGATGTGTCTGGGAATGAACCCGGATATTTTGCAGCCGGGGGAACGGTGTGCCTCGACCAGCAATCGCAATTTTGAAGGGCGGCAGGGGCGCGGAGGGCGGACGCATCTGGTGAGTCCGATGATGGCGGCGGCGGCGGCGATTGCGGGGCATTTTACGGACATTCGGAATTGGAAATTTCAGTAGGAGTCAAAGCTGATTCCGATCGAACGCACGGCAAAAGCAGGTTTCTCGACTCCGCGGAATTGCCCTGTCGGGCATTTCCGCTCCGCTCGAAATGACAGAGTGTTTGAGGAACGCACCTTTAAGGATCACACAATGAAACCATTCACTGTGCATCGCGGGCGCGTGGCGCCGCTTGATCGGGTCAATGTGGATACGGACCAGATTATTCCCAAGCAGTTTTTAAAGCGGATTGAGCGCACGGGGTTTGGCCAGTTTCTGTTTTACGACTGGCGGTTTGGCGCGGACGGAAAGAAGAACGCCGACTTCGTGCTCGATGAGCCGCGCTACGCGGGGGCAAGTATTCTGGTCGCGGGAAGAAATTTTGGCTGTGGATCGTCGCGCGAGCATGCGGTGTGGGCGCTGGCTGACTTCGGATTCCGGGCGGTAATCTCGTCTTCGTTCGCCGACATTTTCGCCAACAACAGCACGAAGAATGGGTTTCTTGCGGTGCAGCTGAGCGAAGATGAAGTCGGGCGGCTCATGCAGCGGGCGCAGGAGATCGACGACTACCGGGTCACCATTGACCTACAGAAACTCGAAGTGAGCGACGCGCAGGGCTTTCGCGCGAAGTTTTCCATGGATGAATTCGTACGCCACTGTCTGCTGAATGGATTGGACGACATTGGGCTCACGCTGCAGCATGAGGCGGAGATTGCGGCTTACGAAACTACACATCCGGCGCCAGCGACTCTAAGAGCTTCCTAACCCTAAGTAGACGGTCGTAAACAGAAACTCGTAAAAAGACGGTCAAGGCGAGTAAAGATTTGTAAAACCTTCGCCCCCGGTCTTGACCTGCCGATGGGCCGCAGTGGATGCTGGATATGCGCGGTTTTGCCCTTGGCAACTGCGCTTTGTTCCTACCTGAGCCGTTCGTTCTGGAGGCCGTTTTGGGGCAATAGGAAAAATTCCTGCCCCCTCGAAAGAGTTGTGTGACCAAGCCTACAATGCTTACGTCTAATACTTGTACTTCCTGCCAAGCCGTGTGCCCGAACAGGGAACGGCGACGGATTGAACCTGTGAATTTATGACTCATCTTTCCATCAGCAACTCCGTGAACGCGCGTACGATGAACTATTTCTCTGCCGAGGTCGCCGAAAGAGAAACTCGTCCCACGAAGACTCGCATTTCACGCGTCGCGACGATTCTCACCGTGGCAGCGGGTTGCGCATGTTTCATCGGCTGCAGCAGCGGCGCCGACTCCAAGCAGCAGAAGGCGCAGGCGGCCGTTTCCCGTACTGTTTCGGTTGCGACCGCGCAGGTGCAACGGCAGGATGTTCCGGTATACCTGACGGGCCTGGGGGCGGTAACGGCGTTTAACACCGCCAACATCAAGAGCCGCGTCGATGGACAGATCATGCGAGTGAATTTCCAGGAGGGGCAGAACGTCAAGGAGGGAGATCTCCTGATCGAGATTGACGCTCGTCCCTACCAGGTTCAACTGGAGCAGATGCAGGCGCAGCTGTTTCGCGACCAGGCGCAACTGCGCGATGCCCGGCTGAATCTGGAGCGTTACACTTCGCTGATTCCCTCGGGCAGCATTGCGCAGCAGCAAGTCGACACGCAGAAGGCGCTGGTTGACCAGCTGGATGGAACGGTGCGCACGGACCAGGCGCAGATCGATACCGCAAAATTACAGATCGTCTACTGCCACATCACGGCGCCATTCACTGGGCGCGTTGGACTGCGGCAAGTCGACCCCGGCAACATCGTGCATGCGGCGGATACGAATCCCATGCTGATTTTGACGCAGCTGCAGCCGATTGCCGTGATCTTCACGCTGACCGAGGACATGCTGCCGACGGTTTCGCGCCGCATGCAGCAGGGAACTCTCGAGGTCGACGCTTTCAGTCGCGACGATCAAACCAAGCTGGCGACGGGAAAGTTGCTGACCATTGATAATCAGATTGATCCGACGACCGGAACGGCCAAGCTCAAGGCGGTCTTCAGCAATACTGATAACCAGCTCTGGCCCAACCAGTTTGTAAACGCCAACCTGCTGCTCGAAACCAGAAAGAACAGCACCGTGGTTCCGACCGCCGCGATCCTGCGCGGTCCGCAGGGCACGTTCGTGTATGCAGTGAACTCGGACAAAACGGTGGAGGACCGCGCGGTCACGGTGTCGCTGACGCAAGGCGACACTACCGTGATCAGCAGTGGACTCAATCCGGGTGAGATGGTTGTGACCGACGGCCAGGACAAACTGCAAAGAGGCAGCTCCGTTAATATGCGCACGGCAAGTCCGGGCGGTGGCGCCAGCGGCGGGCGCGGCGTTTCACCGGTCAACGGCACCGGCAGCGCGGCTTCGGGAGCAGCAGCTTCAGGAAGTTCGGACAAATCAGGGTCAGCAACGTCGGGTTCAGCAGCATCGGGTTCATGAGTCCTTCTCGGTTATTCATTCTTCGGCCGGTCGCGACCACACTGCTCATGGTGGGCGTGCTGCTTGTGGGGTGGGTTGCGTTCACGCAACTGCCGGTGTCGGCGCTGCCCGAGGTCGACTATCCAACCATTCAGGTCGTGACCTTCTATCCGGGAGCCGATCCTGATGTGATGGCTTCGTCGGTGACGTCGCCGCTGGAGCGGCAGTTCGGGCAGGTGCCCGGCCTGAGCCAGATGACCTCGACCAGTTCGTTTGGCAGTTCGGTCATCACGCTGCAGTTCGGGCTCGATCAGAACATCGACGTGGAAGAACAGCAGGTGCAGGCTGCGATTAACTCGGGCTCGACCTACCTGCCGGCGGACCTGCCGAATCCTCCCATCTATAACAAAGTCAATCCGGCCGATGCGCCGATTCTTACGCTGGCGCTGACCTCGGATTCTCTGCCTTTATCGAAGGTAGAAGATCTGGCGGATACATCGCTGGCACAGAAGATCTCGCAACTGCCGGGCGTGGGGCTGGTTTCGATCAGCGGCGGGCAGAAGCCGGCGGTTCGGGTTCAGGCCAACCCGACGGCGCTGGCTTCTTACGGGCTGAGTCTTGAGGATCTGCGCGCGGCGCTGGTGCAGGCGAACGTGGATCAAGCCAAGGGCGTGATTGACGGCGCGCGGCAGTCTTACACCATCGGCGCCAACGATCAGCTGTTCGGGGCAGAGCAGTACAAGCCGGTCGTCATTGCCTATCACAACGGCGCGCCCGTGCGGATTCAGGACGTTGCCAACGTTATCGATGGAACGGAGAATACGCGCCTCGCGGCATGGATGAATCTGACGCCGGCGGTGATCGTAAACGTGCAGCGGCAACCGGGCGCCAACATCATCAGCGTAGTGGACCGGATCAAGAAGCTTCTGCCCCAGTTGCAGGCTTCGCTGCCCACGGCTGTAAAGGTGCAGATTCTTACCGACCGGACCACCACCATCCGCGCTTCGGTCAAGGACGTGGAATTTGAGCTGATGCTGTCGATCGCGCTGGTGGTGCTGGTGGTTTTTCTGTTCCTGAGGAATCTGGCGGCGACCGTGATTCCGAGCGTCGCGGTGCCGCTCTCGCTGATCGGAACTTTTGGCGTGATGTATCTGCTGGGTTACAGCTTGAACAATCTGACGCTCATGGCGCTCACCATTTCCACCGGCTTCGTGGTGGATGACGCCATCGTCATGATCGAGAATATCGATCGCTATCTGGAGCAGGGAGATTCCCCGCTGGACGCGGCGTTGAAAGGCGCGGGGCAGATCGGGTTCACCATTGTTTCGCTGACTGTTTCATTGATTGCAGTGCTGATCCCGCTGCTGTTCATGGGCGACATTGTCGGACGGTTGTTCCGCGAATTTGCGGTCACGCTGGCGGTGACGATTCTGGTTTCGGCGGGAGTTTCACTGTCGCTGACGCCGATGATGTGCGCCAAACTGCTGAAGCATCGCAAGGACGGCGAAAAGGGGCGGTTCTACGACGTCACCGAGGAGTACTACAACCGCATCATCGCGTTCTACGGACGCACGGTGAAGATCGTGCTGAGGCACCAGACGGCGACGCTGCTGGTGACGTTCGGAACCCTCGTACTTACACTCTTTTTATACGTCATCGTTCCCAAGGGATTTTTCCCGGTGCAGGATACGGGAGTGATTCTGGGCGTGTCGGAAGCGCCCGACTTTATTTCTTTTGACGCCCTGGCGAAGCGGCAGCAGGAACTGGCGAAAATCATTCTGCAGGATAAGGCGGTGGAAAGCCTGTCGTCGTTCATTGGAGTGGATGGCACGAACACGACGCCGAACCAGGGCCGCATCCAGATCAACCTGAAGCCGCGCGATGAGCGCTCTGACGATGCTTCCGCGATCATCCGGCGATTGCAGCCGCAACTGGCAAAGGTGGACGGCATAACTCTTTACATGCAGCCGGTGCAGGACCTCACGGTGGAAGACCGCGTGAGCCGCACCCAGTTCCAGTATTCGATCGAGGATGCGGACGCGCAGGAACTGGCGCAGTGGACGCCGAAGCTGGTGGCCAAGCTGAAAACCCTGCCGGCGTTGACGGACGTGGCTACAGACCAGCTCGACAACGGGCTCAAGACCAACGTTACGATTGACCGCGATACGGCGTCGCGGCTGGGAATTTTCCCGCAGGCCATCGATAACACACTTTATGACGCGTTCGGGCAACGGCAGGTTTCGATCATCTTCACGCAGTTGAATCAGTATCACGTGGTTCTCGAGGTACTTCCGAGTTTTGCGCTGACGCCCGAGGCGCTGAAAGACATTTACATCCGTCCCAGCACGGTGACGCCGAACTCGGGCGCGCCCACGGCCAATGGCGCGGCCGTGACCACCAGCGGGGCGCCGGTTCCGATTTCGACTTTCACTCACCTGACGTCGAGCAGCGCTTCGCTCTCGAACAATCATCAAGGTCAGTTTCCTGTAGTCACGCTTTCGTTCAACCTTGCCCCGGGAGCATCGCTGGGAGACGCCACCAAGGCGATTGAGCAAGCGGAGAAAGAGATCCAGTTGCCGCCCAGCATTCATGCGGCGTTCCAGGGAACGGCGGCGGCGTTTCAGAACTCTCTGGCCTCCGAGCCGTATTTGATTTTGGCGGCGGTCATCACTGTCTACATTGTGCTGGGTGTTTTGTATGAGAGCTACATTCATCCTGTGACGATTCTTTCCACGCTGCCTTCGGCAGGAGTCGGCGCGATTCTGGCTTTGATGATCACGGGGAATGATTTAACCGTGGTGGCGCTGATTGGCATCATTCTGCTGATTGGCATTGTGAAGAAGAACGCCATCATGATGATTGACTTCGCGCTGGAGGCGGAGCGCGAAGAGCATAAGCCGCCGGAAGAAGCGATTTATCAGGCCTGCCTGCTGCGGTTCAGGCCCATCATGATGACGACGATGGCGGCGCTGCTGGGCGGACTGCCGCTGGCTCTCGGATCGGGGACGGGCGCGGAACTGCGGCGGCCTCTCGGCATTACGATTGTGGGCGGATTGCTGTTGAGCCAGTTGCTGACGCTGTACACGACGCCGGTGGTTTATTTGTGGTTCGACCGGCTGGCTCACCGGCTTTCCCGTTATCGAGTCGGCAATGTGATTCCGCCGGAACCGATGTCGGCGGATTAAACATAGTGACTCGACTTGTTGATTCGACATTTGGATTCGAGATGGTAGTTCGACATGTCGACTGAAAACGTTTCCAGACCAGTTTCGAGATCATGAGTATTTCAGCTCCATTTATCCGGCGCCCGATTGGCACGTCATTGTTGGCGGCGGCACTCTTGATGTCGGGAATTCTCGCCTTCAATTATCTTCCGGTGGCTTCGCTGCCGAGGGTGGATTTTCCGGTGATCAGCGTGGGAGCCAGCTTGCCCGGTGCGGACCCACAGACCATGGCTTCGGCCGTGGCCACGCCGCTGGAACGGCAGTTCGGACGAATCGCGGCGGTGAACCAGCTGACTTCATCCAGCCAGTTGGGCACGACTTCGATTGCGATGCAGTTCGATCTGAACCGGAATATTGACGCCGCTGCGCGCGACGTGCAGGCTTCGATCAACGCCGCCCGCAGCCAGCTTCCAGCCAACCTGCCAAGCAATCCGACCTACCGCAAGATCAACCCGGCGGATGCGCCAATTCTCATTCTGGCATTGACTTCCGACACGCAGACCGTGCCGCAGATGTACGACGCGGCCGATTCCATTCTGTCGCAAAAGCTGGCCCAGGTGAACGGTGTAGGCCAGGTCTTTGTCTTCGGAGCGGCCCAGCCGGCGGTGCGCGCTGAGGTGAATCCGACCCTGCTCAACAAACTGGGGGTTGGGCTGGACACGGTTCGCAATGCACTCTACGCCGCCAACGCGAACGCCCCCAAGGGTCAGGTCTCAAATGGCGCGAGATCTTACGCCTTGACCGATACGGACCAACTCTTCACCGCGGACCAGTACCGGCCGCTGATCGTGGCCTACAACAACGGTGCGGCCGTGCGCCTGGGGGACGTGGCAGACGTAGAGGATTCGGTCGCCGACGTGCGCAACATCGGCATCGCCAACGGCAAGATTGCCGTTCTGATTATCATGTTCCGCCAGCCCGACGCCAACATCATCGAAACGGTCGACCGGGTGCGGTCGCTGATACCTTATTTACAGTCCTCGATTTCGCCGGCGATCAATCTGAAAATTGTGATGGACCGCACCGTGACGGTGCGCGCTTCAGTGAAGGACATTGAAACTACCCTGATCATCTCAGTTGTTCTTGTGATTCTGGTGGTGTTTGCATTTCTGCGCACGGTGCGGGCCACCATTATTCCCAGCATTGCCGTGCCGCTCTCGCTGGTGGGAACTTTTGGCGGGATGTATCTGCTGGGCTACAGCCTCGACAACCTGTCATTGATGGCGTTGGCAATCTCTACCGGATTCGTAGTGGATGATGCGATCGTGGTGCTGGAGAACATCACCCGCTACGTGGAGCACGGCATGGGCGCGGTGCAGGCGGCGTTCAAGGGAGCCGCCGAGATTGGATTTACCGTCGTCTCCATGAGCGTGTCTCTGGTGGCTGTATTTATTCCGCTGCTGATGATGGGTGGAATTGTGGGACGGCTGTTCCGCGAGTTCGCGGTGACGCTGAGCATTGCGATTGGGGTTTCGCTGCTGGTTTCGCTGACCACCACTCCGACCTTGTGCGCGCAATTTCTTAAGCCTGGAGGAACTGAGAAGCACAACCTCTTTTACCGATGGAGTGAGCGGGTTTTCGAGCGGCTCCTCGCGGCTTACAGCTACTCGTTAAGGTGGGTGCTGGCGCACCAGCCGGTCACATTGACCGTGACCATCCTGGTGGCGTGCCTGAGCGTCTACCTCTATGGGATCGTGCCCAAGGGCTTCTTTCCGCAGCAGGACACGGGGCGCATCATGGGCGGGGTAATGGCCGCGCAGGATATCTCGTTCCAGTCCATGCGGAACAAGATGGAGAGCTACGTCAAGATCGTGATGACGGATCCGGCGGTCGACACCGTGGTTGGATTTGCCGGAGGAAATACTGCTCTGAACCAGGGCCGGTTCTTCGTGATGCTGAAACCGCTGGAGCAGCGCAGCCCTTGCCCGACCAAACATTTCTGGCAGAGCTGCCCGCTGGTGACCGCGGATGATGTGATCAATCGATTGCGCGGCAAGCTGGCGGTGGTGCCGGGCGCGACGCTGATTTTGCAGTCCGCCCAGGACCTCAGCATTGGCGGGCGCTTTGGCAATGCGCAGTACCAGTACACGCTGCAGAGCCCTAACTTCGAAGACTTGAACAAATGGGCGCCACTGCTGTTGCAGAAGCTAAAAAGCCTGCCGGAATTGCGCGACCAGAATTCCGACCAGCAGGACCGGGGGCTGCAAGCCAATCTGATCATCGATCGCGATACCGCCAGCCGAATGGGAATTACTCCAGAGACGCTGGACAATGCTCTCTACGACGCGTTTGGGCAGCGCCAGGTTTCGACCATGTACCGGCCGCTCAACCAGTATCACGTGGTGATGGAAGTTGCGCCGCAATTCCAGCAGACGCCGGAAGCGCTGCAGAATATCTATCTGCGCTCCAGCAGCGGTACTGCGGTGCCGCTGGCAGCGTTCACGCACTATGAGCCGTCGAACACTCCGCTGGCTGTGAATCACCAGGGGCAGGTGCCATCGGTCACCATATCGTTCAACCTGGCGCCCGGAATCTCTCTGGGCCAGGCCACACTGGCCATTGAGAAGGCCGAGCGCACGATCGGCTTCCCGGAGTCGATTGATGCCAGCTTCCAGGGAACGGCGGCTGCTTTTAAGGATTCGCTCTCGAGCCAGAAAATCCTGATTCTGACGGCTCTGTTCACCGTCTATATCGTGCTCGGCATGTTGTACGAGAGCTATATTCATCCCATCACAATTCTTTCGACCCTGCCATCGGCGGGCGTAGGGGCGCTGCTGGCGCTGCTTTTGACGCACAACGAGCTGAACGTGATTGGGATGATTGGCATCATCCTGCTGATTGGGCTGGTGAAAAAGAACGCCATCATGATGATCGACGTGGCTCTTGACGTCGAACGCACGCAGGGGAAAAAGCCCGTGGAGGCGATTTACGATGCGTGTATCCTGCGTTTCCGGCCAATCATGATGACGACGATGGCGGCGCTGCTGGGCGGCCTGCCGCTGGCTCTGGGCAGAGGAACCGGCTCCGAGTTGCACCGGCCGCTGGGGATTACCATTGTCGGCGGGCTGACGGTAAGCCAGATGCTGACCCTGTTCACCACGCCGGTGGTGTATGTATATCTCGATCGCGTGCGACTGTTCTTTCGGGGCGGCGCGGACGAAGCTCTCCCCGAGACCTCAGCGCCGGGCACGCCCCGCCCCAGTCCCGCCCACTGAAACGGTGGGCAGGCATGAACAATCCGGCCGCGCCCGGAGAGCGACAAATCATTCATTCCGAGTGGCAAGTCGACTACACTAGAAAGCTTGGGCAGCCGGGCTGGCACGAGCCGGCGTGTGCAACCTGACGGGAGAAATCCTGCATCGCAGCAGCCAGGAGAGCGCATGTTGGGTGCGCAATGGACATCTTGTCCCGTATGATAGGGGTTCAGCGATAGTACTGCTTGCGATACTTTCGTCCCCGGCGTGCCGGGAGCCAGCGATTCTCCAAATTTTTCGTTTTCGACAACTTCCTCCAGGAGTAACGGATGCTAAAGAAGGCAGCGGCCCTGTTTTTGGTTTGCGCGAGCGCGGCAATATGTGTGAGTTGCGGTCCTACTACCAGCCGTTATCTGTACGCGGCAATTCCCACGTCAGACGAGATCGTCGCTTTTCGTGAAGACCCTAATTCCGGCATTCTCACGGAACTGGCGGTAAGTCCAATCACGGCGGGCCCGGCGGTTCAGTCCCTGGTGATTCATCCTTCCAACAAGTACTTGTACGCCGCGAACGCCGGCGAGGGCGACGTTTCACTGTTCTTGATTTCGAGCGATGGAACAATCGCAGAATCTGGATCGCGCACTCCCGTCGGCACCGATCCTACGGTGCTCGCGATGGACTCGAAGGGGGCTTACCTGTACGTCGCTAATACTGGCGACGAGAGTATTTCGGCGTTTTCCATCAGCGCGACCAGCGGCGTTCTAACTCCGGTGTCGCAGGTCTCAGGTCCAACGGCTCCGCTGGGCATTATTCCGATCAATCTGCAAGTGGCGGGAGGATTTCTCTACGTGACGGGTGCAGGAGAACAGGGGTATATCGAAGTCTTCAGCATCAACAACGGAGTTCTGACCCCGCTGTCACCGGCCTCGTTCTACATAACGGGTACGAATCCTTACGGGCTGGCAATTACTCCCAACGGAAGTTATCTCTACACCGCCAACAACGTTGACAATTCGATTTCCGAGTTCAGCGTTACATCAGGCGCTCTCAGTCAGTTTTCGAATTCGCCCATCGGCCAGCAAACCGGATATTCGGGGCCGGTTGCCCTTCTGATCGACAAATCCGGCAAGTACCTGTACGTAGCCAATCAGGGCACAACGAATCTTGCGGGGTATTCCATCGGCTCCACGGATGGTTCACTCACCCTGCTGACTACTTCGCCGTTCGGCACGGGGGCGAATCCGAGTGTGCTCGCCAGCGACTCCGGCGGAGCGTATTTGTTCGTTGGGAACCAAAAGAGCCCTTTTGCGATTCAGTCTTTCAGTCTCGACACCAGCAGCGGCCAGCTCACGTCGGTTCACAGCTACACGGTTCCGAACGCGCCGGCTTCGATTGCAACAACCTTCTAGCGACTGCCTGAGGCAGGGTAATGGAGGAGCGGTGCGGCGCCATTTGATTTGACAGGTTTTTTAGGAGGGTTGATTTAACGAGTTCAGTGAACAGGTTCATTTAACAAGCGGGTGACAATTCGGCTCACTAGCATTGGGACAATGCGCTGAAGGCGGCGCAGCCCCGCTGGCAGCGCTCGGACATCGTGGGTACGTAAGATTAGATCGGCAGGGCTCGGTGGCCGGGAATGGATAGCGCGAGCCGGGATCAGGATCTATAAATGAAAATCGCCAGCGCCGCGAGCGCCTTCCCAAAGCATTATTATTCTCAGAAATTCCTGTTGGAGCAACTCCAGGAATACTGGGGTGACCAGCTCAAGAATCCGCTGCTGCTGGCGCGACTGCACCGCAATGTAGCCGTCGAAGGCCGCCATCTGGCACTGCCCACAGAGAATTATTACGACATTAAAACCTGGGGCCAGGCCAACGACGTTTGGATTCAGGTCGCACAGGAACTGGGAGAGCAAGCTCTTTGCAGAGCCCTGCACCATGCCGGGATCGAGTCAAGCGCACTGGGGGCGCTGTTTTTCACGTCGGTCACCGGCATTTCGAGCCCCTCGATTGATGCCCTGCTGATCAACCGCATGGGGCTGCCGCAAAATATCAAGCGCGTTCCGATTTTTGGACTGGGGTGCGTGGCGGGAGCGGCGGGAATTGCGAGGGCAGCGGATTATGTGCGCGCTTATCCGACGCAGGCGGCCGCGCTCGTGTCGGTGGAGCTTTGCTCGCTGACCATTCAACGGGACGATCTTTCGGTGGCCAATCTTATTTCATCGGGACTGTTTGCGGATGGTTCGGCAGCGGTGATCGTGACGGGCGACGATTTGAATTCCACCGGACCTGGTGATGGACCTGAAATTCTGGCGACTCGATCTGTCTTCTATCCTGACACTGAAGAGATGATGGGATGGAAAGTAACCGAGAAGGGATTTCGCATCACGCTCTCGCCGGAGGTTCCGGTGCTGATTCGCGAGCACCTTGGCCACGACGTGGACGCCTTTCTCGGCGACCACGGACACAAGCGCAGCGACATTGGAAGTTGGGTACTGCATACCGGCGGCCCGAAAGTGCTGGAGGCTACGGCAGCGGCGCTTGATCTGCATAACGGCCAACTCGACGCATCCTGGGATTGCCTGAAAAAAGTCGGGAACCTTTCGTCCGCTTCGGTTCTGGTGGTGCTGGAAGATGTGATGAAGAACCGTCGTCCGCAGCCGGGCACGCTGGGCGTACTGGCGGCGATGGGTCCGGGATTCTGTTCGGAGTTGCTGTTGCTGAAGTGGTGAAGTTCAGAGGCACAAGGTCGGAAGCATGAGTCACAACGCGCCAGACGCGACCCCATACGAGACGGACGTTTTCGTGATTGGGGGCGGCCCGGCAGGACTGGCCGCAGCCATTGCGGCGCGAGAGCGAGGCCTCCGAGTGCTGGTGGCAGACGGCGCGCAGCCCCCGATCGACAAGGCCTGCGGCGAAGGATTACTGCCTGACGGACGGGCGGCGCTGGAGCAACTTGGGATTCAAGTGCCTTTGGCCGACGCTCGTCCCTTCCGCGGCATTCGTTTTGTGAGTGCGGCTTTGTCGGCTGAGGCTCGATTTCCGGAGGACGGCTGTGGCCTCGCCGTGCGCCGCACCACGCTGCATCGCCTTATGACGGAACACGCGTCTCAACTTGGTGCCGGGTTGTTGTGGCGCACCGCGGTGACGGGCATCTCTTCACGGGGAGTGCATCTCGTCGATCGAGTACACGATCGAGTACGCGATCGCGTGGTTCGGGCACGCTGGATTGTGGGCGCGGACGGATCAAACTCGCGCGTGCGGCGCTGGGCCGGTCTTGATCATGGTTGGCGCCCTCGCCTCCGCTATGCGTTCCGGCGGCATTATCGCGTGGCTCCGTGGAGCGATCACATGGAAGTCTACTGGGGCGACAACTGTCAGGGTTACGCCACGGCGGTGAGCAGCGACCAGGTCTGCGTTGCGCTGGCTTCGCATGGTTCTAATCTGCGGCTTGAGGAAGGACTTCGCGCCCTGCCCCCGCTGCGGGAACGACTGGCTGGCGCCGAGGTAGTCTCCGCCGAAAGGGGCGCGCTCACCGGCAATCGCAGCCTCGCCCGCGTGTGGCGAGGCAATGTAGCGCTGATTGGCGATGCTTCCGGAACCGTCGACGCCATCACCGGCGAAGGGCTTGGATTGGCGTTCAGCCAGGCCGTAGTGCTGGCGAGATGTTTTGAGTCAGGCGACCTGAGGCTCTACCAGACTGAACATCGCAAACTGGCCCGGCGTCCGCTGTGGATGGCGCGGATGATGCTCACTCTCGATCAACGGCCCTGGCTGCAGCACCGCACACTGCAGGTATTTCGGAGGCGGCCGGAAGTGTTCCGGCGGTTCCTCGAACTACATATTGGGGCGCTGCCGCCACTGCATGCGGTGCGTGACGGTCTGACTCTGGGATGGGGCCTGTTGACCGCATAACATACCGCAAAATTTCATGAACCTCGCGAGCCCTCGTTCTTATAGACATGTCGCCGGTCGCAGTGTTGGACCGGCAGTTGTGACCCTTTTGGCCGTGTTCGCATTTTTAGCGGCAGCACAGGATACGGCTGCGCAAGCTGCAGCGTTCCAACTTGATCCCGCGCAAACTTCCGTCAAGTTCACTCTGGGAGATGTCCTCCACACTGTGCACGGAAGTTTTCATTTGAAGCACGGAGCCCTGCAATTCGATCCGACCTCGGGGAAACTTTCAGGCGAGATTGTGGTCGATGCCACCAGCGGCGAGAGCGGGAGCGGCATGCGCGACCGCAAGATGCACAAGGAAATCCTGGAGAGCGACCGCTATCCTGAAATTGCCTTTCGCCCCGACAGAATTGACGGCGCCGTCGCGAATCAGGGGAAATCTTCGGTGAAGGTGCATGGAATGTTCGGCATTCACGGAGTGGATCGCGAAATCATGGTGCCGGCTGACGTGGAGATTTCGGCGGATCATTGGACTGCGACCGTTCACTTCACGGTTCCCTATGAGAAGTGGGGAATGAAAAATCCGAGCACGCTATTCCTGCGAGTGAACGATTCGGTGGAGATTGATCTGATCGCGGCCGGCAGCGTGGCCCTAGGGGCAACTGGCAGTCCTACTCATTAGGCGTTTCTGAGGCTGTCTTAATCGGTCCCGATTATCATCGGTCACGAATATGGGTCACGAATATCGTTAGTAACCGTTCTGCCGGACGATTCCTTTTCCTTCCGTGCACTCGTAGCAGCGGCCTGCTGCGAGATTTTTGTACTCTTCGGTTCGTCCGCTGGGCCAATCGATGACCATGCGCTCAATGCGATCGCGCTTCTCCAATCCAAACGTCACCGGCAGTTCCGACTGCGACAAGTAGCTGGAGCCGCCTTTCACCATGCGAGATTGCGTCATGCCGCCAGTGAAGACTCGTACCACAGCGCCGATGCCGTCACGGTTCGACTTTGTTCCCACCAACCGAAAACGGATGCTGCGATTGCCGTTGAGCAAATCGTTGCGATACAGGTACGCCGGTCCGTTGTTGGTGGTGAGGAGAAGATCGAGATCGCCATCGCGATCAAAGTCTGCGAAGGCCAGTCCGCGGCCGACTTTCGGCTGATTGAACTCTCCGCCAACTTCTGCCGCAATATCACGAAACGTCCCCTTGCCGCTGTTGAGAAAAAGCTGGGGCGGCTGCGCATATCCCACGTTGCCGCGAATGTTGCGCACGGTCTCGTCGATGTGTCCATTGGCCACGGCGAAGTCGAGCCAGCCATCGAGGTTGGCGTCGAGAAAGGCGCAGCCAAATCCCAGGCTATTTCTGGAAGCCATGCCCACTCCCGATTGCGGCGCGATGTCTTCGAAACTCTTGCCGCCCATGCGGTAGAGGCCGATCATTTCGTTGTCGAAGTT
>JBELAE010000240.1:0-7917 GCA_049509155.1 Candidatus Sulfotelmatobacter sp.
ACGACGATGCGGTCGCCATCCTGCGTCCGATGGCGGAAAAGGAAGAATCGCTCGGAGATGAACCGCAAGGCATCCCCAGCCGCGAAATGATTGCCGAAATTCTGCTCGAAGCCAAGCGCCCGCAGCAGGCTCTCACCGAATATCAGGCCGACCTGAAGTTCAGCCCCAACCGCTTCAACGGCCTCTACGGCGCAGCCCGCGCCGCCGAAACCGCCGGCAAGCAAAACGAAGCGAACGATTACTACGCTACGCTCCTGAAAATCTGCGACGGCGGCAGTTCAACGCGCCCGGAACTCAGCCACGCGCGAGACTTGCTGGCCAAGAAATAACTCGAAGCTTCGTCGCGTCACTTCTTCGGCTGCGCCGACGGCGGCAAAATCCCGTTCAGCCGCAAATACATCGCCGCCGCCGCGTAATGATCAGACCATCCCCCGGCCAGGATCAGAGCCACCATGGCGCGTGGCACCTGTCGGCCACCAAAGATTTCAACGCTATCGCCCAGCTTCGAGTCGTCCATCTTGCTGATGGCGTCGCTGCAGAAGCTGTACGAAGCTTTGACCGCGGCCACCAGCTGATCTCTGCTATCGGTCTCTTTGGATTCGTCCACCTTAGGCGCGGGAACGTCTGCCACCTTGGCGCAGAGTCCGTTGTTGAATCCGGCGATGTGCGCGGCCAGGTGCGCAAAGCTGATCTGATCCGGCGTAGGCTTGTAGGAAAATTTATCTGCGGGCATGGCCTCAATCGCGCCCACAGTGTTGTTCTGCGAACGCTGCAAGTACAAGCGCAACGACGTGGACACGGGATCCTTGGTTGGAGACGCCGATCCCTGCGCCGACGCGGCTGCAGCCGGAGTCTTTGCAGTTGGAGCCGGGCCTTGGGCAAAAGCGAGAGTGCTACAGACGAAGAAACAAGCGGCAACAACAAGGTTGCGTTTCACGGGAACCCTCCTGAGGTTGTTCATCATATACCGGAACAGCTGGCAGGTCATTCGATTACGCCGGACCGGGAACGATACAAAAGAACGTGAACGATACAAAACACCCCACAACAAAATGAACTCCCCCGTGAACCTCTGTGTCCTCTGTGGTTGAAGATTTTCGCTGAAAGCATTTCGTGGCACAATGACGCGATGCCCCCGCCCGTTCCCGACTTCCTCTACGGCACCGCCTGGAAAGAAAACCGCACCGCCGCCCTCACCGAACTCGCGCTCCGCACCGGCTTTCGGGCCATCGACACCGCCAACCAGCGCAAGCACTACCACGAAGCCGGAGTCGGCGAAGCTCTGGCCGCCTCCTATCGCGCCGGCCTTGTGACCCGCGCCGATCTTTTTCTGCAAACGAAATTCACCTACCAGCGCGGACAGGACCATCGTCTACCCTACGATCCCGCAGCCCCGCTCGCTCTTCAGGTCGCTCAGTCGCTAGCCAGTTCGCTCGAGCATCTGGGCACTGACCACGTCGACAGCTACGTGCTGCACGGTCCATCTGGCTACGACTGGACCGACGCCGACGCAGAAGTCTGGGAGGCGATGCGCCAAGAGCGCGACGCCGGTCGCAGCCGCCTGCTCGGCGTGAGCAACGTCTCGCTGCAGCATCTAGAGAGAATGGCGGCCATGCAGGCGGAACTCCCCGCCTTCGTCCAGAACCGCTGTTTTGCCCGCACCGGCTGGGACCGTGAAGTACGATCATTCTGCCACCAGCACAAAATTATTTATCAGGGATTCTCGCTGCTCACCGCGAATCCAGAAGTCCTGCAACATCCACCACTGATTGCCCTGGCCGCGCAGATGAACGTAGGACAAACGCGAGCAACGCCCGCGCAACTGATATTCAGCTTCGCGCGCGCCGTCGGCATGCTGCCGCTAACCGGCACATCCAGCGCCGCCCACATGAAGGAAGATTTGGCCAGCTTGGACCTGAAGCTGCCGCCTGAGCTCGTGCAGGCGATCGAATCCATCGCCGGCTGAACTTAGCCACTCCGGTTGACCCGAGATCTTCATGTCACGGCCAGAGCCTCGCAAAACAGAGGCACCGAATCCCTACGAGAACGCAGCAGCCATGCTTGCCCCAAACAGCTTGTAGATCAGATAGCACACCGCGACCAGGATGATGGCATTCGAGCGCTTCACCTTGCTGGTACAGGAAAAGCCGATGCCGACCAGGATGATACTCCAGATACTGAACACGTCGAGCGCCGATGCCATGCTGCGCACAAACTTACCCGTCGTCCCAGGATCGAGGTAGTAGGCGAGATTTGTACCCGCGGGGTTGCTCATGTCGAAGCCTTCGGGATTGACTCCGGCGAACAAAGAGATCGTCGCGAGAATCGCCTGCAGAATTCCGGGAAGCCAGGCGTACATCGTGATGGCGTAAGCTTGAGAAAAAGTGGTTTCAGCTCCCGCCCCGACCTTGAAGACCAGCCACACGACGACGCTGCCGATCAGGCAATAAAGCAGGATGAAAGCCGGGCTGCCGTAACCAAAGACGGCGACGAACTTCGCCGCGATGCGAAGGCGCGCCGCCTGCTGGTCCGGCGATAGCTTGTCGAATTGCTCCGCCTGTTTGGGCGATTGCGCGATGCCGTTGCGGTTGACCTGCTCGAAGCTGATCTGCCTCGCAACCGCGTAAACGAAGATGATCGAAAAGATCGAAATCACAATCCATGGTGCCCACCAGGCGGCACTGCGCTTTATATCGGTGAAGGTCTTCGACGGCGCAATAAACGTGTCGACGAGTCGCGCCGCTTGAGAAAGCGGCGCAGGTTCGGGCGTGGGAGCGGGCGATGCGGGCAGGACCGGAGCGGCGGCCATAAGTGCCTCCTGGCAAAGATTCGAGAGAAATTCTAGACCCGGAATTCTAGCCTGAGTCGCGCGCCTGTACAAGCAATCTGGCAATCCGCCAATAGCTATTCCGGTCATCACAAGCCCCGATGTCATCCTGAGGCCGGCAACAGCCGGCCGAGGGACCCTACGTCTGCCCGATGACATTGATGCCGTGGCCGGGACTACACACGCGGCTTGCAGCACAGGCTTTCCTCGCCACTCTGCAAGCGCTGCCCGCGTTTCGTAGGTCCCTCCGGAGCGCGCTTCTCACGCTCCTCGGGATGACATGAGATTGGATGGCATTGAATTTGATCACATGGTTAGTCCCTTCATGCTCCTTTCGAGCTGCCCTCTACCTGCACTCCGACCCGGGATTAAGATAATCCGCATGTCGAACGCAACGCCGCTGGTGATTGCCGTCCTAGTGGCCGAACTCGTGCCCGCGGTGGCCTTCGGATGCGCCGCCGAGCGTGTGGCGCAAGCCGTTGCCCGCTGGCCGCTGGCCGTGCGCGTAACGCTGCCGGCCCTGCTGGTTGTGCCTTACGTCGTCATCGCGGCCGCGCAGCACATGTTTCGCTGGCAGTGGTTTGCCTTATACGCCGGACTGCCGGTGGTGATCGCATGGCTTCTAGCGCGAGCCGCGGCCGCCGATCCCGAGCAGCGCGGCAACTGGCGCGACGCCGTGATACTCCTCACCCTCGGCCTGGCCGTCGACTTGCGCTGGTTCGATGTGGCTTGGCCTGCGGGCCTACGTGGTCTGGCCAACCTGCTGTTAGTGGATGCCGGCCTCTACGGCTTTCTCGCCATCCGCCGCCTGAGCGGCACAGGTTTCGACTTTCACCTGCGGTGGAGCGATTGGAAGAGCGACTGGAAAACCGGCCTGCGCGAGCTTCTGTTCTTCGCTCCCGTCGTGCTCGTGCTGGGATACGCGCTCGGCTTTATCCATCCCCATGCCAGCCTGCCGCCCGTCGGCAAGGCAGTTCTTTCCTGGGCAGGCATTTTTGTTTTTGTCGCCATCCCGGAAGAGCTTTTCTTTCGCGCCTGGGTGCAGAATCTTCTCGAACGCCGCGTGGGACGCCGTGCCGCGATGATCATCGCCTCTATGCTGTTCGGCCTCTCGCATTTCAATAAACGCTCCGCCCACTTCAACTGGCGCTACGTTCTGCTGGCCACTATCGCCGGCATTTTCTACGGCCGCGCCTGGCGCGAGCACCGCCGCGTCCCGGCTTCGACCATCACCCACACCTGCGTCGATTGGTTGTGGTCGTGGTGGTTCTAGGGACGGCCCCCTGACTTCTCGTGAAACCACGGCATGTTGATCTAGACCGATTCGGTAATCCCCGCCAAAACGAACCTCACCTTCCTCGTCATACCCAAAGTAACCCGATGCCCTAAGCCCGTCTTGCCGACAGTCAACTCAGGGAACGTCCCGCATCTGCTCCGTCGGTCTTCGACCTTTTGCAGCCGCAGCCGAGGTCAAGGAGAGGTCTGTGCCAGGAACGACAATTCGGACTCGTAACCGTTTCACGGTACTCGCGCTGCTTCTGATTCCAGCCTCTGCATGGACACAGACACAGACTGGCAGGCCGGGCTCCGCTGATCCAACTCAGGAAACCATCCCCGAGCTGGTGCAACAGATCAAGCAACTGCAGCAACAGGACCGCGACCTGCAGGAGCGAATCAGGATTCTCGAAGCCAAACAGCCGCAAGCCGCATCCGCGACCGACACCGACTCAGTCCCTTCACCCACACCACCCCCAACCGCGGAACAACCAGAGCCCGCACCGGCACCGGCAGCCGTGCCCCGGGACTGGCACGATGTGCATGGCATCCAGTTCCGCGGCTTCGGAGAACTCGACTACAAGGTTCTCAACCAGCGCCAGCCCGAACTGGGAGCCTACGGATTTGTCCCTGGTTCGTCGGGAAATTTCTATACCGGTGACTTTGGTCTATTCCTCACTTCAAGACTCACTGCCAAGGCCAGCGTGCTCGCCGAGATCGTTTTCCAGGAAGGCGACGCCCAAAGCTACAAGGTCGACCTGCGCCGCATCTTGCTCAAATACGACTACAACGAGCACCTGAAATTTTCCTTTGGCCGATACCAGACCAACATCGGGTATTACAACTGGGCGTTCCGCAGCGCCGCCTGGCTGCAAACCACCGCTGATCGGCCGCTGGTGATGGAGTACTCCAGCAACGGCGGCTTGCTGCCTACGCAAGCCATCGGCGTTTCCGTGACCGGCGCGATTTCCTCGGGAAAGCTGAGGTTGAACTATGTCGCCGAATACGGCTCCTCTGACACCATTCGGCCTGACCTCAGCGGCGACGGTCAAGAAACCGATGAGAACAACGGCAACCACGTGAACGTTGGTTTCTTCCTTCGGCCGGACGTCGTTCCTGGGTTGCAATTCGGAACTTCTTATTACCACGACCAGATCAGCGACAACGACTTGGTTGCGGCTTCCGGAGCCCCGGCTCCTCTGCTTCCCGGCGTTCTGGGACCGTCCACCAGGTATGGCCAGACGATCGTCAACGCCTACGCAGTCTACGTGGCTCACGGCATTGAATTTCTGAACGAGGGGTTTCTGATCCGTCAAGCCCTGATAGGAGGCTCGCTCCACTTCGACATGCCCGCTTTCTATTCCCAGTTTTCCAAGCAGCTCGGGCCGATCCGGCCGTTTTTTCGTTACCAGTATATGAACGCGAACTCCAGCAGCAACTCGATTTTTGACGACGTCGGCTTGCGCTATGGCCCTTCCTTCGGCGCGCGCTACGATCTGAACGACTACATCGCATTCAAAGCCCAGTTGGACCACACCGTCCGCCGCGGCCAGCCCGACCTGAACGGTCTGCAACTGCAGTTTGCGTTTACTTTTTGAGACAGGAGAGAGCCATGAACCTCAGATCGATCGCAATTCCGCTCCTCCTGGGACTGGCCATTCTTTCCCTTGCTCCGCCAGTAGCGGCGCAGGCCGGCGACATGGCCGTCATCGTCAACTCGGGTAATGCAGCCACCAACGTCAGTCTGGGTGACTTGCGCAAGATGTTCAGTGGCGCGAAGCGCTCCTGGGCCGGTGGACAGCCCATCAAACTCATCACCCGCGGCCCAGGATGCCTGGAACGCACCGTCCTGCTAAAACTTCTCGCCATGTCGGAAAGCGAATACAAACAATATTGGACCGCACAGGTTTTCCGTGGTGAGGCCGACGCCGAACCCCTCATCGTTCCGTCAGTTGGCATGCAGAAAGAAGCCCTGAAGGTTTTTCCCGGCGGCATCAGTCTGGTGAGTGTCCACGACCTCAGGCCCGATATGAAAGTCCTCAAGGTCGATAACCTTTTACCGGGCGCAGCCGGATATCCGCTCCACTGAAAATCATCCATCCAGGAACTTCAGAACACGAATTTCAAAACACGAGCCGCGGGTTGCTACGGACGAGACTGCGGCGCGGAGTACCGCAAGTATCCCAGCCCCACTCGCAGGTGATGACTGATCGAGTCCGGTACACAGACCGCGAAACAAATCCCAAGTAGTCCCTGGGCGATCCCAAGAGCGTAGAGGTTACGGTAGCGGCGGAACAGCAGGCACGCGACCGCTCCCCAAAGCAGCGTCACCGCCGCCAGCCACACATTCGGCAGGTGCGCCGCCGCGAACAACACCGCAGCCAGTCCCACCGCCCCGTTCTCATCCCCCAGCAACCGCGTCAGGCGCGGCATGAACAGGTTGTTCAGCAGGAACTGCTGATAGAGCGTCCATAGAACATAGCCGGCAATATGCCTGAAGTCGCCTTTATATAGCGGATGCAACGTTCCAATATGCTTCGCCACCAGCAGGCTTACGATGACGAGAACGATCGCCGCCGGAAGAATCCACAGCGACGGCGCCAGCCCGCTCCAGCTCATGCCAAGGTCTTCGAGGCTCGGCCGCCGCGCCAGCACAATCCCGAGCGTCACCACCAGCGCGACCGGCGAAAGAATGTGCTGCGGAAACTCCGGCATCCACAGCACGAACATAATCAGCCCGAAGCCGACCATCAATTCGATCAGATCGCGAGCCGAGCCGCGCGCTGCACGGGACATCCAAAAAGTATGGCACAGCGCTGACACGTATGGCATAGCAGCGACGCGCTTTGGTTTGCATAATCTTGTAACCACTCAAATCCTCGTCATTCCGAGCGAAGTGCCGTCAGCCGCGAAGCGGATGACGGTACGCAGTCGAGGAACCTGCTGTTTGGACGGCGCCAAGCAGGTTTCTCGACTCCGCAGGATTGCCCGCTTCGCGGGCAGTCCGGCTGACGCTCGAAATGACAAAGCATTGAAGCCGTCGCTATATTCTGCAAATCTCCGCAAGACCCAACCACGAAGACCGAAAGAGTATCAGCGAGACAGTGACGCGTCGCGCACCCAAGACGCGCGTTTCCTACGCCAGCAACTCCGGCGTGGCCTCCAGCAGGCTGCGGGTGTAGGCGTGCGCCGGACACTCGGTAATCTGCGCCGTCTCGCCGACTTCGACAATCTTTCCCCGGTACATCACCGCAATGCGGGTCGAAAGATAGCGCACCACCGGCATGGAATGCGAGATGAACAAGTAGGTAAGCTTGAAATCGCGCTGCAATTGCTGCAGGAGATTCACAATCTGCGCGCCTACGCTGACGTCAAGAGCGGAAACTGGTTCATCGGCAACGATGAACTTCGGGCGCAGAGCAAGGGCGCGGGCAATACCGATGCGCTGCCGCTGGCCTCCGGAAAATTCGTGGGGATAACGAGGCATGGCCGATTCATCCATGCCGACTGAACCCAAAAGTTGCGCGACGCGCTGGCGGCGAGCCTCGCGGGTGAGGGGTTCGTGAGTGGCGTTTCCGTGAAGAAGAAGCGGCTCGGCGATCACGTCCTCCACCCGATAACGCGGATCGAGCGAACCGAACGGATCCTGGAAGATGATCTGCATATCGCGGCGCAGACCGCGCAACTCGGCTCCGTTCGCTGCCAGCAGATCGACCCCGTCAAAAACGATGGCGCCCGAAGTCGGTTCGACGAGGCGGAGAATGAGCCGTCCTAGCGTGCTTTTGCCGGAACCGGATTCACCGACCAATCCCAGC
>JBELAE010000241.1:0-7821 GCA_049509155.1 Candidatus Sulfotelmatobacter sp.
GCGGCGACTACTTTGCTGGCGCGGACGGAGGGGATTATTCCGGCGCTGGAGTCGGCGCATGCGGTGGCAGAGGTGGTGAAGCGGGCGCCGAAGATGAATAAATCTGAGATTGTGATTGTGAATATTTCCGGGCGTGGGGATAAGGATATTGGGATTATGCGGGAGAATTTGAAACTCGATTGATGATTGTCGAGTTCTGATTGCTGATTGAAATCTGAGGTTTCTCAATCAGCAATCAGAAATCAACAATCAGCAATCTCTTTTATGCCTCTAACTTTCCATAAGAAGCCGGCGCTGGTCGTTTATGTGACTTGCGGGGATCCTGATCTCGCGACTACGCGGGAGATTGTGCTGGCGGCGATTGAAGCTGGTGCGGATGTGATTGAACTGGGCGTGCCGTTCAGCGATCCGGTCGCGGATGGGCCGGTCATTCAGCGGGCGAGCGAGCGGGCGCTGCGGCATGGGACTTCGTTGGCGCAGGTGCTGACGCTGGCGGCGGAGGTGCGGCAGCATGCGCAGTCAACAGGGCTGATTGTATTTTCGTATTTGAATCCTATTTTGCGGATGGGGATGGAAAAGTTCTGCAAAGTCGCGCGGGCTGCGGGCGTTGACGGGGCGCTGGTCACCGACCTGCCGGTGGAAGAAGCGGGAGAATATTTGCGGGCGATGCGGGCGCATGATTTGGCTCCGGTATTTCTGGCGGCGCCGACGAGTCCGGAGGAGCGGCTGAAGCGGATTGCGGAGGCTTCGCGGGGATTTGTGTATGCGGTTTCGCGAACTGGAGTGACGGGGGCGCGGCAGCAACTGGCGGACGATGCGCGGAAGTTGGTGCGGCGGTTGCGGCGCGTGACCAAGTTGCCAGTCGCGTTGGGGTTCGGAATTTCGACGGCGGAACAGTTTGCGGAAGTGGGCGAGTTTGCCGACGCGGTGGTTGTCGGCAGCGCGATCGTGGAGACTGTTGAGAAGAATCGAGGGCGAGAGGCGGGAGCTGTAGGAGAATTTGTGAGGAGTCTAACGGCTGTCAGTTCTCACGCTTCGAGCGCCCCAGTGAAGTAGTGCGTGAAACAGCTGGGCAGCCCAATTCCCCGCACGACTTTGTATTTAAGGGTTTATGGATATCGCGGATTGGCGGAAGAAGATTGATGAGCTCGACCGGAAGCTCGTGGCCCTTCTGAGTGAGCGGGCGCGGGCGGCAGTCGAGATTGGAAAGCTCAAGCGCGATACTTCTTTGCCGATTTATGAGCCGGACCGGGAGCGGATTGTTTTTGCGAATGTACAGGAATCGAATCGGGGGCCGCTGGCGGGGCGGGATCTGGTGAGGATTTATGAGCGCATTATCGACGTAATGCGGAACGTGCAGAAGGAAGAAATTGTGCCGAAGGGCGGAGTGGCCGAGGCGGAGACGGAATTGGATTCGGAAGTGAATGATTGAGGCGTGTTAGGGATTGACTGACTTGCTCGTGGATGGGGAAAGCAGGTTCCTCGCTTCGCTCGGAATGACAAGATTTTGTCTGGCCTGACCTGTTTATGGCACGGGCTGTTTTTGGCACGACCTGTTTATGGCATGATCCGTGAGTATGTTGGAACTAAGAGCTAAGAGCTAAGAGCTAGAAGTTAGGAGCTGCGTTTTCTATGATTGTGGCGATGCAGGAAGGTGCGGATGAGGGGCTGATTCAGCAGGTGATTGAGCACCTGGTGAAGATGGGGTTTGAAGTGCACCGCTCGACCGGGGCGCGGATGACCGTACTGGGCGCGGTGGGGTCGGGGATTGATTTCGATATCCGCATCCTGGAGTTGTTGCCGGGGGTGCAGGAAGTTCATCGCATCAGTTCGCCGTACAAACTGGCGGGGAGGAGTTTTCGTCCTGAGGGGACGATCGTCAAGCTGGCGAATGGGATCGATATTGGCGGGAACGAAATTGTGGTGATGGCGGGGCCGTGTTCGGTGGAGACGCGGGAGCAGATATTTTCTACGGCGGAGGCTGTGTCGAAGGCGGGGGCGAAGGTGCTGCGGGGCGGGGCGTTCAAGCCGAGGAGTTCTCCGTATTCCTTTCAGGGGCATGGGGAAGATGCGCTGAAGTTACTGCGGGAGGCGGGAGAGAAGTTTAAGCTGCTGGTGATCAGCGAAGTCATGGAGATTTCGCAGATTCCGATGATGCTGCCGTATGTGGATATTCTGCAGGTGGGAGCGCGCAACATGCAGAACTTTAATCTGCTGCGCGAACTGGCGAAGGTGCGCAAGCCGGTATTGCTGAAACGCGGGATTGCCGCAACGTTTGAGGAGTTGCTGCTGTCGGCGGAATACATTATGGCGGGCGGGAACTATGACGTGATTCTGTGCGAGCGTGGGATACGGACGTTCGAGACTTACACGCGGAACACGATGGATATTTCGGCGATTCCGATCATTCATAAGCTGTCGCATCTTCCGATGACGGCGGATCCATCGCACGGGACGGGACGGCGCGATAAAGTGGCGCCGATGGCGCGGGCCTCAGTGGCGGCGGGAGCGGATGCGCTGCTGATTGAAGTGCATTGCGATCCGAACAAGGCGTGGTCGGATGGAGCGCAGTCGCTGTTTCCGGAGCAGTTCGAGAAACTGATGGATGAGCTGCGGATGATTGCGCCGGCGGTGGGGCGGAAGATCGGGTAATACTTTTTCACCACGGAGACACCGAGGCACGGAGAAGAGCAATTCTTTGCTTCCAAATCCGAACGGGAATTCGATCTCTACGATCCGCTTTGGAAGTTTTTGCAGTTCCGTTTTCTCCGTGCCTCTGTGTCTCCTTGGTGAATTGATTTATGGCGATTCGGCAAATCACGATTATTGGCACGGGGCTGATTGGCGGGTCGCTGGGGCTGGCGCTGCGGAAGAAGAAATTTGCCGGGCGAATTGTGGGCTGCGACCGCGAGGGGACGCTGGAGCGGGCGCGCATGCGGGGCGCGATCGACGCGGGAACGGCGAATCCTGGGGATGCGGTGCATGGAAGCCAGGTGGTTGTGCTGGCGACTCCGGTGCTGGCGATTGTTGATCTGATTGAACGAATCGGGCCGGTGCTTCCGGCGAAGGCGCTGCTTACCGATGTGGGGAGCACGAAGACCGCGGTCGTAGAGCGCGCGGTGAAAGTGTTTGGGAAGAGTGCGGGGAAGCGGTTTCTGGCGGGGCATCCGATGGCGGGAAAAGAAATGAGTGGAGTGGATTATGCGGATGCGGATTTGTTTCAGAAGGCGGTGTGGTTTCTGGCTCCGCTGCCGGGGCAGAATCTGAATGAAGGGTTATTCGCGGAGTTTGCGGGATGGATTGACGCGATTGGAGCGCGGATTGCAATGCTGCCGGCGGAGGAGCATGACCGGTTGTGTGCTTGGATCAGCCATGTTCCGCAGATGATTTCGACGGCGCTGGCGGCGGCGCTGGTGGGGGAGTTTGGCGACGAGGCTCCGCTGCTGCCGGCGGGAGGGCGCGCCCTGCAGGAGATGACACGGATTTCGGCGAGTCCGTATTCGATGTGGCGGGACATTGCGATCAGTAACAAGGTGAATATCGAGCAAGCGTTGTGGAAAGTGGAGCAGCGGCTGGCGCACATCCGGGAAAATCTGGCGACGCGGCAACTGGCGGAGGAATTTGAGCTGGCGCATCAGCTGAGGAAGAGTCCGGTGAAGAAGCGGAAAGAGGATTGATGAATTTGGTAATGGAGTAATTGAAGACCGATTGCAGAATCCGTTAACTACCCGCGCTCAATTCAAACGTGGGCGAAGACGCTCTGGGTTGACATGTGATGCTATAATGTGTCACATGAAGATGATGAGCGTCCGCGATCTTCGATATCGATTTCCATTGGTGGAGGCCCATTTGCGGGACGGAGAAGCGATCGCCATTACGAAGCGCAAGCGGGTAATCGCAAGGCTTGTGCCGGAGCGCCCGGCGCTGCGCAAGGCCCCTAATTTCGGCGCAATGCTGAAGGCAATCTACGGGAAGAGAAAAGCGAGAGTCAGTGGGGCCGAACTGGTGGCGCTGCAGCGAGGCGAGCGTTGAAGGTATATGCCGACACTAGTTTCCTGGTTTCGCTGTACTGTCTGGATGCGCATTCCGCGGGGGCTGTCCGGCAAGTCCGGCGTTCCAGCCCCGCAATGATCTTGACTCCCCTCACCGAATTGGAACTGGCGAATGCGCTGGAGCTGCGCGTATTCCGCAAGGAAGCTTCGTCGGTGGAGATTCGGGCGGCAAGAGCCGAAATGCAGAAGCACATTCAGGGTGGGTTCTTCTCGATCGTTGCCATGCCGGTTACTGTGCATGAATTGGCACAGCGAATCGCCTTTCGGCAAACGGCTGCAACGGGCGTTAGGACCCTCGACATTCTGCACGTGTCAAGCGCGCTTCTGCTGGGGGCCGAACGGTTTTGGACATTCGACGCGCGCCAGGCAAGGCTGGCTGAGGATGAAGGGCTGCAGGTTCGCTAACGTTAGAGTGGGCTGGTGTTTATGAATAAAGTTGTAGCCAATGCAGATGACGCGATCCGCGACGTGTTTGACGGCGCGACCATCATGATTGGAGGGTTCGGCTTGTGCGGGATGCCGGAGAACCTGATTCGGGCGTTGGTGCGCAAGGGGACGAAGAATCTGCGGACCGTCAGCAACAACGTTGGGATCGACGGCGCGGGAAACGGGTTGCTGCTGGCGGCGGGGCAGATTGTGCATCACATTGGCACGTACGTGGGGGAGAACAAGTTACTGGAAGAGATGGTGCTGAAGGGGACGGTTCGGCTGGATCTGGTTCCGCAGGGGACATTTTCCGAACGGATTCGCGCGGGGGGGGCGGGGATTCCAGCGTTCTATACGCCGACGGGCGTGGGAACGATGGTTGCCGAAGGTAAAGAGACGCGCGAGTTTGAGGGGCGCACTTACGTGATGGAGCGCGGGTTGACGGCCAATTTTGCGTTTGTGAAGGCGTGGAAAGGCGACCGCGAGGGGAATTTGGTGTATCGAAAAACCGCTCGGAATTTTAATCCCATGATGGCGACAGCGGCGAAGATCACGATTGCGGAGGTCGAGCATCTGGTGGAGGTGGGAGAGTTGGATGGGGACTCGATTCATACGCCTTCGATTTATGTGAAGAGGATTTTCAAGGGGGAGTTGTACGAGAAGAGGATTGAGCGGAGGACGCTGCGGAAGGGCTGGTAGGCATCGGGAGAATTTCCTGCGACCGTAGCGATGGGCTTTGGCAGTGCAGGGGTCCTTCGACTGCGGGTTTGCTTCGCTTTCAGCGAAGCAAAATCCTCGCTCAGGATGACAATTTCATTATGAATAAGCCTGGAAAAGATGTCGATAAGCGCGAGCGGATTGTTAGGCGGATTGCACGCGAGCTGCGCGATGGATTCTATGTGAACCTGGGGATTGGGATGCCTACGCTGATTGCGAATCATGTGCCGGCGGGGATGGAAGTTACGCTGCAATCGGAGAATGGGATGCTGGGGATTGGACCGTATCCGGTCGAGGGGACGGAAGATGCAGATCTGATCAATGCTGGGAAAGAAACGGTCAGCGAGATGCCGGGGACTTCTTATTTTTCGAGTGCGGATTCGTTCGCCATGATTCGTGGCGGGCATATCGATTTGAGCGTGCTGGGCGCAATGGAAGTCGATGAGAGGGGGAGTCTGGCGAACTGGATGATCCCGGGAAAGATGGTGAAGGGGATGGGTGGGGCGATGGACCTGGTCGCGGGGGCGCGGCGGGTGGTGGTGGCGATGGAGCATACGACCCGCGAAGGGGCTGCGAAGATCTTGAAGAAGTGCACGCTGCCGCTCACTGGAGTGAACGTCGTCGATACGATTGCGACGGAGATGGCGTACATCCGGGTCACTAAGGACGGATTGGTGCTGGAGGAAGTTGCGCCGGGGTTAACGGCGGAGGATGTGCAGAGGGCTACTGAGGCGCGGTTGATTGTGAGTCCCTCGCTGCGGGTGATGGAGACGTAGGGAATTTCGAGCAAGTCGAAAATCCCCATTTCTCGCGCACAGGACGCGCGAGAAATGGGCACCCATCTTCGTTTTCCTTTTCGAAAATCTTTACGCGTCGGCGATGCGGCGGATCAGGTCTTCCTGTTCCTGCTTGCTTTCGGCACCGATGGTGAATGCGTCGAGTACGCCTAACGACAAAGCGTATTTGATGGCTTCGTCCTGGCGGGTGCGTAGCGCGCCTTGGCCTAGAATTTTCATTCCTACAACCGCCTTTCCTGCTGTTTTCATTTCTTTCAGGACTCCGACGACGGTTGCGGGATCGGCGTCCATGATTGCGCCGATGGGGTTGATGCGGGCGAGGTCGATTTCGACCCAAGGGGACTTCGCGGCGGCGCGCAGGGCTTCGATCGAGTGGCAGGAGCAGCCGTGGGCGCGAATGATTCCCTTCTGTTTGGCTTCGGACAGCACGTCCATGGCACCGCGGTAGCGGTCGGTCCAGTCGGCTTCGGTGACGCAGTGCATGAGGCAGACGTCGAGGTAGTCGGTGCCCAGTTCACGGCGGAAGCGGTCGAGATCGGCGCGCATGGTGTTGGCGTCGCGCGACCAGGATTTTGTGAGCACCGTGACTTTGTCGCGGGGCACGTGCTTGAGCGCTTCGGCGACGTGAGGATGGCTCCCGTAGGAGTCGGCGGCATCGAAGAAGCGCAGGCCGTGATCGTAGCCGTTGAGCAGGAGGTCGGAAAGTCCTTTCACGCCGAGCGCGGTTTGATGCGAGTGGTGTTCGGAGCCGACGGTGCCGGTGCCCATGGCGAGCCGGCTGGTCTTGATGCCAGTGCTGCCCAGAGTGACCGTGTCGGAAGCGGCGAATTTGGTGGGGAGCGTGGCGTTGGCGAGGCTTGCGAGAATGGATTTCGATGAGAGCCAGACCGCGCCAGCGGCGGTGGCGGAGCGAACGAGGAATTCGCGGCGACGCATGAGTCCTCCTGATGATGCGGGCGCTGGTTAGAGGCTACACCATGGCAGGGTGAGCGGGAAAGTGGGAGTTGGCGCGAGATGCTGCAGTGCGCATCGGGGAGGGACCTTTTCGGCTTCGCTCAGAGCAGGCACTTCGACTGTGGCCGGTCTTTGCGCTGAGGCGCACAGACCAAGCCTCGCGCAGGATGTAAGAACGGGGTATTAGATGCGGAATGGGGCGGCCAGCAGGCGGAAGGGAAGGGTGATGGCCAAGAAGACAATTTCGAGGACTCCGTGGACGGCTACGCCGACAACGCGGAACGGGAGCAAGATCAGCCAGATGAAGGGATAAGCAATCAGGGCCAGCAGGGCGAGCGGCCAGCAAAGCACGAACAGGATGCACCAGAGCAGGAAAGTGAACATGGCAGAGACCTCCTTCTCTCTCTGGATAATTGTACGGTTTTGCCGGTGGAAATGTTCCGTTGGTCTTTTTTCCGTGGGCCCAGGGCTGAAGCGCTGGGTTGCTTGCTGTGCCCTGCGGGGGTGAACTCGGGGAATTACTCGAATTGTTTACGGAAGGTGGCGAGTTGCTGCTGGAGTTCGGTGAGTTCCTGGCGAAGGCCGGATACTTCTTCTTCCAGCATTGCCAGACGATCGGCTGTCGAGTTTGCGCCGGCAGTCGCGGGCGAGGGCGCCCGCGCCACATAAAGGCTTTCGGCGGCTGAGCCCGCCGGGGGTTCGCCGGAGAACAGGTGCATGTAGCGGGATTCTTTCGTGCCGGGCTGGCGCGGGAGGATCGCGGCCAGTGGCGGGTCGCGATGAGCGAGGCGGTCGAGTGTGGAGACGATGTCGTCGAGCGCTTCGAAGTGGTACATGCGGTCGGTCCGGCTGCGGAGTTCGCCGGGAGTTTGCGG
>JBELAE010000242.1:0-7798 GCA_049509155.1 Candidatus Sulfotelmatobacter sp.
GAATCCGTACTCACTGGCCAGATTCACGGCATAGGGATCGCTGGTGACGACGGCAACCGCCGGGCGGCGGTTCTCTCGAAGCGTTTGCCAGTGGTACAGAGTTGTAAGTACGTCGTGCAGCATGGCCTGGGCGAGGGCGGTGCGCGATGGCCGATCGAGAACGGCTCCCAGGCGCTGCTTCGCCGAAGACGTGTTCTTGACGGGAACCAGAATCATCGGAAAGAAGGTCACGGCCGCGGGTCCAACGGTCGCGAGGCGGCGCTGTGGTGCGCGGGCTGATTCGACAGCGCGAGCGAGGAAACCAACGAGAGCGCTTCGCGGGCCAGGGCAGCTTTGTCTTCAGACCTGCGCATGATGGTTTGCGCACACTGCACGCGCAAGCCGTTCTTGCGGAGCGCTTCGGCGGCGCGGGCGTCGCGTGTGTCGCAGATCAGGATGTCGAGAAAATCTTCATAGGCCTGTGCGACCCCGGCGATCGAGCAGGGCAGTCCTTGCGCGGCCATCAGAATTCCTGCCGGGCCCGCGACTGGAGCATTGCCCACGATGGGGCTGATGGCGGCGATTTTCCCGCGAGCGTGAATCAGGGCTTGGCGAATGCCGGGTACGGCGAGTATCGGACCGATGCTGGTGATGGGATTGCTCGGGGCGATGAGAATCGCGTCGGCGGAAAGGATCGCATCGATGACGCCGGGAGCAGGTTCCGCGTCAGACGCACCGGCGAAGCGCACGGAATTGACCGGGTCCTGATACCAGCGCTGCACGAAATATTCTTCAAAACTCAACTCGCCCGCAGGCGTGTCCACGCGGGTTTCGACGCGCATATCGCTCATGGGGAGAACGCGCGCTTTCACGCCAAGTTTTTCTGAGATGACCGTGGTGGCGTCAGAAAGTGTTTTGCCTTCAGCCAGCAGGCGTGAACGCAACAGATGCATCGCAAGGTCGCGGTCGCCGGTGTGGAACCAGGTGGGCTCGCCGAGTTGTCCCATGGCCTGCAGGCAGAGGAAAGTGTCGCCTTTCACGCCCCATCCACGCTCGCGACTGAGCATGCCGGAGAGCACATAGGTGATGGAGTCGATGTCGGGCGAAACGTAGAGACCCCACCAGAGCAGGTCATCGCCGGTGTTGACAACCAGGGTGATCTCTTCGGCGGGCATGACCTGGCGCAGGCCGTCGACAAACTTGGCGCCGCCGGTGCCACCGGTGAGGACGCAAATCATGCTGCCCGCCTTATCATGCGAGCCATTGTGCGGACCTCATAATTCGGACCTCGAGATCCTCGACAGGCCGTCGTCAGCGGCGGCGGCGCGCAATCTCTCTGACAAGAAGCCGGGCTTGGAGGTTACAGCGGGCAGAAATTCCGGATACACCGGCAGTCGCTGGCGTAATGCCGATTCCTTGGCTTCAGTGCGCAGACGCAGTTGCTCGAGGTGCGGCCAAGGCTTTTCCGGATTGATGAAGTCAGGGGTCAGCGGCGAAATTCCTCCCCAATCGTTTATGCCAGCGTCCACTAAATCATCATAGTATGGCGCGGAGAGATTGGGCGGAGCCTGAATATTAACGTTCGGTAATAATAAGCGAGCTACCGCCACGGCGCGGAGCATCTCGCCGCGAGAAGGTTCGGGGCAGTGGGCCATGGGGATCGCAGGCTTGACGCGGAAGTTTTGCACGATCACTTCCTGGATGTGGCCGTAGCGGCTATGCAGATCGCGAATCGCGAGCAGCGTGTCGACACGGTCTTCGAGGGACTCGCCAATCCCAATCAGCAAGCCGGTGGTGAAGGGGACATTCTGCTTGCCGGCGTCTTCAATCGTGCGCAGGCGCTTGGCTGGGACTTTGTCGGGCGCGTTGTCATGGGCTGCGCCGGGGGCGAGCAGGGCGGCGTTGGTGGTTTCGAGCATGAGGCCCATGCTGGGTGAAACGGCCGCCAGACGGGCGATCCATTCCGCGCTGAGCAGGCCGGGATTGGGGTGCGGGAGCAGGCTGGTCTCACGCAGCACCAGTTCGCACATGGCTTCGAGATAATGCAGCGTAGATTTGTAGCCGAGATGGCGGAGCGTTTCGCGCATCTCGGGGAACAGCAACTCGGGTTTGTCGCCGAGACTGAAGAGGGCTTCGGTGCAGCCGAGCTTTTCGCCCGCGCAGGCGACCGAGAGGACTTCGTCCGGAGTCATGGTGTGCGCGCCGGGGTCGCCGGGATCGCGACGGAAGGTGCAGTATCCGCAATAGTCGCGGCAGAGGTTGGTCAGCGGCAGGAAGACTTTGCGCGAATATGTGATCACGCCGGGCTTGAATCGCTCTTTGGCGTCCCGGGCGGCGGCGAGGAGTGCGGGGAGATCGTCGTCGGAGCAGCGGATCAGACGGATGGCTGCTTCGCGCGAGATCGGTTCTCCGGGGCGCAGGTTCGCCAGCGCCGAAATACATGCAGCGCGGTTTTCCGATGAGGGGGTCGCGATTGACGTGATAGCCACGTTGAATCGAATCATACAACGGCGCGGCATGGTAATGTAGGCGGTTGCGGCATAACGTGTGGGACCGGGCAGGAGCCGGCCCTGAGCGAAGCCGAAGGGACCGGTCGCAGCGCAGCGCCGCCAAGGCCGTTGCTCGAATACTTGATCTGTGGTGGAAAGAGGTGCGGCCCCGCGGGCCGTGGCCGGGTCAAAGACCCGGCCCCACATAGGAACATGAGCTTGAATTCTCCGGAATTTCGCAGAACGATGGGACAATTCGCCACCGGGGTGACCATCATTACGGTCGACCTGCAGGGAGAAGGGCACGGCGCAGGTCATGGCGTGGTTCACGGTATGACTGCCAACGCGTTCGCCTCCGTGTCTCTCGAACCGCCGCTGGTGCTGGTTTGCGTGGATCACAACACGCGCACGCACGCGCATCTGCACGCGAAGAAACGATTCGGGATCAATGTGCTCGGTGAAGATCAGCGAGCCATCTCGGACTACTATGCCCGCGCGGAACGCGATCACGAGCACGCGGAGACCGAGGCCGGGGCGCGTTTTGACCGTACGGAGCATGGGACTCCAGTGCTGCATGGATCGCTCGCGTACCTGGAGTGCCGGCTGCACTACGCGCAGGTGGCCGGGGACCATACCATCTTTATCGCGGAAGTCGAGGACGCGGTGGTGCGTGAGGGCAAGCCGTTGCTGTTCTTTCGCGGGAAGTATCGAAGGGTGGCGGAGGAAGTGGGGAAATAGTGTGGGTGCCACTTTTGTGGTTCTGAAACATCCAATGAGTGCAGCAATAAATCATTTGAAATGGAGTTAGCTCATGGCCAAAGAGACGGCAGAGAAAATAACGAAGTCAGACGCCGAGTGGAAAAAGCAGCTCAGCGACGAGCAGTATCACGTGACGCGCGAGGCGGGGACCGAGTGCGCCTTCACGGGCAAATATTGGAACACGAAAGAGCCGGGGATGTACCACTGCGTATGCTGCGGATCGCCGCTGTTTGATTCGCAGACGAAGTTTAATTCCGGAACCGGCTGGCCGAGTTTCACCAAGCCTGCGGAGGGTGGAGGCGTGGTTGAGCATAAGGATACGGCCTACGGAATGGTGCGGACGGAAGTACGCTGCGCCAAGTGCGACGCGCATCTGGGACATGTGTTTGAGGATGGTCCAGCGCCGACCGGGCTGCGCTATTGCATGAATTCGGCGGCGTTAGATTTGAGGGCGGCGGAGAAGAAGTAGAGGCCGATTGGCACGGGGCTATAAAGCCCACCGAACTCTCGAAGGTCTACGCGGCCCTTAAGGGCCGCTCTTCCACGTGGCTGCAAGAGCTAAGGGGCACGCGTGAGCGTGCCCCTTCTTTGTTACTCGATAATCTTTCAGCCTTTCACCCGCCGACTACGCGCTGGCGCTGGCGGCCATGGCCTTGGGGGCCTCGGCTGGTTTCTGGGCCTGGTTCTGCTTGCCTTCGCTGCGGACCTGAATTCCACCTTTGAGCGCGGCGCCGTCTTCCACGCTGATGCGCACGGTGGAGATGTCGCCGTTGACTGAGCCTTCGGCGCGGATATCGACGCGATCGCTGCACTCGATGTTGCCATTCACTTTGCCCATGACCACAAGTTCGCGGGCCTGAATGCTGGCATCGACTGTGCCGTTGCGTCCGATCGTGACTCGGCTGTCGGGCATGGTGATTTTGCCTTCGATGCGGCCATCGATGTAGAGAGCCTCGGAGCCGCTGATTTCGCCCTTGATGACCAGAGTGCGGCCGATGGTGGCCTGATCCACGGGAGCGGTGACGGTTTTGACTGGGTTGTAAGGGTTGGGGTTGGGAGCCGGGGTGTTGGCCCTCAGGTTAAACGAGTTCTCCGACGACTGAAGCATGCGACCTTCCTTGGATTTCCGCGCGGCGCCTTGCCCTGGGGCCTCGGGCACCTTATTCCTGCGGTTGGTCTTGAAATTTGTGGCCTCGCCAGTTGCTGGCCACTTGGCCAACCTGACTATCGCACAGGGGTAAGGCTTTCCTTAAGATTACGGAAGTATGGTGTACGGATGCGGGGCGAAACGTTAGTCGGAACCCTGAAGAGTCTCGGCGAGGTTCTCCCACTCCCGGATCAGCGCGGCGTGGGCAGTTTTGTGCTGGTCGAGTTCCCGTGACTGGCGCTGGCTTTCGTCGGCGCTGACAAAATTCTGTAGCGTGGTTTCGAGCTGCTCAATGGCGGATTCCGTGCGGCCGATTTCTGCTTCCAATTCGCGGACGCGCTCTTCCAGTTGCTTGCGCTTGATGGGGTTCAAGCGCTTCTTGGAAGCGTCGGCTACGGCCTCAGCTTGACCGCTGCGATTGCCGTTCGTGGGCGGGCCCGATGCCGCGGATTTCAGCGCTGACGGTTCGGTCTTTGCAGTCCTCGCGCCGGGTACATCGTCGAGCGTCGGCGCGACATGTTGGCCGCCCTGTTTGCGCCAGAGAAAGTCTTCGTAATTTCCCGGGAAAAGTTCGACCTTGCCGTCGCCCACTTCGAAGACTCGGGTGGCCAGCTTGTCGATGAAATAGCGGTCGTGCGAAACGAAGACCACCGTGCCTGTATATGCCACGAGCGCGTTGAGCAGCACGTCTTTGGCGCGCAGGTCGAGATGGTTCGTGGGTTCGTCGAGCAGGAGAAAATTTGCGGGATGCAGCAGCAGGCGGAGCAGGGCATAGCGGCCACGCTCGCCCCCGGAGAGCACGCCGATCTTCTTGAACACGTCTTCGTCGGAAAACAGAAAACAGCCGAGCAGGCTGCGCAGTTCCGTTTCGCCGGAACCGGGCGACGCGTCGCCCAGATCGTCGAGGATGCGGGCGTCGGGATCGAGTTCCTTGTATTGGTCCTGCGCGAAGTAGTCGGCTGCCACGTTGTGGCCCAGGCGGTATTCGCCACGCGTGACTTTCTCGGTGCCGGCTAGGAGTTTGATCAGCGTCGACTTGCCGGCGCCGTTGACGCCGACCAGGGCGATGCGCTCTCCGCGCTCGATCATGAAGCTGACGTTTCGGAAGACTTCCTTTTCGGAACCACCGTTCTTGCCGGGATAAATCTTAGCGACCCCTTCGAACTCGGCCACGATGCGGCCGCTCGGCTTCGGCTGCGGAAATGAAAAGTGAATTGTTTTTTCTTCGGGGGGAATTTCGATGCGTTCGATCTTTTCCAGTTCCTTGATGCGGCTCTGCACCTGCTTGGCCTTCGTCGCCTGATAGCGAAAGCGGTTGATGAAGACTTCGAGCTGCTCGATGCGGTCGCGCTGGTTGCGGTAGGCGGCCTGCAATTGCTCGTTGCGCTGCGTCTTCTGGGCGAGGAACTTGTCGTAGTTTCCGGTGTAGAACCAGAAACGTTTATTCCAGATTTCGGCGATCTTGTTGACCGTGACATCGAGAAAATAGCGGTCGTGCGAGATCAGCACGAACGCGTGCGGGTAGTTGCTGAGATATTCTTCGAGCCAGTTTCGCGCTTCGAGATCGAGATGGTTGGTCGGCTCGTCGAGCAACAAGAGATTGGGTTGTTGCAGAAGAAGCTTGGCCAGCGCGAGGCGCATCTGCCAGCCGCCGGAAAATTCGTCGGTCAGCCGCGGCCAGTCTTCTTTGGTGAAGCCCAGGCCCATCAGAACTCGTCCCACTTCCGATTCAACCGAATATCCGTCGCGGGTGCGGAACTCGTGCTCGACGCGATGGTAGCGGTCGGCAACGGCGGAATATTCCGCGCTCGTGTGGTCGAGTTCGGCCATGCTGTGGGTGAGCGATTCCAGTTCAGTTTCCATAGCGCGCAGATCGTCGAATACCGACATGCACTCGGCGAAAACGCTGCGGCCGGAGAGTGTGAGGCCATCCTGCGGCAGATATCCGGCGGAAGTACCTTTGGCGATGACGAGCGAGCCGTAGTCGAACGTGTCCATGCCCGCGAGGACTTTCATCAGCGTGGACTTGCCAGTACCGTTCCCGCCCACCAGGCCGATGCGGTCATGCGGCGTGATGAGCCAGTCCGCATTTTCGAAGAGGAGTTTGTGGCCGAACCGTTTTCCGGCGCCGGAAAGCTGAATCATGGGCTGGAGTTTATCGTCTCATAAAACTGGCGCTGAAGCCTCACAGTAGGTCTGTCATCCTGAGCGGAGTAGAGCGATTCGCGAAGCGGATCGCTCTGCGCAGTCGAAGGATCTCTTGCCTGCCCGCTTCGCCAGGTGGCGCGGCAGGGAACTCCTGCCACTGGCCGAGCAGCCTGTGAGAAACTCCCGGAAGAGCCGCATGTCGTCCGGGCAGGCACGGGGTCCTTCGACTCCGTTTTCGCACGCGTTCGCGCGCGAAAACTACGCTCAGGATGACAGGGTCGGGAGGCTTACGGCCAGACCGCTTCGGCGATGGGATCCTTAGCGGCGGCGGGGCGGGCGTTACGACCGGGATACGCTCCCCAGAGTTCGTGGTGAAACTGGATGCGTTCGAGGGCGCGGTCGATGACGGCTTCGAGTTCATGCGAATACTTTACCTCGCGGCCCTTGGCTAGGCGGCGCTTGGCTTCTGCGGGAGTCACCCAGGTGGGGCGGCGATTATCTTCGTCGGGACGGCGCATCTGATGCACTTCCATCAGGAAGGCTTTGACCACGAATTCCTGCACGCCGCCGGGCTGCCAGAACACGCCCTTCGAATGTATGTACAGATGAAAGTGGCGGGGCTCAATCGTGCCCAGGGCGCCGGCTTCTTCGGAGGCTTCGCGTTCGGCGGCCTGGCTGTGCGACAGGCGGGCGTCGGTCGAGCCCTTGGGGAAAGTCCACTTGTTGCCGCCGTTGGTATTAACCAGAAGGAACTCAATGGCCGCGCCGCGTCTGCGATAACAGATCGCAGCCACTTGCAGCGGTAAAGACTTCGCAACGCGGGCTGAAGCCATAGGAGTCTCCTGAGAACAGGTTACATGCAAGATATTTCACTAATGTTAAAGTGCAGCAAAAATTGTGCACTGAGGAGGGTTACGAAAGGGTTACTCCCGTTTCGGGAAACCGACCAACTTCGGCCTATCTCGTCAAGATTGTCATCCTGAGAGAAGCGAAGGACCTGTCTGCTTTGTTGATCCGCGCCCTGGCGTGTCTTTGCGGCTGGCCGGAGTGTCCAGGGCCCCATGGCGAGGTTAATGGCATCGCGCAGCGCTGGCGCGCTGTTTCATGCCAAGTTCCGCTGCAGCGTTTCTCGCCCTAGTTCGTTCTCCCAGCGCGCCACCACCAGAGTCGCGACGCCGTTGCCGATCATGTTGACCAGGGCGCGGAACATGCTCATGAAGCGGTCAATGCCGAGGATCAGCGCCATCCCGGCCACAGGAATTGTGGGGATCACGCT
>JBELAE010000243.1:0-7784 GCA_049509155.1 Candidatus Sulfotelmatobacter sp.
CACCGAGCGCGTCGCGTTCATTCACCGAGCACCACAACTCGCCCGTCAGCGGATTCACCGCAATCCCGCCGCCCGCGTTGCGAATGCCGTAGGCGTACACTTTCAATTCACAACTCGCCGGATCGCACCACAAAATATCGGCGCGATTTTTCTCGCCGGGATGAGTGTCAGTGTCGTCGACATTCGACGCCGAGCCCACCGCCACAAACATCTTCTTGCCATCCGGAGTAAACTCAACCGCCCGCGTCCAGTGCCCGCCCCCGCTGGGCAGATCGGCGATATGCTGCGACGCGCCGCTCGCCTTCATATCTCCATTGTGGTAGGGGAAGCGAATCACCTCGTTTGTGTTGCCGATATAAATCCATTGCGGGTCCGGCCCCGGCGGATAAAACGCGATGCCATACGGGTGCTTGAGCCCGCTGGCGAAAACCTGCACCTGCTCCGGTTTGCCGTCGGCGGTCATTCCCCGAAACACGCGAATCCGTCCGGGATCGCTCTCGGCCAGGAAAATGTCGCCGTTCGGCGCCGTGCGCAGCAACCGCGGGTTATTCAGCCCGGTGGCAAACAGTTCCACCTTGAACCCAGACGGCGCCACCGGCCACGCGTTATCCGGACGCGCCACCAACTCTGCGCCGTTATTCGACGACTGGGTGGCATACGGCTGCGGCAGATCTTTCGGCGTAATCTTGCGGGTCGTGCCCGGCGCTTCATAGCGGAAGTCAGTGAACGGCGCTGTCGGAGACGCATCCTTAATCTTCCCCGTATCGACCTCCGCCGCCGGAGCCGAAGCTGCACTGGCACCCGCCTTGCCCGACGCCATTGCCTGCACGTAGGTCACAATCTGCCAGCGCGACTCCTCGGGCAGAAAGTCCCAGGCGGGCATCCCGTTATCCTTGTCTCCCTTGGTGATGAACCAGAACACTTCTCCCGCGGTCACCCCCTTCAGCTTGCCATCCACCAGGGAAGGCACGTTGCCGGTGCCCTGCAGCGCCTTGCCGTGGCAAGCCACGCAGTTGCGCGTGTAGAGCGCCTTCCCTGCATCGGCCGCGGCCTGCTGGCCGGCAAACGGGTTCTTCTGGGCTTTTGCCGAGGCCGGAGCGTCATGAAACGGCTTGTCATCCGCTTGCGAGGGTAAAACCAAGGGCAAAACAAAGAGAAGAGACAAGAGAACAGCGGGGGCGATCCTGCTGGCATGCAAACGCATAGTCATCCTCATGGTGATATTTTCCAACTAGATTAGCCGCTCCTCGTAAAAGATGCCAATCCGCACCCGAATCGAACATCCATCGACAGAGTCGACTATGCAAGAATTTGCAAGGTGTGCCAGGAAAGGTGTGCGACGGAAGGGTTGCGAGGAAAGTCGCACCCGCAGATGTTGCAGAATCTTTCATCTTGCCAAGGATTTCTCCTCTGGACGATAATCGCTTACCAGTTTTTGATCCCGCCGGGCAACTCAGGTTCCCAGCGTACCGCCACCTCTCCTCCCCCGGGAGCACTAGCAAAATCGTTTGGAGGTTTCTCGATGCATCGTAAGCTGACCCTTGCCTTGGTTTTCCTGTCCACGTTTTCCTTTGCGCAATCTGTGAATGTTTTGACTCGTCACAATAACAACCAGCACACGACTCAAAATTTGCAGGAAACCATCCTGACCCCGACGAACGTGAACTCCAGCACGTTCGGCAAGCTGTTCAGCTATCCCGTGGACGGCCAGATCTACGCCGAGCCGCTCTACGTGCAGGGCCTGACCATGGCCAACGGCACCGTCCACAACGTGGTTTTCGTGGCCACGGAATACGACAGCGTCTATGCCTTTGACGCCGACAGTGCCGCGCTCAATCCCAATCCGCTCTGGCATACGAATTTCCTGAATCCGTCAGGCACGCCGAGCGTTACCCCCGTGCCATGCTCATTCGGATCGGGAATCTGTCAGCTCTTTCCCATCGTCGGCATCACCGGCACGCCGGTGATTAACCTGGCGTCGAATTCGATCTATTTCATAGTTCGCACCCAGGAGACCACTGGCACCACGGTCAACTGGGTGATCCGCCTGCACGCTCTCAACATCACCAGCGGCGCGGAACAGGCTGGCAGTCCAGTCGTAGTCTGCTCGGCTACTGGAAATCTCGGATGCGAGCTCAACGGAGGCGGCGTGGTCTTTGGACCGGGTCATCAACAGAGCCGCCCGGGCATCATTCTGGTCCCTGAGACCGGGTTCCCTCAAGGTGTGCTCTTCATTGGCTTCGCCGGGGACTCCGGCTGGGTTCTGGCCTATAATCCCACCTCTCTGGCGCTGTTGGCAGCGTTTTATACGGACACGCAAAACCATACCGCCGGTCCGCCCAATGCTCAGGGCGTTCGGCCTCCCGGCATTCCGGGTGAAGGCCACAGCGGCATCTGGGGCGCTGGCGGTGCGGTCGCGGCGGACACCAACGGATACATCTACGCAACTACGGGTGACGGTTACTGGGATGGCGTCCTGAACTGGGGCGACAGTCTGGTCAAGCTGCAGTTCGCGGAGGTCGGCACGACCGGCACTTATTCCCTAACCGTGGCGGACTACTTCACCACCAGCGACCAGGCCTGCCGCTATGCCCACGGTCTGGACTATGGGTCGGCCGGCCCCATGATTCTGCCTACACAGACTGGTTCGGCCACTCCGAATCTGATCTGGACCACCGGCAAAGCCGTCTCGACCTGCGAGAACCCATACACCGGATACGTCATCAATGCCGATAACATGGGCCACACGGGTGGTCAGTTTCAACTGACTGCTGCCTCTAACGGCGGCGGAGAACGAACCTCCGCGTTCTGGGCCACTACGTCGAAACAGTACATTTACAACGGCGACGACGGCGACCCGATCCGAGCATTTACCCTGTCCACCTCCGGTGTGAGCGACGCTGGCGTGATGGCTACCACACACGCTTTTGACGAAGGAACCTCACCGGCGATCTCAGCCAACGGAACCACCAACGGCATTGTCTGGGCGATCGAACAAACCGACGACGGAGACCATCAACCAACCTTTCAGCCCGCCGTGCTGCATGCCTTTAACGCGACGGATTTGACCACCGAGCTGTACAACTCAGCCCAGGCGCCAAATGGACGCGATGTCGCTGGTCCCTCGGTCAAGATGCAGGTTCCGATGATTGTCAACGGCAAGGTCTACGTCGGGACGCAGACCGAACTCGACGTCTACGGCTTGTGCCCTTGCAATAGCCAGTAACTCGATCGTGCAAATGGAGCTTCGAGTTTTGGGCTCTTTGGTGGCAATCGAGTCCTTGGAAATTCGGCCCGCCGGCAAGAAATTGCCGGCATCGCTCAAGGAGACATCATGTCCGTCCGGATATTTACTCTCAAAAATGCCCTTCTGCTCATGACTGTTGCGCTGAGCGTAGCGGCAGTCGCACAGACTGAGAGCACCCTGTACACCTTCGGCGAAACCACGACCTTCTGGCCGAATGGCACTCTCCTCGAAGATGCCAACGGAAACTTGTACGGCACAACCCGCGGCGGCGGTACCTACGGAGTCGGAACCGTGTTTGAAATGTCTCCACCGGCCAAGGCTGGCGGGGCTTGGATCTTCACCACTCTCTACAGCTTCGTTCCCTATGGAACCGGCGGCTGGGTGCCGATCTCCGATCTCGTCCGGGACAAGGCCGGGGCCTTCTACGGAACCACCTTTAACGGCGGCAACTCCGTTTGCAGTTGTGGATCGGTCTATAAACTCGTACCGCCCGCTGTGGCTGGCGGCGCCTGGATCGAGTCTCAGCTCTACGCCTTTCCCTACGACAGCATCCACGGACGCCTTCCCGCGAACGCGGCCCTGGCCCTCACTTCGAATGGAACACTCTACGGTGTGACCATACAGGGCGGAGCCTGGAACGAGGGCGTGATCTACGAACTTCAGACCAAGAACGGCAAGAGCTATACCGAAACCGACCTATATTCTTTCGGCGATGCAGCTGACGGAAACACACCCAATGGTCCGATTGCCCTCGACTCCGCCGGAAACCTGTACGGAGTTACTCTCTGGGGTGGTGCCTTCAACCAAGGAACCGTCTACAAGTACACGCCAGCCACCAGCAAGTCGGCGGCTGTCGAAACCATCCTCTATTCCTTCGGTTCGTCTTCCACAGACGGAACCAATCCGAGCGGCAATCTGGTTTTCGACGCCGGCGGAGACATTTACGGCGTCACCAATAACGGGGGCAACGACCTCAGCGACGGAACCGTGTTCACGCTGGAATACGCCAACAAGACCTACACCGAAAGCATCGTCTTCACTTTCAGCAGGTCCGCCCGCACCGGAACCAATCCGGTAGCGGGACTCTCCTGGAACCCCACCAACAACTCGCTGTACGGCACCACCACTCAATACGGTGCACTCGACACGGGCAGCGGAACGGTTTACCAGTTGTTGCCTCCAGCAGTCAAAACTGGAACCTGGACCGAAACGACGCTATACGATTTCACCTATGACGTCGTCGGTGGCTACCCAGCTGGCATCGTCACCCGCGACCCCACGACTGGAACTCTTTACGGCACCGCTCAGAACGGCGGAATTGAAGGCTGTGATTTGTACTGCGGCACCGTCTGGCAGATCGTTAATCCGTAATGCTATGGACCACAACCCTATGGAGCCGCGGTCTGGAAATATGTTCCAATAGGGTATGTTGAAATCAAGACCTGAGTGGCTGGCGATTTGCGTCTTCGTCCTCGTAACCGCAATCGCCAGCTCTTCTCAAAAATCCTCCGACTCTTCCCACTACCGCATCTACATAACCAACGAAAGATCGGGCGATCTCAGCGAGATTGACGGCTCCACTCTCCAACTGATTGCCACCGTGCCCCTGGGCAAGCGCCCGCGCGGCATCCACGCTGGCCCCGACCGTCGTTTCATCTACATAACCCTGAGCGGTTCGCCGCTGGCCGGACCCGGGGTGGATGAAAGCAAACTCCCTCCGCCTGACAAGACCGCCGACGGCATCGGCGTCTTCGACGTGCAGCAGAACAAGCTCGTGCGCACCCTGCAGTGCGGCTCTGACCCGGAAAATTTCGACATCACCAGCGACGGACGCACCATCATCGTCTCCAACGAAGACGACGCCAAGGCCAGCTTCTGCGATATCGCCTCCGGCAAAGTCACCCACACCGTTGCGGTTGGAGAAGAGCCCGAAGGCGTGAAGGTGAGCCCCAATGGCAAGTTCGTCTATGTCACTTCCGAGGACACGGGAACCATTTCAGCCATCGATGTCGCCACCGCCAAGCTGATCAAGGCCTTCAAAGTCGGCCGCCGTCCCCGCTCGGTCGCGTTTCTGCCCGACAGTTCCCGCGCCTACGTCAATGCCGAGAATGACGGCACCGTCACGGTAGTTGACACCGCCAAGCACGAGGCCGTTCAAACCATTTCGCTGGGTCAACCCGGAGTCATCAAACCCATGTCCGTTCTGCTCTCACCCGATGGCGCGACTCTCTACGTCAGCACCGGCCGCGGGCACAAGCTCTTCGTGATCGACACCGCTACCAACAAAATCACGGCATCGTTTGAAATCGGCGAACGCCCCTGGGGCATCGGCCTTTCTCCCGACGCCAAAACCCTATTCAGCGCCAACGGCCCCTCCAATGACGTTTCAGCAGTCAATCTTGCGAGCCAGAGCTTGACGAAGAAGATCAAAGTTGGTGACGGACCGTGGGGCGTGCTCGTTTTACCAAACTAAGAGTAGCGCCTCATCTTGGTTGTCATCCCGAGCAAGCGTTTGCGCGGCGGGTTCATGTCTTGCATCACACCGGCCGCGACCTTACAAAAGCGAATCGTTCCTTAAGCCGCAAGAACGGCGACTCGAAGAAACGATAAGACAACGCAGCCATAACCAGCGTCAACGCCAAACCCAAACACCAGTAGATCATGAATTTTCCCAGATTCCCTGCGTACCCGCCGATCAACTTCGATACCAGGTAAAGCGCGAGCATGTGAAACACGTACAACCCGTAAGAAATTTTCCCCAGGTACCTCAGCCACCCCGGGGCGACGCCAAGGCCAAACCCCGACATAAAAATAAGCCAGCTTCCCAGCGCCATCGCGGGATAACCAATCAGCATGAAGGCCACAGTCAGATGAAAATAGTGTCCCGCCAGCAACCAGACTGATGCGCCCAGGATCGCACAACTCCACCGCAAGAACCATCTGAGTTCCACCTGCTTTTTCCGCAGGATCACCGCCGTTGCTATGCCCAGGGCCAGAGGGTCGAGCCGGGCAATGGTGTTCGTGAAGATTTCCACGTCGGAATGACGTTGCCGCGCATATTTAAGCAGGACCAGTCTGCCAATCTCAGCCACAACCAGCAACAGTCCACTGGCCAGTAGCACCGTGCTCGCGCGGCGGGCGCGGGCAATCAGCGTCGGCCATATCAAATAGAACTGCTCTTCAAAGCTCACGCTCCACAGCGGATTCATGACCGACTGTGGAAACCCGACCAGAGACGTCATCCAATTCCCCGACAACAGCAGAAACGCGACGATATAGCGCAGCGGAAATTTCTGATTCGGATCCACGAGCGGCAAGACAGCGCCAATCAGCACGGCCAGAAAATACAGCGGCCAGATTCTTAGCATGCGCCGGACATAAAAGGATTTGAGATGGACGGTCCCGAACTCCTCTTTTTCGCGGAACAGGAGTTCCGTGATGAGATACGCGCTCAGCAGAAAGAACAAATCCACGCCAAAACTTCCCGCCCGCGCTGCGCTTGCCAGGAACGCTCCGAACGGGATGTGCCGGGCCGAATAGTAATCCGCCTCATGAGCAAACGTGTGATAAAAAAACACGGCAAGAAAGGCGAAAAAACGCAGGCAATCCAGCTCGGGCCGGTAAAATCGCTGGGCAGCCGATGCAGAACCGCCATCTGGATTTTTATTATTATTCTTATTATTATTCTTATTATTAACGACCGCCTCGGTGGACATTCAGGTGGGAGATTCTACCACCGTAGAACTAAACCGCGATCGCGCCCCAGCGCCTCAGTAATGGCTCAAATTCACCCACTCCAGCGGCTCAAGAGGATTGAAACCAAAAGATGGGGTCTGGTAGAGGAAGCAGTCTCATGCGAACTTCTCTCTGCCAATTCCCTGCTAACAGGGAAAAATACAGGGAATTTTAGCGAATTCGGCCGCAAAATCAGAGTGGAATCTCGCCAAACCATTCATTTTGCTAGAGAAGCCAGCGTTCGAGGCTCAAATCAGAACAGGGAACTAATAGGGGCATAACAGGGATCGTGTTCTGCGTTTTGTGCCTGGAACAGGGAACTTAGCAGGACTTATCGTCACGGCTGACATTAAGGGAATAAATCGGAGAATTGGATCGTGCGATGAGATTTTCGTGAGTCTAAATTCCATTCGATTCGCGCGGCGGGAATCCAAGTCGTATCCTCTGCTCTGCCCAATTAAGAGGAAGTTGACGATGGGACAGTTTCCTAACGCTCAGATTCGACGGATAGCGCCCATCGAGGATGGCCTCCACGATGTCCGGGGCAAGAAAAGCGCAGCCCAGAACTCTGCGAAGGTATTGCTCATTGAGGCCTAATTGCTTTGCGGCCACCGTCCGCTTCAGACTTTCCCCAGCCAAAATTCCCTGTCGCCACCGATGAGCTCGCGTAATCGCCTTCAATAGAGGCGTCATTTGTTGGGCCGGAAGCGAATCAGGATTGACAACAAGCCGCATTTCGCCACCGAACCGTTTGAGTCGTGCTTCGATCGAGAGGCAAATCAAATCCTCTGGGCTCGCTGGT
>JBELAE010000244.1:0-9541 GCA_049509155.1 Candidatus Sulfotelmatobacter sp.
AAAAGAAGTTCGGCCGCCGCCGGATGAAGTGCACAATCGCCACAATCCGCAGCGCGATCGACCACCACGAAAACGCGAAGAAAAGAAACGATCCCATGCCGAAGTCGCACTATAGCATGCGGAGCCGGTCCCAACCGAAAAGCAGGTTCCTCCGGCCACCAATCCAATCTTCCTCCAGCCGCGTATCTATCTATGAAAGCGGATCACATTCAGATCAGTTCGGATGGAAATCAGTTCGCACGAAATCGATCACACGAATTCACTTCACACCAGGAGACACATATGAAGCGCAAATCAGCAGTTCTGTTATTGAGCCTCGCCATCGCATGCACCGCCTTCGCGGCCGACAAAACTCCCGTCGTCGGCGGACAACCCATGTATCCCACCAAGGACATCATCGACAACGCGGTCAACTCCGCCGACCACACTACGCTGGTGGCCGCCGTAAAAGCCGCTGGCCTGGTCGACACCCTGAAAGGTCCCGGACCGTTCACCGTCTTCGCTCCCACCAACGAGGCCTTCGCCAAGCTGCCCGCGGGCACGGTGGAAACGCTTCTGAAGCCTGAGAACAAAGACATGCTGACCAAAATCCTCACCTACCACGTCGTCGCCGGACGCCTCAGCTCCGCCGAACTGAAGAAAGAAATCCGCGCCGGACACGGCCAGGCCACGCTGAAGACCGTCAGCGGCGGCACGCTCATCGCCATGCTGCAAGGATCGAACATCGTCCTGAAAGACGAAAAGGGCGGCACCTCGACCGTCACCATCCCGAACGTCTTTCAATCGAACGGAGTCATCCAGGTAGTCGACACCGTCCTGCTCCCCAACTAACGCGGCCGGAAAGCCGCCGCTCGGCGGATGTTCCATCCGAGCCCGGCTGCCCCATCCTTTCTTTCGCGTTCTTATGTTTTTGCGAAAGAGGGTGGGGCTTTTGACTTTTCGATTCCAACGATGTCAGGGACGATCAACTTCACCCCCAGGGCCAATCCCACGCATTACGAAAGTAAATTGATCCTGGGTACTACTGTCCCTAACATCATCAGAAGATGTCATGCTGTGGGCCTTTATTGCTGACTGTGGCCCCGGCCTGGAGAGGTCTATGCAGGTTCGGCGGTCGAACGTCTGCGGTTTTCTCGTTTTCGTGGGGCTAGTCTCCTGTTGGGGTCAAGCTCAAGAGGGACAACCCCAGCAACCACAAGCCCAGCAAAAACCAGAAATCAAGATTGGATTTTCCCTCGAGGCCAACAACGGTGAGCGCTGGCAGACCGACTTGGAGCAATTTCAACTGCGCGCTCAGCAACTCGGCGCACAAACCATCATCCGCTCAGCCGACGGCGACGACGACCTGCAGTTCCAGCAAGTCAAGGATCTGCTGAACACCGGTATCGACGTCCTGGTGCTCCTTCCGCACGATTCCGCCAAGGCAGTTCGCATCGTGGACGCGGCCCACGCCAAACATGTCCCAGTCATCAGCTATGACCGCCTCATCCCCAATCCGCAGGTCGATCTTTATATCGGATTCGATCTGTTTGCGGTGGGCGTACTGCAGGCGCAGTGTTTAACCGAGCACGCCCCCACAGGCAATTACATCCTTCTGGGTGGTTCGCCGTTAGATCCGAATTCCAAGGTCGTTCGCGCCGGTCAGATGAAGGTCCTGCAGCCCTTAATCGACCGCGGCGATATCAAAATCGTCGCCGATATCTGGGTACCCGAGTGGAGTCCTACGCAAGCCTACGTTTTGGTGACGCAGGCCCTGCATGATCTAGCTCAGCATGATCTAGCTCATCACGATCTGAAAGTTCCTCTGACCGCAATCCTGGCCTCGAATGACGGCACCGCCGGCGGCGCCATCCAGGCCCTCGAAGATAACCATCTGTCCGGGAAAGTATTGGTAACGGGCCAAGACGCCGATCTTACTGCCGTGGCGCATCTGTTCGACGGCACCCAGCTCATGACCGTGTACAAACCTCTCGCCGGCGAAGCCCGAACCGCGGCCGAAGCTGCGGTTACCCTGGCCAGACACGGCATGGTAGAAAACACCACAACCGTGCCCAACGGTGACCAGACAACCAAGGCGATCCTGCTGACGCCCCTCTCAGTTACCAGGGAGAACGCAAAGACTACGGTGCTAAAAGACGGCTTTCAAAAGATCGAAAGCGTGAAGGAGGCTTTACCGAAAGATAAGTGGAGCGAGCTGGATCGCTAAAGCCGCACGTATATATTTTTTCGTTGGAGAGGAATCAGCAATAAATGGAATGCGACACCAAGGACGAACTGGAGCAACACCTGTCGGACATCCGGAGCCTTGCGGTGAGCCGGACCCTTACCTCCGAGCAGACGACCGCGGCCGCACGGGCTGAGCGCTTTGCCATCGCCCTGGTGAGGGAACACGACTCCAAGGGCCACAATGGCAAGAGATGCCCCTACGCCACTCGAATCTCGCCGTCGTTGGAGAGCTGATCGAGGGCTAAGTCGTTGAAAGTACGGCTAGGTAAATTTTATACTATGTTCCTGCAGGAACATTCTGATGTACTTTAGTGTACGTACAGATATATATTACATTGTTGATACCAGAGGAGATAGCGGTTTTGGGATGGGTTAACCAGTAAATTAACCACGCAGGCATGAAATAAAAAGGGCGGCCTTGGCGGCCGCCCTGAACTCAGCCTAGTCGAATGACCAGGTTCGCACCTTGCATTTATAGTTTCATCTTCACTTCTTTTGATGTCAAGAAAGAACGCGACCTCACAAGCAAACTTAGGTGTGGCCCCGGTTATGCCTATCGCGATCCGTCTATTTCGTTCCGGTGCGGATCGAAGGCATGGTGGAGCTGTAGTGTCCGGACGGCGACGGCCCTCTCGTAGCGACCACGCATTTCCATAACCAACGGTGCATTCGGACGTAACGGCCTGGACGACGTCAGAGTGAGATTCATTTTCTTCGTATTCTCCTTCGTCGGAGGCTGTGCGAGGTAGATCGCTGTGGTTCCATCGCTGAGCAACGACAAAAAGGCGATGTCGCCACTGTCGGTAATTCGCGGGTAATCGAGATAAGCTAGTGTTTCCTTGCCGATGACGTCGCCAGTTCCGGCTACCTTTGTGATCGCTCCGTTGCCATACACGAAGATGCCGATCTCCGAAGTCGTGGCTCCCCAGAACGCGATCTCTCCCGAAGCGTTAATACTGGGAGAGTCGACTGTCTCAAAAGTGCTTCCGTCCGCAGCCAAGTCCCCGGTTCCAACGATGCGGGACAACGTGCCATTGGCGGACAGAAAGATGCCACTGTCGTCGGAAACACTGAGCGGGGCCGCGAACGCGGTCGCGCCGCTCTCGTTGATCACCGGTCCGAAACGCGGACTGCCGTACGAGTAGGAGAAATCCCCGCCGCCCGGAGCGGATTGGCCGTTTAGCGCCAGCCCCGTCACCACGCCATTCGCGTAGGAGTAAATCCCACTTTGGTTCGGTGGCGTCGGTGTCGAAAAGAAAGCCATCGCGTCGCTGTCATTCACGGCAAGAGAGGACAGAAAGCCAGAAGTTCCCGGCAATAAGGTACTTTGTCCGTCAGAGTAAAGGAAGACGCCACTGCCGGAGGAGCCATAGCCGTAGAACGCTACTTGACCGGAATTATTGATCGAGAGGGGCTGGGAAGGCGAGACGCTGCTGCTCGGGCCACCCGCCACCACGTTCAAGCCCGTTCCCGAATCGAGCAGGATATTTCCATAGTCTTCCGACGTGTCGGCCACCATTGCGACTTCGCCACTGTCGTTCATTGCTGCTGCTTGGATGTAATCGAGATCACCATCGGAGACGCTGGTTGTTGAATTGGCCACGAAACTAATGCTGACATGGTTTCCCGTTTGCGGAGAAACCAGAAAGTACCCAGATCCCCCGGGGAAGGTGAAATCGGAGAACAAGACCTCATTGTTCGCAGCGATCGCCACCGGCGTTGGATATTCAAATGCGGGGGTTTCGGAGACGTGATCGCCCTCTCCTGCGACATAAGTCAGTTTCCGGGCCGAAAACGAGAAAAGGGCGTCGGCGTGATAAGTCATCGGAGAAAGCAAGAGCACCTGACCCGAGTCGTTGATTTGTACGTTGTATTCGCCGCTGTCGCTAAAAACGTCGCCGTTGGGGGCGCTCTCTCCTGAAACCGCGACTTCCGTGAGATTGCCGGCGGAAAAAATGTAAGTGCCTAGACCGGTGCTCGTCCCGACAATCGTGCTGGATCCAAAGGCGATCTGCCCTGCATTATTAATAGAGACTGCGAACGGAAAATTCAGAGTACTTCCATCTGGCATCGTGGTTCCGGTCGATAGGATCACATTGTATTGCCCACCCGAGTATTGAAACAGTCCTTCGAACTTTTCGGATCCGTTGTTATTTACTCCACCGAAAGCAACCTGGCCGGATTCGTTGATGGAGACGCCGTCTGGGAACGCAAATGCGCTGCCGTCCGAAAAAGTGTCGCCGGTGGCAATGATTTTTGTAATGGTTCCTCCGGAGGCGAGATACAGGCCTTCTCCGCTGGGCGATAGAAAGCTGATGAATGCAACTTGGTCTGACTTGTTTATCGCATATTGCGAGAACACATTGAATGTGCCGCCGCCCGGTGCGGCTTGGCCGGCTACAGCGATGGGAGTGATCGTGCCTTTCGAATCGAGATAGAGGCCCTGAGGTGCTTCGTTGAGAAAAGCGAAATCGCCGTTGCTGCTGATCACGGGGTAGTAGGCACTGACCGCGACACCATTCGAAGCGACGGTTCCATCCGGAATGACCGATGTTATTTTGCCCCCCGCGTACATGAACAGCCCGCTAACACCGGGTGACGTCACCTCGCCGCGGAATAACAGCTTCCCGGTAGAACTGAGGTTGGACGACCAGGAGGCGGAGAATTTCCCTCCGCCAGGGGCTGGCTGGTCAAAGAAGCCAAACAGATTCACTTTTCCTTCAGAGTCATAGAAGAGGCCGTTGTCCGCTCCATAAACGATGAGACCGTGGTCGTCGAAGCTCGACTCCAGAATCTCGCCCATTTCGTGGGGCGCCGGTGCCGTCTCCCCGGTGTCCACTAATTTCTTGTATGTAAAAGCGGACTGGGCAAGGGCTTGAATCGAGGACAGACCCAGTATCATAACCAGCACATGGGTACGGGCGTAGGCGAACATGTTCTCTCCTTAGAAATGGACTACGCGGAACGGACCACGAGAAGCGCGACCCGACGGGTGACAATTGCCGCCCACGTCAGCCCGGAGGAAGGACAGAACTAAGGCAGAGAAGCGGCAACGCGAAAGAATAGTGCCAAGAGAGTGGACTGTCAACAGGAAACATTGCCGGACGCGGCCACTGGAGCGCCTTCAGTGAGGTAATCAATTGGCGCGGGAAAATCAAAGCCCCGCTCTTGCGAGCGGGGCTGAGAGCCGATAAGACTGAGATCCTTCGCTTCGCCTGAAGAACGGCTCCGCTCAGGATGACAACCTAACTTCTTAGTACATGTCGCCCATGCCGCCGCCGCCGCCGTGTCCGCCGCCGGCGGGAGCTTCCTTCTTTTCGGGAATCTCCGCTACCAGGGCTTCGGTGGTCAGCATCAAGCTGGCGATTGAACCGGCGTTTTGCAGGGCGGTGCGCACGACCTTTGTCGGGTCGAGCACGCCGGCCTTGACCAGGTCCTCGTACTCGTTGGAGAAGGCGTTGTAGCCGAAGTTGATTTCCTTCGACTCGAGCACCTTGCCCAGAACGACTGCGCCTTCTTCGCCGGCGTTTTCGGCGATCATGCGCAGGGGTTCGGTGATGGCGCGACGGACGATGTTGATGCCAATCTGCTCATCGCTGTCGGACTTCACCTTTTCGAGGGCTGCGGCGCAACGGGCCAGTGCAACTCCGCCGCCGGGGACAATACCTTCTTCCACGGCTGCGCGGGTGGCGTGCATCGCATCTTCTACGCGGGCCTTCTTCTCTTTCATTTCGGTTTCGGTTGCGGCGCCGACTTTGATGACGGCTACGCCACCGACCAGCTTCGCCAACCGCTCCTGCAGTTTCTCGCGGTCGTAGTCGCTGGTGGTCTTGTCGATCTGGCTGCGAATTTCTTTTACGCGGCCTTCGATTTCAGCGTGCTTGCCCTTGCCTTCGACCACCGTGGTGTTGTCCTTGTCGATGGTGATCTTCTTGGCCTGGCCGAGATCGCTGATCTGAACGTTCTCGAGCTTAATGCCGAGGTCTTCGGTGATGGCCTTGCCGCCGGTTAGGATCGCGATATCCTGCAGCATGGCCTTGCGGCGATCGCCGAAGCCGGGAGCCTTGACGGCCGCGACTTGCAGCGTTCCACGCAGTTTGTTGACGACCAGGGTGGCGAGCGCTTCGCCTTCAACGTCCTCTGCGATGATCAGCAGCGGCTTGCCGGACTTGGCGATCTGCTCGAGCAGCGGGAGCAGGTCTTTCATCGAGCTGATCTTCTTTTCGTTGATCAGAATGTAGGCGTTCTCGATGGCGACTTCCATACGCTCGGGGTCGGTGACGAAGTAGGGCGAGAGGTAGCCGCGGTCGAACTGCATGCCTTCCACGACTTCGAGCTGAGTCTCAAGCGTCTTCGACTCTTCGACGGTGATGACGCCGTCTTTGCCGACCTTCTTCATGGCTTCCGCGATGATCTTGCCGATGGTCTCGTCATTGTTGGCGGAAATGGTGCCGACTTGCGCGATCATGCCGTCGTTGTTGACGGGCTTCGACAGTTTGTCGAGCTCGCCGTTGACGCGGTTGCCTTCTTTGTCGATTTTGCCGCAGATGATGGTGACGGCCTTCTCGATGCCGCGCTTCAGAGCCATGGGATTCGCGCCGGCGGCAACGGTCTTGACGCCTTCGCGGAAGATGGCCTGGGCGAGAACGGTGGCGGTGGTGGTGCCGTCGCCGGCGACGTCGGACGTCTTGGAGGCGACTTCACGAACCATCTGTGCGCCCATGTTCTCGAGCGGGTCGCGCAGTTCAATTTCCTTGGCTACGGTGACGCCGTCTTTGGTGATGGTCGGCGAACCGAATTTCTTTTCGATGACTACGTTGCGACCCTTGGGGCCGAGGGTGACCTTCACGGCATCGGCCAGAAGGTTGACGCCGCGGAGGATCGCCTGTCGGGATTCTTCTCCGTGAACGATTTGTTTTGCCATTTTTTATCTCCTAAATTTGCAGGGTATGCCTGCTGTGGTTTTCTTGGCTGGGGGCTGTCAGCTATCAGCTGTCAGCTTTCAGCCTGGTGCCTTTGGCCGCCGCTGGTCAGGATCAGGGTTTAGCTGATGGCTGACAGCTGACGACTGAGAGCTATTTCTTCGAGCCGGCGAGTTCTTTCTTCGACGGGGTTGCGGCGCCGGTGAGGATGCCGAGGACTTCTTCTTCTTTCATGATGATGTACTCTTCGCCATCAATCTTGATCTCGGTGCCGGAATACTTGCCGAACAGGATGCGGTCGCCTTCTTGGACGGCCAGAGGGAAAGTCTTGCCCTCGTCGTTGGTGCGGCCTTTGCCGGTGGAGATGACTTCGCCTTCCTGCGGTTTGTCTTTGGCCGAGTCGGGGATGATGATGCCACCACGAGTGGTGGAAGCTTCTTCCACGCGACGGACCAGAATGCGGTCATGGAGGGGTGAAAATTTCGCCATGTTTGTTACTCCTTTCAAGGATTTAGAAGGTTGACGTGATTGATTGGATCTGCGTAAACCTATGATTTGGTTGGGTTAGGCTGTGCTGTTAGCACTAATGCCTCACGAGTGCTAATTCTAAGGCATGAGTGGGGAGTTGTCAAGGGGGCGCCTGAAGCACTGCCATGCACTGATATCAGGGGATACAAGTTTGATGCTTGTTGCAAAAAAGGCTGACGTTCCAATAACGTGGGGAAAGTGGGTTCCGTCACGAAATCACTATGTCGACCGATGTATTTGCGTCATTGACCGATACGGCCAACAAGTTGGTATGGAAGACTCCGGACTTTAATCTCCTGCACTCTCATCCTCACGAAGACTACCCGCTCATCGCGCGTGTTCTCCACGACCAACTTGTGAAAGGTCACAATCGTCAACGTCTTTTTCTCCCTGACCTGTCCGCGTTCAATAACGAATCTATTGGGGTTTTTTCCGATTACGCCGGCGAGAGTTCGGGGAACTACAACGCATATTCCGCCCTTGTTTGCGGCTGGAGCTACATTGGAGCGTTCGCTTCAAGGATGATTGAGGTCCGTAGGACCCACAGCCTCGGTGAGAAAGAGATCGCTTTCAAAGATTTTGGTATGGGCCAGCTGCGCCGGGCTCTGCCAGACTACCTTTCGGCTCTGAACAATTTGCTTCCGGGATTTCTTTGCACCCTTGTTGTAGATAAGAAAATCCAGACATTGCTCGGGCCGGATAGCAAGCAACTCGCGAGAATGCTCCAGGATGAAGGAATTGGCGAATGGAAGGCCGCGGTTACGGAAAAACTCTTGAGGGTGGCCCATTTGACAGCATTTCTGACAACGTTGCTGGCTCGTGACGGACAGAAGATCTTCTGGATGACGGACAACGATAATGTTTGCGCAAACGAAGAGCAGCACAAGGGAGCTCTGGTGATGTTTGAACGGGCAACGAGGATATATCTCCGTCCGAATCAGAATTTTCCCCTAATCGGAGGGGCAAGGCCATTCCGGCCGAAGGCCCTAGGCTTCCTCGACATTCTGAGTGCAGCTGATGTGACAGCAAGCACCCTTGAACACTATTTCACTCGGAAGGACAACGCGGACCTGGCAATAAAAGCCGGGGCAGATTCTGTGCTACGCTGGCTGACTTTCGATGGAATTGGCCTCAAGAAGGCGGCTTTTATTGTAAGACTCAGAGCGGATGGCCAGATCGAAACAGGGACAGTTGAATTCGTCCCAACCGAAAGGCCAACAAACTTGACTCTCGTCCCGATATTTTCGTAGGCGGGTGGCCCGGCTTTGGATTTTTGTCTCGGTCCGTACATGACGCCGCCGCTGCTCTGAGGTCCGTGGAGTCCCGCCCGAGGCAGTTGTTGCTCAAAACCGAGGGGAATCACTCTATATGAAAACCATCCGAATGTTCCTGCTCATGCCGTTACTGGTTTCGATTGTCACACCTCTCGCGAGAAGCGCGGCCCAGGCGCAATCCTCTCAGGCGCAATCCTCGCAGCCAACTTTGGCTTCGAATGTGGATAGCGAGATCAGCGCCGTTGAAAAACAAATCCTGGACGCTGCCGAGGCCATGCCGGAAGAGAAGTTCAACTTTTCTCCCGAGAGCTTGAACATTCCGGGGGACGACTACAAAGGGGTGCGCTCGTTTGCAGTGCAGGTCAAGCACATCGCCGCTTCCAATTACTTTATTTGGTCCCATATCACAGGCGATCCGGTGCCCGCATTTATTAAGGATGGCAATGGTCCCGTCGAGATGAAAACTAAGGCCGACATCCTCAAGTTTCTGCGGGAGTCTTTCGCGCTGGGACACAAAGCGGCGGCAACCCTGACGCCGCAGAATATGATGGAGCCCGCCGTGGGCAGCAGGTCTACCCGGCTGCACCTGGC
>JBELAE010000245.1:0-7775 GCA_049509155.1 Candidatus Sulfotelmatobacter sp.
AAAATTGGCGATGGGATCTTTCACCGAGGTGCGCGGCAACTCGAGCGTGTAGCCGAAGCGGGTGCGGAGATAGTTCTCGATCGCGGCCGCTTTGTCGAAATCGCTGGTGGCCGAATTTGTGATCTGAGCCGCCAGGCGGAGAACTCGAGGATCGAGCGGTGGCAGGCGCAGATATGTGGCGGTGATGAGCGGCGGATAATTCCCTCCCGCGGTGCGCAATTCCGCGGGCGAGGCGGTCGCGATGTCGGAGTCCGCTTCGTAACGGCTAATGTTGCGCTGAGCGTCGAGGTTGTATACAGCTCCGCCAGCGTCGGCGGCCAGCATGCGGTAATTGCCGCTGACGTTGCGGGCCCAGGGTGCGAGGAAAAAGACGTTGGTGCCGATCGGTTCCATCAGCACGCGGTAGTGAATCACCTGCTCACGCACCAGACCGGGCGCGATGTAGGAGCGCAGTGCGGCGTTGGCGGTTGGGACCTTAAAGCTGCCGTCCAGTTGCCGCTGCAAAATAAACGGCTCGCGAGGATTCGACCATGTGTGGCCGTCGAAATTCGCCAGAGCCACGCCGCGCCAGTGCAAGTCGGACCCGCCCACCCGGTCGCCATCGATCTGGATATGCATGACCAGCGCGCTGGATTGCTGGATCTGCCCAATCTGCCCCAACTGAACATGATCGCTGAAGCCGGCCGAGAGATTGTTCCCGAACGAATAGCCGCCCATGTAGCCCGCCGACATGCGCGGCATCAGGAAGAAGATGACCGTCCCGCTGAGAAGAATCATCAACATTAAAGCGGGTGCGACGCGGGCCAGGGAAAAAGCCAACTGGCGGTGTTCGTGGCGATCGTTGGAATGCCGCGCCTGAACATTGGCCGCGTGCCCGGATCGCCGCATTTCCATAAGCACAAAGGTTCCCACAGCCATCATCATGAAGACGGCGAAGGAGAACAGGAAGACGCTGTCAACCGTCAGGACGGCCGATGCCAGCACCATCAAGAAGGCGAGGATTGCCAGGGTAACGTGGTCGCGCTCGCGGCGCAGCGAGAACATCCTTACTACCACGCCGAACAGCGCCAGGTGGATCGTCGCGGGCAGGAAATTGCGCGAAAAAATGAAGTAGTCGGCCGCGAAAAAGAGAAAGTAAGCGATGGAGAGGGGAGTGGTCCAGTTCTCAGAAATTACGAACGACCGCCCCTGCGACAGCATATACCCGCGGATGGCCAGCGCGACCCCCACCAGAATGGTTGCAGGCAGGTCGAGACCACCCGTGCTGGCCAGGGTTGCAAAGCCAGTGAGAACAAGTAAATACAGCGCGAGGTCGAAGTAATGGTCGATCACCCGCGACAGGGGCATCACACCGGATTGGGAAGGCTGGGTCGCCATTCGGTTTAGGCAGATGTACTGTCAGTCGGCTGCTAGAGACTCATTTTTTCACACAACTGGCTGGCCACCAGCCTAGACAACCATTGTTCGACAACCATCACCAGAAGGGAAGGCTTCAGCCGCAGATTCTTGCACCAAAAGTCACTTGCTGTTTTCACTGGCCGTTTCAAAGGGTTTTGTCATCCCGAGCAACGCGAAGGATCTCGGTTCTTGCAGGCGCGCGCGCTGCTGCCGGGCACCGGCAAACACCCAGGTCCCTCGCGTTGCTCGGGATGACAGGTCGGCGAGGGGTTGCTAGAGCGAAAGCTGCGGAATGCTAGAATGATTCAGGTCAGGCATCGGTCTTACGCGACGTACTCCCGCCAATCCCGCCAGGTCCGGAAGGAAGCAACGGTAACGGGCTCTTGCGTGTGCAGTGAGTCCCCGGTGCCTGGCTTATTTTTTCCACAGATCAGTTTTTCCACAGACGTGTGTTCCCGCCCCTCTGATTACCAAGATTTACAAGTTCTTTACGAGTCTTTTCGCAAGAAACGCTTCCTCGCGCATCAACTGAAAGTGGCCCGAGCAGAATTAACGGTCGCCCGCACGAGAGGAGAAAAATGATGAATCGCGGTATTTCCCCCAGCCTCAATCCCGCCGTCACGATCCGAGTGTCAGGAAAGTTATTCCAGGGACATTTACCCTATCTCGACCAACTGGTGCACTCTGCGACCGAGTGCCGGCTTTGGCCGCAGCTGAATCTCGCGCACCTGGAGGAACTGGATCGCCCAGCGCTGTTCTATCTGATCGACGGCGAAGATCACGATTTCAGCATCGTATTTTGCCCACGTTTTATCCGGGATTGGATCGAGCATGAGAGAGACCGCGCCGCGGCTTGACCGGAGAATTGCTTCGACACGCGGGAAAGAGAAAACCATAAACCACGAAGGACACTAAGGATCACGAAGGAAATACAGAATTCCTTGGTGTGACCTCGTGTCCTTAGTGGTTGATCGGGCTAGATATTTCGGGTTAGACATTCTGCTCCTAATTGTTGAGAATACTGAGTTTTCATGTTTCAGGAGCCGTTGTCTCTCGGGAGCTCTCATTGACCAAACCGATCCGCGCCAAAATCAGCGCACTGGGCACTTATCTGCCGCCACGAGTTCTTACCAACGCCGATCTGGAGAAAATGGTCGACACCACCAACGACTGGATCATGGAACGGGTCGGGATCCGCGAGCGCCATATCGTGGACAAAGGCGTGGCGGCCAGCGACCTGGCGGTCGAGGCGGTGAAAAAACTAGTTGCATCGCATCCCTTCGATTTGCAGGAAGTGGACCTGATCGTGGTGGGCACGGTGACGCCGGACATGATGTATCCGTCAACGGCTTGCCTGGTTCAGCATAAGTTGGGCATCGAGAATACGTGGGGCTTCGACGTCTCCGCCGGATGCTCGGGGTTTCTCTACGCGTTGAACACCGGAGTAAAGTTCGTCGAGTCGGGACAGTACAAGAAAGTCCTGGTCATCGGGTCGGACGTGAATTCCTCGATGACCGACTACACTGACCGGGCCGTCTGCATTATTTTTGGCGATGGAGCGGGTGCGGTCCTGCTTGAGCCCTCGGAGGATGGGGAACTCGGAATCATCGATCATGTGGCCCAGATCGAGGGCATGGGCGGACAGTATCTATTCATGCCCGGAGGGGGCAGTCTGAACCCGGCGACACACGAGACGGTTGACCAGAAGATGCACTGTATTCATCAGGATGGGAAGAATGTGTTCAAGTATGCAGTGAAGAAGATGGCGGAGATGACGGAACGCATCCTAGAGAAAAATAAGCTGACGGGCCAGGATGTGGATTGCTTCATCGCGCATCAGGCCAACCGGCGCATTATCACCGCCACGGCCGAGCGCCTGGGGATGCCGCTGGAGAAGGTCATCATCAACATCGATCGCTACGGCAATACCACGGCGGGCACGATTCCGCTTGCCATGCAGACGGCGTTAGAAGAAGGAAGATTGAAGAAGGGCGACCGCGTACTGGTCGCGACTGTGGGCGCTGGGTTCACGTCCGGGGCGACGCTGCTGCGGTGGGCGTTCTAGAGCGAATCTCAATCGTCATGGTATCGCGCTGTTCGGCTGTGGGAGGGCCAAGAGGATGAACGAGGATTTAAGAACACCCGCATGCGTCGGCATCACGCTTGCAATTCTTTATTTCGCTGGCTTCCTGTGTCACGACTGGTCTGAGTTGCGAGGACCAACTCTTCTAGCGCAACTGATGCTGAGTCTGATCTTAGCGGTGGCTGTAACTTTCCGGGGGAGGAAGTGGTGGACGATGCTGTGCGTCCCCTGGTTTTCATCCCGATTGTGCTTGTCCCTGCGACCATTGCGGTTTGATAAAACCCAACAGCATACGGGTTCGGACCCGAGATCAGTTAGACATTCCTCCCCTAATCCTTCAAAATAATTGAGCCTCCACAGGAGCTTTTGTTGACGAAACCGATTCGCGCCAAAATCAGCGCCCTCGGCACCTACGTGCCGCCTCGCCTGCTCACCAATGCCGACCTGGAAAAAATGGTCGACACCAACAACGACTGGATCATGGAACGGGTCGGCATCCGCGAGCGCCATATCGCGGAGAAAGGTGTGGCCACGAGCGATCTCGCCGTCGAAGCCGCGAAGAAGGCGCTGGCACTGCGCGGCCTTGCGCCTACCGACATCGACGTGATCATCGTCGGGACCGTCACCCCGGACATGTTTTTTCCCTCGACCGCCTGCCTGGTGCAGGACAAGCTGGGAGCTAAAGGAGCGTGGGGTTTCGATCTCTCGGCGGCGTGCTCGGCTTTTCTTTATTCGGTGCAGGTAGGAGCGCAGTTCATCGCCAGCGGATCGCATAAGCGCGTTCTGGTGATTGGCGCGGACGTGATGTCGTCGATCATCGACTACGCCGACCGCGCTACTTGTGTGATCTTTGGCGACGGTGCAGGAGCGGCGATCCTGGAACCCGCCGAAGATGAGTCGGTCGGGTTGATCGACTACATTCACGAAGTCGACGGTTCGGGCTCGCAGTTTCTCTACATGCCCGGCGGTGGCAGCCTGAACCCGACCAGCAAAGATACGATCGCCAAGCGAATGCACTACGTCCACCAGGACGGCCAGCAGGTCTTCAAGTTCGCGGTCCGCAAGCAGACCGAACTGTGCCAGAAGTTGCTCGAACGCAACGGGCTGAAAGGCACTGACATTGACGCTTTCATTCCGCATCAGGCCAACCTGCGCATCATCAATGCGACTGCCGACCGTCTGGGACTGCGCCCCGAGGCCGTGGTCGTGAACATCGAACGCTACGGCAATACCACTGCGGGGACGATCCCGCTGGCCATGAATACAGCGATCGAGCAAGGCAAGCTGAAGAAGGGAAGTCTGGTGATGCTGGCTTCGGTAGGCGCCGGGTTTACCGTGGGCGCGACGCTGCTGCGCTGGGCGTTCTAAACCGGACCGTAGACCTTGGACCGCAGACCTCCGAACTCGTGACCCAAGGGCGGGAGTCCGAGGTCTTGCGTCCGAGGGCTTAAGTGCGATGGCCGGTCTATGACGTTCGTAACTCTCTTTCGTGCATTTTCGATGGCTTGACTACGGTCGGCGCTGCTATCGTTTTTGCACGTTCGCCCACGTGGGGATGTCGCGAGCGTGTAAGGGCATGAATCGCGCTACCACCTTCTTCTGTCTTCTGCTGGCCTTGGGCTCGGTCGGACTGGCCGCCCAGCAGGCCGATCCACGCGAGACAAAGCTGCTAGTTCTGGAGCGACTGTGGAATGAGGCTCAGGTGAACCGCGATGCGGCTGCGCTCGAGGCCCTCGTTTCGAGCCGGTTCGTGAATACCGAGTGGGACGGCGAAATGAGCGACAAACAGAAATTTCTCGCCGACATTAAAGACCCGCGATTCAAGCCCACCGCGCTGACGATCCAGGACGTTAAGATGAACTTCTTCGGCGATACCGCCGTGGTTACGGGCATCTATCATACCCAGGGCAGCTATCAAGGCAAGCCTTATGAGCATCTCGGTCGCTTCACCGACACCTGGGTGTTGGACACCGGCAAATGGCAATGCGTAGCCAGCCATACCAGCCTGCTGAAAAAATAAACGCGGCGGGCTTCCTGCCCACATCCCTTCAGCTTATAGCCTTATAAAAACTTTTGATATGCAAGATCCGCGCCGTGAGCGGGTCACGATGATCTAATCAGTCTCGGGACTCCTTTGTGCTCCCGCGTCAGGAATCATCGGCATGGATGCTTCCAAACCTCGTGCCTGGAAAGTTCTGCTGGCCTTTGCCATCATCTATTTCGTCTGGGGATCGACCTTCCTGGCGATTCGCGTAGGAGTGCGCGAGGTTCCACCGTTTCTTCTTGCCGGCATGCGTTTCCTGGTGGCCGGAATCGTGCTCTATGGCTGGATGCGGGCCCGGGGCACACCGTCTCCATCGGCGCGCGAGTGGGGCGCGGCTTCACTTCTTGCGCTCCTGATTTTCGTTTTCGATTACGGGCTGCTGTTCTGGGCGGAGCGCCGGGTGCCCTCAGGCATCGCGGCGGTCATGATGGCGACGATCCCGGCCTTCATGGCTCTCGCGGAGATTGTTTTTCTACGCACGCAGCGCCTTACTTTGCGGCTTGGCCTCGCCCTGTTGGTAGGGATGGCTGGAGTTGCCGTTCTGGTTTTACCCACGATGAGCTTGGGCGAAGCTCCCGTCGACACGGCCGGTGCCTTGGCTTTACTGTTCGCGGCCATCAGTTGGTCGGTGGCGTCGTCTCTCAGCCGCAAACTCCCTTCACCGGCCGCGAAAGCCATGAGTTCCGGAGCGCAGATGCTTGCGGGAGGCGTGCTGCTTACGCTGACCGCGGCGCTGCTGGGAGAATTCCGAGGCTTTCACTTGCTGGCGGTGTCACGTGGGGCATGGCTCGCGTTGGCATACTTGATTGTGGCCGGATCGATCGTAGGCTTCACCGCGTATGTCTGGCTGATTCATCACGAATCGCCGACCAAGGTGGGGACGTACGCGTACGTGAATCCGGTGGTCGCTGTTGTCGTAGGATATTTTCTGGGCGGAGAGGCGATCGGCCGGCGCACGGTCGTGGGCACTCTGTTGGTGCTGGTGAGCGTGGTGGTGATCACGACCGCCGCAAAGAAAGGGACCGAAATGCAGCAGGCTAGAGAAGGGGAACAAGTTGCCGAATAGAGCACCCATCTTTGTGTATATCTTGACATGGATATACCTATATGTATAATCATGTCTGAAACTGCAGGTCTGGGGTGGGAACCATGAAAAAGATGTACTCAAAGACACCAAAATTGAGTGAAGCAAAGTTCACGGGTCAGAAGGCTCTGGTAGTTGACGCTCTCTCAAGCTGTTCGGCTCCGGTTTCCCTTGAAGCGCTTGCGCCGTTAGTAGACAAAGATGGCCGATACAGCGCTCTTCTCAACGATTGGGCAAAGGAGAACGGAGGAGTGAAAGGAAGTATTCGGTTTCACTTGCGCGCTCTAAAGAGCAAAGGGATGGTCGAAGAAAAACACGTTCCCACTGCTGCCCGGTCGCAGGTCGTTGGCTGGGGCAATAGCCATGCCCTGCGAATTCCGCGAGCGATGCTCGATGCATTAAATATAAAGGAAGGTGATGAAGTGGAACTGATGGTAGAGGACGGTCACCTCACGGCGCGGCCCGTTCATCCAAAGCTTACGCTGGAATCCCTGGTTGCGGCGATCACTCCGGAGAATTGCCATGAGGAGGTTGACTGGGGCAAGCCTGTGGGTAACGAGGTGTGGTAGGCGCGCCCTACGTCCCCGATGTCGGCCACGTTATTAAGATCGACATGGATCCGGTAGCCGGACATGAGCAGGGAGGTTGGCGGCCGGCGATCGTTTTATCCCCGAGTTCCTACAATGGCAAAACCAGCTTAGTCGTGGCAGTTCCGGTCACGAACCGAACGAAGGGATATCCTTTCGAAGTTCGACTTCCCGCCCAGATGAAAACTACAGGCTTCGTTCTCGCCGATCAGATAAAGAATTTCGCTTGGCGCGTTCGGCGCGCCAAATATGTGGAGACTGCGCCGATCGAGGTCGTGAAGGCGATCCATGAGCGCCTGGTGTTGCTATTGGGACTCGCTACACCGTAACGGCGCTCGATGAGGGCTTACGGCCTCGTCATCTTCTCCGGCTTGACCAGTTGATCAAATTCCTCGCCCGTCAGGTAACCCAGCTTCAGCGCGGCTTCGCGCAGGCTGCTGTGCTCGACGTGGGCTGTGTGGGCGATCTGCGCGGCTTTGTCGTAGCCCACTTTCGGCGCGAGGGCTGTGACCAGCATCAGCGAATTCTTCACATACCAATCGACCTTGGCGCGATCGACTTCAATGCCGTTGAGCATGT